>DASSTN010000094.1:0-7346 GCA_035707905.1 Intrasporangium sp.
GCCGCCCGTTACCACGACGACCGAGCCGCCCGTTACCACCACGACCGAGCCGCCCGTCACCACCACGACCGAGCCGCCCGTCACCACCACGACCGAGCCGCCCGTCACCACCACGACCGAGCCGCCCGTCACCACCACGACCGAGCCGCCCGTGACCACCACGACCGAGCCGCCGGTCACCGTGCCGCCGACGAAGACGCCCACGACGCATGCGCCCAAGCCGTCGGGCACGCCGACTCCGACTCGGCCGCATGGACCCGGCAAGGCCCACACGCCTTCTGTCGTCGGTGGACTCGGCACCGGCGCGCCGCACACCGGCGGTTCCGGCCAGGACACCGGGCGGTCTCCGGCCAACACCCTCGTCGGTGGCGGCCTGCTCTTCGCGGCACTCGGGCTGCTCTCGGGGAACGTGCTGAGGGGTCGCAAGACCGAGCCCGACAGCGCGAGCTGAGCTCAGCGACATACGAATTCATCCAGCGACGTGGCCACGAAAGGCCGCGCTCGTGATCTGACCCTACGCACGTTCGGTGCCCTGGCCCTCCTCATAGGGGTGTGGATCCTCGTGTTCCAGCCCTTGGGTCAGGCGCCGGCGGCGTCGGTCACCATCACGGCGCCGACGACGCCAGAGCCGGCAAGCACCGCCGGCTCCACTCCCGCGAGCCGGGCGCGCACCGCCACTCCTGCGCCCACCGCCTCGGCGGCACCGACCCGGCGAACGGGTCCCACCAGCCAGCCCACTGTCCACGAATCCTCCTGCCGCCCAGGTGTTCCCGCCCGTCTCGTCATTCCGGCCCTCGGCGTCAACGCGCCGTTCGAGCGGATCGGGCTCGACCAGAACGCGCCCGCGGACGCGAACGGCAATCGCCCCCTGGGGAACCCGGTCGACCGCCGCCACGCGGGCTGGTTCAGCTCGGGCCCGCAGCCCGGGTCGGGACGGGGCACCGTCCTCATCAACGGCCACACGTACCGGAACGGGTCCGCGATCTTCAAGGAGGACTTCGCGACACGAGCACAGGCCGGCCAGCGGATCGACATCGTGCAGGCCAACGGCTCGACCTGCTCGTACCGCATCGAGCGGATCTGGCGGACGGTCGACTCGGCACACGACTACCCGAAGATCGTGTCCCGTGAGGGACTGTACGACGCGACCGGACCGGAGCGGCTCTTCCTCGCGACGTGCGGCGGCCGCTGGAGCGATCGGATCCAGAACTACCTCGACATCAACATCGTCATCGCGACCCCGGTCGACCGCTGAGCGGCGCCGCTCGACCCTAGCGGCGCCTCCCGAGCAGCCAGCCGATGACGAGACCGACGACACCAGCCACCGCCAACCCCGCGTAGCGGCGCGCCAGGACGGGCATGATCGTCGCGCCGAGGTCGATCGCGTTGTCCTCGACCGGCTGGTATGCCGCTGAGCTCGGCGGCGAGACACCGCTGCCTCCCAGCGTGACCCGCTGCGTGCCGACCGAAGATCCGGATGCCTCCCCGTCACCGCGCTGCTCGGTCACCGTGATCGCGCCCTCGTCGACCTCCGAGTCGCCGAGCTGCTCGGTGGGCCTGGCGCCGGCCGCTCCGGGAACCGTCGATGCAGCTCCCGTGGGAGCAGCGGCTGGAGCGGGCGACTCCGCCGGGGCGCCACCTGTTGCGGCGGCAGGGACGGTGGGCGCAGTCCCCGCAGCTGCGCCCACCGCCTCACCCTCTCCGGTGAACTGCTGCTCGATGCAGCTGACGAACTGCCCGAGGAGCTTGTCGGACACGTCCTGCATGACGCCGCGGCCGAACTGCGCCGGCTTGCCGGTGATCGACAGGTCGGTCTGGACGTCGGCACGGGTGCCGTTGTCCTCCTCGCTCAGCTGGATCGTCACCCGCGCACCAGCCGTGCCGTTGCCGCGCTTGTCCTTGCCCTTCGCCTCGATGACGGCCCTCCGGGCCTGCTCATCGCGCTCGAGGAACGAGCCGGAGCCGGCATAGAGCAGGGCGATCGGCCCGAGCTTGACCTTGACCGTGCCGGCGAACCCCTCTCCGCTGAAGTCGGTCACGGTCGCCCCCGGGAAGCACCCGCCGACGCGCTGCAAGTCCATGAAGAGGTCCCACGCATCGTCGATGGAGGTCGGCACGGTGAAGGAGTGCTGCAGTTCCACCCGCGATCACGCCCCCGCCGCGGCCAGCACGGCCCGTCGGGTCAGCACCGTCGCGAGGTGGCGGCGGTAGTCGGCGTCACCGTTGAGGTCTGACGGCGGGTTCGTCCCGTCGGCTGCCTGCGCGCACGCGGCCCGGACCGCATCCTCCGTCGCGGGTTGGCCGACGAGCGCCTGCTCGACCGCCTTGGCGCGCAACGGGGTCGACCCCATGTTCGTCAGCCCGACCGCTGCCTCGGCGATCGTGCCGCCCTCGGCACGCACCGTGGCCGCGACGGCAACGATGGACCACTGGTGGCTGACCCGGACGAACTTCTCGTATTGGGCTCCCCAGCCGGTGTGCTTCGGGATGCGGATCTGCGTGAGCAGCTCGTCCTCCGCGACGGCGGTCGTGAAGAGGTCCTCGAAGAAGTCCGAGGACGATACGGTGCGCGTCGCCCCGCCCTGGCCCGCGATGACCAGCTCGGCGTCGAGCGCGAGGATCGGCGCCCCGACGTCGCCGGCGGGGTCCGCGTGCACGAGGGCGCCGCCGACCGTGCCTCGGTGTCGGATCTGCGGATCCGCCACGGTGGCAACGGCTTTGGACAGCAGGGCAGCGTGAGTGGACACGGCCTCGGAAGCGAGCACAGCGGCATACGTCGTCATCGCGCCGATCACGAGGTGGTCGCCCTCATCCGAGATTCCTTGGAGCTCGGGCACCTTTCCGAGGTCGACGATGACGGAGGGGGCGTTGAGCCGCATCCGGAGGATGGGCAGCAGCGACTGCCCACCGGCAAGGACCTTGGCGTCGTCGCCGTGCTCGGCGAGCGCCGCGAGGGCGTCGGCGAGCGACTCTGGGGCGACGTAGTCGAACGATGCGGGGATCACTGGGCACCACCTTCCGTCGTGGACGTGTCTTGGTTGGGCTGGGCGGCGTCGAAGTGCGGTGCGGTGTCGCGCTGCGTCTCGTCGACTGACCCGCTCGACGCGTCCTGGATCGCCCGCCAGACACGCTCCGGGGTGCACGGCATCTCGACGTCGTGGATCCCCATCGGACGCAGCGCGTCGACGATCGCGTTCACGACCGCAGGCGTGGAGGCGATCGTGCCCGCCTCACCGACTCCCTTGGTGCCCAACGAGTTCGTCGTCGACGGGGAGCTCGTGTTCTCCGTCACGAAGCTGATCGTGTCGGCCGCCGTCGGCAGGGTGTAGTCGACGAACGACCCGGTCACGAGGGTGCCCTGGTCGTCGTACGTCGCGCCCTCCCAGAGCGCCTGGGCGATGCCCTGGACGAGCCCGCCGTGGACCTGGCCCTCGACGAGGAGCGGGTTGACGATGACACCGACGTCGTCGACGCAGACGTACTGGCGCATCCGTGCCTCGCCGGTCTCGGTGTCGACCTCCATGGCACACAGATGGGTGCCGTGGGGGAACGAGAAGTTGACCGGGTCGAACGTCGCGTCGGAGTCGAGGCCTGGCTCGATGCCGTCGGGCAGGTTGTGCGCCGCGAAGGAGGCGAGTGCGATCTCCTGGATCGTGAGCCCCTTGTCGGTGCCCTTGACCCCGAACCGGCCGGCAGAGAACTCGAGATCGTCCGCGCTCGCCTCGAGCAGGTGTGCCGCGACGGGCTTCGCCTTTTCGATGACCTTGTCGGCAGCGCGGACGACGGCCTCGCCGCCGACGACGAGGGAGCGCGAGCCATACGTGTCGAGTCCCTTGTGGGAGATGGCGGTGTCGCCGTGCAGCACCTCGACGTCCTCGAACGGCACCCCGAGACGGTCCGCGACGATCTGGCTCCATGCCGTCTCGTGCCCCTGACCGTGGGGGGACGTGCCGGTGACGACCTCGACCTTGCCCGTCGGGAGCATCCGGATGGAGGCGTGCTCCCAACCACCGGCCCCGTAGTCGAGCGAGCCGAGGACACGGGACGGTGCGAGGCCGCACATCTCGGTGAAGGTGGAGACTCCGATACCGAGCTGGACCGGGTCCTTCCGCTCGCGGCGCTCGGCCTGCTCGCGCCGGAGGCCGTCGTAGTCGAAGAGCTCCTTCGCCCGGGCAGTCGCCGCCTCGTAGTTGCCCGAGTCATACTCCATGCCGGCAACGGTCGTGAAGGGGAACTCCTCGTGCTTGATCCAGTTCTTCTCCCGCACCTCCAGCGGGTCCATGCCGAGCTCCGCGGCCAGCTCGTCCATCATCCGCTCGATGCCGAAGGTGGCCTCAGGACGGCCGGCGCCCCGGTAGGCGTCCGTCCACGTCGTGTTGGTCAGGACGGTCTGGCACGCGAAGTGGTAGGCCGGGAACTTGTAGATGGAGTTGAACATGAAGGCGCCGAGGACCGGCACCCCGCCGCCGACGAGGGCGACATAGGCGCCGAGGTTGGCGAGCAGCTCCACCTTGAAGCCGGTCACCTTGCCATCCTTCGTGGCAGCGAGGGTCAGCTTCTGCCACTGGTCGCGGCCGTGGTGGCCCGACAGCAGTGACTCGGAGCGGGTCTCGGTGTACTTGACCGGCTTGCCGAGGCGCCGGGCCAGGACCATGGCGATGAACTCCTCCGGCGTCGTCTGGAGCTTGCCGCCGAAGCCGCCGCCGACATCGGGAGCGATGACCCGGACCTTCGACTCCGGCACACCGAGGACGGCCGCGAGCAGGAAGCGCAGGATGTGCGGGATCTGGGTCGCGGACCACATCGTGATCTGCTCGCCCGTCGGGTCGACGAGCACCGAGCGGGGCTCCATGAACGAGGGGATGAGCCGTTGCTGACGGAACTCCCGCTCGATGAGCACGCCACCGTCCCGGGCCTCGCGGATCGCATCCTCGACGTCGCCGCCCGTGCCGGCCTCCTTCGAGTCGAACACCCAGAGGGCCGACTTGTTCGTGCCGAGCTCGGGGTGGGCAAGCACCTTGTCCTCGGCCGCCTGCTTGAGGTCGAGCGCGGCCGGCAGCTCCTCGTAGTCGACGTCGACGAGCTCCGCCGCGTCGCGTGCCTCCGCTGCCGAGCGGGCGACCACGACCGCGACGATCTCGCCGGCGAAGTGGACCTCGTCGACGGCCACCGGCGGGTGGGCCGGGGTGACCTGGTCGGGGGTGATGGGCCAGGCGTTGGGCAGGGAGCCCTGCTCGTCCTTGACGTCCTGACCGGTGATGACGGCGACGACATTGCGCGCCTGGCGGGCCGCCTCGACGTCGATCGAGGTGATGCGTGCGTGGGCGAACGGGCTGCGGACCATGGCCAGGTGCAGCATGCCCGGCACCTGGAGGTTGTCGGTCCAGCGGGTGCGCCCGGTGATGAGTCGCTGGTCCTCCTTGCGACGCCGCGCCTTGCCCACCTCTGCCTGGGCCGGGGCCTGGTTCTCCGTGATGGTCATGCCGTCGCCCCCTCGCCCGTCGCACCGGCATTGACCGGGTCGCCCTCACCCGGCGGCATCTCGGGTCCGCCGGAGCCGACGCCGGCGGCGGCCGGCTCGGGTGCCGTCGCTCCCTCGCCGGGCACCGCACTGTCGGTCGGCGCCTCCGTGCCCTTGCGCATCGCCTCGGCGGCTTCGCGCACCGCCCGGACGATGTTGTGGTAGCCCGTGCACCGGCAGAGGTTGCCCTCGAGGCCTTCGCGGATCTCCTGCTCACTCGGGTCCGGGTTGTCCTTGAGCAGGTCACAGGCCTGCATGATCATGCCCGGCGTGCAGTAGCCGCACTGCAGCGCGTGGCACTCGTGGAACGCCTGCTGCATCGGGTGGAGCTGACCGTCCGAGGCGAGCCCCTCGATCGTCGTCACCTCGTGCCCGTCGGCCTGGACAGCGAGCAGGTTGCAGGACTTGACGCTGCGCCCGTCGAGATGCACGGTGCAGGCGCCGCAGTTGCTCGTGTCGCAGCCCACCACGGTGCCCGTCTTGCCGAGGTTCTGCCTCAGGTAGTGGACGAGCAGGGTGCGAGGTTCGATGTCGTCGGAGTACGCCACCCCGTCGACGGTCACGGTGATCCGGGTCATGAAGACAGTCCTCCTGCTTCGTTGCAGTGGGTGATCAAGGCCGGTGCCCTGCTCGTGAGTCTCGCCCGCACGGGCGGTCCTTTCAAGACCTTGCGCGAAATGCCCTTCCCCTTTCGATCTGTGTGGGGGCGGGAAATACGGCGCCGAGAGCACGAGCGGGCACGGGTGAGCGCGCCCTCCGACCTTCGGGGGAGGATGGGCACATGACGTTCCACGCGGATGACTACCAGGCCCAGCGCGACCGCTACGAGCAGATGGAGTACCGCCGTTGCGGACGCAGCGGCCTCGACCTGCCCGCCGTCTCGCTCGGGCTGTGGCACAACTTCGGTGACGACGTGCCCCTGGACCGACAGCGCGCGATCCTCCGCCGGGCCTTCGACCTCGGCGTGACGCACTTCGACCTGGCCAACAACTACGGCCCGCCCTACGGCAGCGCCGAGCGCAACTTCGGCATGATCTTCGCCCAGGGCTTCAAGCGCTACCGCGACGAGCTGGTCCTCTCCACCAAGGCGGGCTACGACATGTGGCCCGGGCCGTATGGGCAGGGCGGCGGCTCCCGGAAGTACCTGCTGTCCTCGCTCGACCAGTCCCTCAAGCGAATGGGCGTCGACTACGTCGACATCTTCTACAGCCACCGATTCGACGAGACGACACCTCTCGAGGAGACGATGGGCGCGCTGGACGCGGCGGTCCGGCAGGGCAAGGCACTCTATGTCGGCATCTCGTCGTACTCCGGGGCTCGAACTCACGAGGCGATCGAGATCCTGCGCGACCTCGGCACCCCGCTGCTCATCCACCAGCCCAGCTACTCGATGCTCAACCGTTGGATCGAGGAGGACCTGCTGGATGTGCTGGAGGAGGAGGGCGTGGGCTGCATCGCGTTCTCGCCGCTCGCCCAGGGCATGCTGACGGACAAGTACCTTAACGGGATCCCCGAGGGCTCGCGCGCGGCGCAGGACAAGTCGCTCTCACCCGACCTGCTGACCGACGAGGCGCTCGCTCACATCCGGTCGCTCAACGAGATTGCCGCGGCTCGCGGGCAGTCGTTGGCGCAGCTGGCCCTCGCCTGGGCGCTCCGCGACCCGCGGGTGACGTCGGTGCTCATCGGCGCGTCGTCCGTCGCGCAGCTCGAGAACAGCCTCGGCGCCCTGGACAACCTGTCGTTCGATGACGCGGAGCTCGAGCGGATCGACAAGGACGCGGTCGACAGCGGAATCAACCTCTGGCAGCGCTCCAGCTCCTTCTGA
>DASSTN010000095.1:0-4227 GCA_035707905.1 Intrasporangium sp.
TCTCGCGCGTCCTGAGCGGTGTCCTCGCCGTGCTCGGCCTGCTCCTCGGTGGCCTCGCCCTCGCCGCGCCCGAGCGGCTCGTCACCGATGTGACCCTCGGCATCCCCTTCGTCCCGCTCGTCGGCGAGTCCCGGGTGCTCACCCCGATCGGGCTCGTCGCGCTCGCCCTGCTCGCCCTCGCCGGCGTGGTCGCCGCCCCCCGGTGGTGGCCCGGCCTGCGCCGGGTGGACCTGTTCGGCGCCCTCCTCGTCGCGGTAGCCCTGGGGGCGCTCGTGCTGACCTTCTCGAGCTCCGACCCGGAACGCGAGGCCATCGGTCCCCTGGGGCTCGTTCTGCTGCCGGTCGGGGCAATAGCCTTGGCGGCACTCGCGATCTGGCACCGGCGCGCCCGAAACCCCCTCATTCCACGTGGCGTCGTGCATGGCCGCGGCATGCGGGCCCAGGTCGTGAGCTTCCTCGTCGGGGTGGCCCTCGTCGCGGTGATCGTCGACGTGCCGCTGCTCGCCCGGCTCACCCTGACCCAGGACGAGACCCGGGCGGCGCTCGTGCTCGTCCGGTTCCTCGTCGCGGTCCCCGTCGGCGCGTTGTTGGGTGGCCTCGCCACTCGTCGGCTCGGCGACGGGCCCATCGCTGCAACGGGACTCGCTCTCGCGGGCGCGGGCATGGTTGCCATGTCGAGGTGGAGCGTGCACTCCCTCGACGACGCGCTGCCAACGGCGGTCGTGCTCGTCCTCGTCGGCCTCGGTATGGGCCTTGCCATCGCGCCCGTCAACGATGCAGCGCTCGCCGATGCCGCGCCCTCTGCCCATGGCGTCGCAAGCTCACTCGTCGTGGTCGCCCGCATGGTCGGCATGGTCGTCGGCCTCGCCCTGCTGACCTCGATCGGGCTCGGCCGCTACTACGAGGCGGTCCGCCACCTGCCGAACCCTCTCGACCCGAGTGCGCTGCTCGGCGCCGGCGTCGTCCAGGTCCAGACGGTGCTGCTCGGGGGTGCGGTCGCCGCCCTCCTCGGCGCGGCGGTCTCCGTCACGCTCGGAAAGACGGGTCGAGCGAGAGCAAGCTGAGCGGCATACCTCCGTCTGAGACCCGGCCACGCTGGGACGGGCCGTTGCGAGCGAGCGCGGTCAGGGCATCGGCAGGACGGGCTCGCCCGCGAGGCTGCGGTTCATGATGCGCTTCCAGATGGGTGCGGCGTAGCAGGCCCCGGTCATCGACTTGCAGAACTTGCCCGCCATCGAGACGTTGAACATCCGGCGGTTCGGGTTCGTCGGGTTGCCCACCCACACCGCCGTCGCGAGCTGCGGGGTGAAGCCGACGAACCACGACTGCGCGTTGCCGTCGGCGGTGCCGGTCTTGCCCGCGGACTGCCGGCCGCTCAGCTGGTTGAGGATGCCCGAGCCGTGGGTCATGTTGTACTCGAGGAACTTCGTGGCCTGCGAGACCGGCTGCTCCGGCTCGACCCGGTTGCACGAGGGCTGGGGTTGCCAGAGTGGCTTGCCGGAGCGGTCGACCTCGGTCACGGGGAAGGGCTGGCACAGGACGCCGCCGGTCGCGATGCCCGCGTACGCGGTCGCAAGGGTCTGCGGCGAGATCGTCTGCGCGCCGAGGACGACCTGGGGCGGGTAGCTGCCAATCGGTGTGCCGTCGGCGCCGTGCATGCCGAAGGCGAGCATCGTCTTGCGAATGTTGCAGATGCCGAGCTTCGAGTCGAGGGCGGCGAAGGCGGTGTTGACGGACTTGGCGGTCGCCTCCATGAGGGAAATGGTGCCGCCGCCCCACGGCTCGTCGTTGAAGACGTGCCACGGCTGGTAGAGCCCGCACGGCTGTGGGAACTGGTGCGACGTGAACGTCGCCGCCTGGTGCGGGCCGGCGCCGGGTCCGTCGATGCTCGCGTGCAGGCCCAGGCCCTGCTTCATCGCCGTGATGAGCGCGAATGCCTTTGCCGTGGAGCCGAACTGGAAGCCACCAGACCCGCCGTAGCGCTGGTCGACGGCATAGTTGATCGCCGTGACGCCCTTGTGCTGGTTCAGCCCGAACCGGGTGTTCTGGCCGAAGGCGATGACCTTGCCGGTCCCGGGCTCGGTGACGTAGGCGGCCGCGGAGACGCCGATGTCGTTCTTCTCCGGGGCGACCTCCCGGATCGACGTGTCGACGATCTGCTGGACGCTCGGGTCGAGGGTGGTGCGGATCGTCAGGCCGCCTCGGAAGAGGAGGTCGTGGCGGGCCTGGGCGGTCGGGCCGAGCGCCGGCTGCTGCTCGAGCCACGGGATGATGAACTCGCAGAAGTAGGGGTAGGGCGAGGCGGCGCAGGTGCTCGGCTGCTGCGTGACGTTGAGGTCCTTGGCAAGCGGGCGCTTCTTGGCCTTGGTCCATGCCGCGGTGCTGATGATGCCGAGCTGGTGCATCCGGTCGAGCACGACGTTGCGGCGGTCCTGTCCCGCCTTCGGGTGGGTCACGGGGTCGGTGCTGCTGGGACTGCGCACGAGGCCGGCGAGGGTCGCCGCCTCCGGCAGGGTCAGGTGGCTCGCGTGGACCCCGAAGTAGTGCTCGGCGGCGGCCTCGACTCCATAGGCGCCGTCGCCGTAGTAGGCGAGGTTGAGGTAGCCGGCGAGGATCTGGTCCTTCGACCACGTCTGCTCGAGCGCCGCGGCGTAGCGCAGCTCGGTCAGCTTGCGCAGCAGGGTCTTGGCCGTCGCGGCCTGGGCCGCGGCGTCCTGCCCGGCGGCCAGCGCCTGCTCCTGCAGGCTCAGCTTGACGAACTGCTGGGTCAGCGTGGACGCGCCCTGGGCGGCGGCGCCCGTGCGGGCGTCCTCGAGCAGCGCCCGCACGATTCCCTGCGGGTCGACCGCCCCGTGCTGGTAGAAGCGGCTGTCCTCGATGGCGACCTGGGCCTTCTGCATGATCGGGGCGACCCGGCTCAGGGGAATGACGGTCCGGTTCTCGTCCTGGGGCGTCGCGATGACGGAGCCGTCGGCGGCGAGGATCCTCGAGCCCTCGGCCAGCGGGTTGACGGTGAGCGTGCTCGGCAGGGAGTTGAACGCGTTGTCGCCGGCCTCGGCGAGCGAGCCGATCGCGGCGACCGAGGGGGCCGCGATGCCGGCCGCCAGGACTCCGAGGAGGACCGCCGCACTGACGAAGGCCGTCAGCAGGGTGATGGTCCGGTTGAACCCGTTCCGGGGTGCCACCTCATCGACGGTAGGAGGCGACGCTGGACGTTCGCTGGATAGCCGCTCCATGCCCGAGGGCGAGCAGCCAGGGACAGCCGTCAGGCGAGCTGGATCACGACGGGTGCGTGGTCGGAGGCGCCCTTGCCCTTGCGCTCCTCGCGGTCGATGAGCGCACCCGTGACGCGGGCGGCGAGCGCTGGCGAGCACAGGGCGAAGTCGATCCGCATGCCGCGCCGCTTCTGGAAGGCGAGCCGGGTGTAGTCCCAGTACGTGTAGACGCCGGGGCCCGGGTTGTGCGGTCGCACCACGTCGGTGAA
Organism: Intrasporangium sp.; assembly: GCA_035707905.1. Lineage (GTDB taxonomy): Bacteria > Actinomycetota > Actinomycetes > Actinomycetales > Dermatophilaceae > Intrasporangium_A. Next base: position 3,485 of record DASSTN010000095.1, read on the forward strand.
GCCGGCCTCGACGACGCCCTGGAAGGCGGCGCGCTCGCCCGGGGACGTGTGGGTCTTGTCCGCGTAGTACTCGACGCTCCACACGTCCTCGTCGAAGGGGGCGATGTTCCAGTCCCCGCAGAGCGCGATCTGGGCGGTGGGGTCGGCGGCGAGCCAGCTCGTCCCAGCCTTGGCGAGCGCCCCCACCCAGTCGAGCTTGTAGGTCATGTGCGGGTCGCCCGGCGCCCGGCCGTTCGGGATGTAGAGCGACCACACGCGCACCCCGTTGCAGACCGCCCCGATGGCGCGGGCCTCCGCCGCGACCGGCTCGCCCCAGCCAGGCATCCCGTCGAAGCCGACCTGCACGTCCTCGATGCCCACCCGGGAGGCGATGGCGACGCCGTTCCACTGGCTCAGGCCGTGGTGGACCACCTCGTAGCCGAGCGCCGCGAACCGGTCGAACGGGAACTGGTCCTCCCGCGCCTTGGTCTCCTGGATTGCGATGACGTCGATGTCGGTCCGCGTGAGGAACGCCTCGACCCGGTCGATCCGGGAGCGGATGGAGTTGACGTTCCACGTGGCGATGCGCATGGCCCCCAACCCTACGGGCGGCCTGCGCCCCTAAGGTGGCGGGATGGCACTCCCGACGCCGCTTCCGAAGCCCACGGCACTCGTCACCGGCGCGACCGCCGGCATCGGCCTCGAGTTCGCGCGGCAGCTCGCAGCCGGCGGGCACGACCTCGTCATCGTGGCGCGCGACAGCG
>DASSTN010000096.1:0-7097 GCA_035707905.1 Intrasporangium sp.
GCCGCGTTCGGCATGACGATCCTGCTGACGGTCTTCGCCGCCATCGGTTCGCTCGTCATCGGCACCATCGTCGCCATCATGCGCGTCTCCCCCATCGGGGTGTTCCAGCGCGCGGGCGCCTTCTACGTCAACACGTTCCGCAACACGCCGCTGACGCTGCTCATTATCGCGGCGAACATCGTGATGATCGTCAACCTCGGCTTCAGCTTCAGCGAGGACATCGCGCGCGACAACATCATCTGGGCCATCATCGCGCTCTCGGTCTATCACGCCGCCTTCGTGTGCGAGGCGCTCCGCAGTGGCGTCAACACCGTGCCGGCGGGCCAGGCCGAGGCGGCCCGCTCGATCGGCCTGACGTTCGGCCAGAGCCTGCGCGAGGTCATCCTCCCCCAGGCCTTCCGAGGGGCCATCACCCCGCTCGGCAACACCCTCATCGCGTTGACGAAGAACACGACGGTGGCGACCGCCATCGGGGTGGCCGAGATCAGCGGCCTGATGAAGCAGATGATCGAGTTCCGTTCCGACCTGCTGCTGCCGATCTTCCTCGTTGTCGCCATCGGCTTCGTGATCCTGACCCTGCCGGTCGGGATCCTCACGACCTACCTGTCCAACCGTCTGGCGGTGAAGCGATGAGCTCCTCGGTCCTCTTCGACGCGCCGGGACCGAAGGCGCGGGCCCGGCATGCGGTGCTCACCGTCATCGGCCTCGTCCTCATCCTCGCGTTCCTGGGCTTCGCGCTGTGGAAGCTCGGCGAGAAGGGCAACCTCGACGGCTCGCTGTGGACCCCCTTCCTCACGAGCGAGATCTGGGTCAGCTACCTGATTCCGGGCCTGGTCAACACCCTCAAGGCGGCGGCCGTCTCGGTCGTCCTCGCCGGTGCCTTCGGCCTCGTCTTCGGACTCGGCCGGCTCTCGCGGAACGGCCCGGTCCGGTGGGTCTGCACGGTCGTCGTCGAGTTCTTCCGCTCGGTGCCGGTCCTCATCATGATGATCGCGTCGTTCTACCTCTACGCGAACAACAACGTCTTCACCAGCGACATCAACCCGTTCGCCGCCGTCGTCACCGGCCTGACGCTCTACAACGGCTCCGTGGTGGCCGAGCTGATCCGCTCGGGCGTCGGCAGCCTGCCGAAGGGGCAGTCCGAGGCCGGGCTCTCGATCGGCCTGACGGTCGGCCAGACCCTGCGGAGCATCCAGCTGCCACAGGCCATCACGGCGATGCTCCCCGCGCTCGTCAGCCAGCTCGTCGTCGTCCTCAAGGACACCGCACTGGGCCAGATCATCACCTACCCCGAGCTCCTCACGACGTACTCGCAGATCGGCTCGTACAAGGGCAACATCGTGCCGTCGATGATCGTCATTGCGATCATCTTCATCGTCATCAACTACGTGCTCAGCCGACTGGCCGGCTACGTCGAGCACCGGCTCCGGGCTCGTGGACGAGCCACGATCCACGGCGTCACGGTGGGCACCGATGCCACGGCCGACGTCGAGTCGACGGCTCCGGACGACACCCAGGCACCCGCCCGCTACTGACGGGGCCAGCCCCTTCGACAGCAACACACCGGCTCATCGACAACGCACCGGGTTCTGAACCCGGTGCGTTGTCCCTTTCCCGGTGTGTTTCACCCGGGCCTTCAATGAACGAAGGGCGGCCCCGGTTGGGGCCGCCCTTCGGCTGGCTCCCCCGGTTGGACTCGAACCAACAACCTGCCGGTTAACAGCCGGCTGCTCTGCCAGTTGAGCTACAGGGGATCGCTGCCGGGCAACCATAGCAAAGGAATCGGCCGACCGATAAATCGGCTCAGGCGTCCCTTCTGCCCCACCTCACGACAGCCCGGGACCGGCGCCCCGACAGGCGTCATGGGCGCCCGTGGGCGCCGAGGACGACCCCTTCACCGACCCACCTGGGAGCGCAGGACGCGCAGCCGCCTCTCGGCCTCGGCACGGACCGACGGGTCGCTGAGGTCGGTCCCGCGGGCGCCGATGATCTGCTCGAGCAGGCGTCCCGAGGCGAGGTCCTGGCGGATCACGACCCGCACCCGCCGCCGCGTGTCCGTGTGGAACTCGTCGGCCAGGACGACGCTGGCCTGGACCCGTTCGCGCAGGGCCTGCTTGAAGAGCGCCGACTCGTGGATCGTCCACTGGACCGGGCGGCTCGCGTCGACCCAGGTCACCGTGAGCAGGTCGGAGTCAGGGTGCCAGGTGGCGTTGGCGACCTCGTGCCACGGCCGGCGCCAGACGAGGTGCCAGTCCGTGTCGACGAGGGCCAGGTCATGCGTGGTGACGACGACGTGGCTTCCGCTCTCGGCGTCCTCGGCCCAGGCCAGCAGCTGTTCGCCGTGCCCCAGCGGCACGGCCTGGCGCAGGACGCCCGCACGGCCCTCCCCGCGGCGCCTGAAGAGCGGCATCAGCTCATCCCCTCCTTGATCGCGGCCAGCTCCCGCTGGAGGCCCTGCAGCTCGACGCCGAGCTCTCGGGACCGGTCGTGGTCCGGCCTCTCGCCGTGCTCGAGGCGCCGCAGCTCGCTCATCGCGTCGGCGATCCGGCGGGTCAGGCCGATGGTGCGCACGCGGGCGAAGAGCTCCTCGACGTAGCGCGACGTCGGCAGCCCGGTGAGCGCGTCCATCCGGGTCGGGACCGGGGCGACCGCCAGCTCACTGATGAGCCCGCCCACGACTGTCGGTGCGGCCTCGCTGACGGCGGACGTCCAACCGCGGCCCGACGGGGCGCCGCCTGCGGCGTGGGCGACCCGGATGCCGTCGAACACCGCCCGGTGTGCAGGAGCGGAGAACGACTCCGACGTGAGCAGGTCGACCGCGCCGGGGCGCAGGACGCCGGGGAACTGCAGGAGCACCTGGAGCAGCTGCCGCTCCGCGGCGACGACCGGGTCCCGCGGGTCGGGCATCGGCAGGTGGGCCTCCCCCAGCGCCGGCTCCGCGACGTCGTCGGGCACGGAGGTGTGCCGCTCGGCTCCGTCGTCCTGGACGGTGACCTTGCCGGCTCGGCTCACCTCCTGGGCGACCTGCTCGACCTCGAGGCCGAGCATGCCGGCCACCTCCCGGGTGTACTCCGGCCGGAGCGACCGGTCGCGAATCGTCGCCACGATCGGGGCGACCGCCCGCAGGGCCAGCACCCGGCCCTCGGCGGTCGCGAGGTCGAAGCGGTGGATGGTGGTGCGCACCGCGAACTCGAACATCGGGACGGCGTCCTCGATGAGGGCCACGACCGCCGGGTCGCCCTCGAACTGCCGCAGCTCGCAGGGGTCCTTGCCGGACTTCTCGACCGCGACGAAGGACTGCGACGCCCACTTCTGGTCGTCCCGGAAGGCCCGCATCGCCGCCTTCTGCCCGGCGGAGTCGCCGTCGAAGGTGAAGACGACCTTGGCGGGGGCCACGCCCGGCTCGTCACGCATGAGACGGCGCAGGATCTTGATGTGGTCGGGGCCGAACGCGGTGCCACAGGTGGCGACGGCGGTCTCGACGCCGGCGAGGTGGCAGGCCATGACGTCGGTGTAGCCCTCGACGACGACCGCCTGCCGGTCCGCGGAGATCTTCTTGCGAGCGAGGTCGAGGCCGTAGAGGACGGACGACTTCTTGTAGATCGGGGTCTCGGCGGTGTTGAGGTACTTCGCCTCGATCCGGTCGTCGTCGAAGATGCGCCGTGCCCCGAAGCCGATGGTGTCGCCGGTGATGTCCCGGATCGGCCACATGAGCCGGCCCCTGAACCGGTCGTAGAGGCCGCGGCTCCCCCGCCCGGCGAGCCCGCCGATGACGAGCTCGTCGTCGGTGAACCCCTTGGCGCGCAGGTGCCGGACGAGCTCCTCGCCACCGCGGGGAGCGAAGCCGACCCCGAACTGCTTGACGTGCGTGCTGTTGAAGTCGCGAGCCCGCAGGAAGTCACGGCCGGGGCGGGCTGCCTGGTGGTGCAGCAGCAGGTCGGTGTAGAACTCCTCGGCGACCCGGTGCGCCTCCACGAGCCGGGACCGGCGGCCGTGGGTCTCCTCACGGGGACGCCCTCCCCCGCCCTCGTAGCGCAGCTCCATCCCGAGCCGCTCCGCGAGCCGTTCGACGGCCTCGCTGAAGGACAGGTTCTCGACCTTCTGCACGAAGGAGATGACGTCGCCGCCCTCACCGCAGCCGAAGCAGTGGTAGAACCCGGCGGCGGGGTTGATCCCGAAGGAGGGGCTCTTCTCGTCGTGGAACGGACACAGACCCACGAGGCGCGAGCCGGAGCGGCGCAGCGTCACGTGCTCGCGGACGATGTCCTCGAGGGAGGACCGCTCCTTGACGCTCGTGATGTCGTCGCTGTTGATCAGCCCGGCCATGACCCTCCTCTCTGTGATCGTGAGTCTAGGTCGTCACGAGCCGGTCGCACCGAGGGGACGCACAGCGTCACGACACCCACCGACGGTGCAGGGCGGTGGCTCGCACGTCGGTCAGGGACGCGACCTGGTCGACCAGGACCCGGAGGCGCTCCGCGTCGGTGCGGGCCGCGAGGAAGTCCGCGCGGAGGTCACCGTCGAGGCGCGACTCGGGCTCAGCGGCATACGCCTCGAAGAGCCCTCGCACCACCTCGCGCTGCTCGGCCATCGCGGCAAGGCGTTCGTCGGTCGTCATGACGAAGTGGTTGGCGACCGCCTTGAGGACGGCGCACTCGGCGCGGGTGTCATCGGGGATGACGAGGTCGGCGTCGAACCGCGTGAGGGCGCCGGGACCGTAACGGTCGCGGGTCTTGTCCTCCGCTGCCCCGACGAAGTGTCCGATGAGCCGGCTGGTCATGTCCTTGAGGAGGGCAAGAGCGGCCCTGGACCCGTCGTAGGAGCCAGGGATGGCGCCGGAGGCCAGGAGCCGCTCCAGCGCAGCCCCGAGGATGTCCGTGGTGAGGTCGGGCGCGTACGTGCGGCCCGCGACCTCGAGGACCGGCGCCATCTCGCTCGGGCACCGAAGGATCCGCGGGTCGAACCAGCCGGAGGCGATGGCGTCCTCGACGTCATGGACCGAGTAGGCGACGTCATCGGACCAGTCCATGACCTGCGCTTCGAGGCACCGGCTCTTGCACGGTGCGCCGGTCCGAAACCACTCGAACACCGGCAGGTCCTCGTTGTAGACCCCGAACTTCCCTGTCTCGTAGGGCCCTTCGCCCCGTCGCCAGGGGTACTTCGTGGCGGCGTCGAGGCTCGCACGCGTCAGGTTGAGACCGGCGGGCCGGCCGTCGGCATGGCTCCGTTTGGCCTCGAGCCGGGTGAGGATGCGCAGGGTCTGGGCGTTGCCCTCGAAGCCGCCGATCGCCGCGGCGACCTCGTCTAGGGCGGCCTCCCCGTTGTGGCCGAACGGTGGGTGACCGAGGTCGTGCGCCAGGCAGGCCATGTCGACGAGGTCCGCGTTGCAGCCGAGCGCGGCGCCGAACTCGCGACCGATCTGTGCGACTTCCAGGGAGTGGGTGAGGCGGTTGCGCACGAAGTCGTCGTGGCCCGGTGCGAGGACCTGCGTCTTGGCGGCGAGCCTTCGCAGCACCGCCGAGTGGACGACGCGGGCCCGGTCCCGGGCGAAGTCGTCGCGGTCGGCCCGCTTCTGCTCCGGGTCCTCCGCGACCCATCGCTCGCGGTCCAGCTCCGAGTACGGCACGTCCCGACTCTAGGGGGCGGCCGGACGCACGAGCGGCAGGCAAGGCGGGCGCGGGAGGAAACTCAGCGGCATACGGTCGTCCGGGCGGCGCATACTGGCGAGGAGGGCGTCAGGGGCCTCCCTATCGAGGAGTAGCCATGTCGGACAAGTCACCGCGGTCGCACATGTCGCAGAAGGGCAAGTCGATCAAGCAGAAGCGGGCGGAGAAGCACGCCAAGGAGGATCAGCGCGCGCACCGCGACATCATCCCGCCGCGCGACAAACGCTAGGCCGTATGCCGCTCAGGCCAGCTCGTCGCGCAGGCGGGCGACCCAGCCCGGCTCCTTCCCATAGCGCTGTGAGGGGATGAGCCGCAGGTTGGCGCAGTCCTCGACGAGCTGGGCCATCCGCTTGTCGCGGGTCGCCTCCTGTTTCGCCGAGACCACCCAGTGGACGGCGATCTTCCGGTAGGAGGGGGTCGCCGCGTCCCAGAAGGCGGAGGCCGTCGGATCGGCCCGCAGCATCGCCTCGTAGTGGTCGGGCCAGGTGCGGTGCTCGTTCTCGTAGCTGTAGGTGCCGGACCGGTCCGCGCGGCGCCTCTCGAAGGCAGCGAGGCCTGCTGGGTGCATTCGGCCCTCCGCGATCAGCTGCTCGACGGCCTGGATGTTGATGTTGCTCCATGTGCTGGCCGGCTTGCGTGGCGTCCAGCGCTGCCGCACGGCGTCCTCATCGATGCGTTGCGCCTGCGAGTCGATCCAGCCAAAGCAGAGCGCCTCGCGCACCGCCTGCTCCCACGTCAGCCCGCGCTCCGGCACGTGCTTCTTGTGCAGGCCCATCCACAGCTCAGTCGCGGTGTCGTGATTGGCCTCGAGCCAGCACCTGAAGTCGTCGGCGTCGTCGAAGAAGATCGCCGGTCGCTCGGCGCTCCCACCCTGTCGCATGGAGGCATGCTGCCACTCAGGGGCGACATCCGCGCGCCGCGTGGCGAGGTCAGCGGTTGCGCCGTGAGGCGATCGCGTAGGTGGCCCAGGCTGCGAGGACGAGCAGTGCGACCCAACCGAGGACGTAGCCGATCATGACGACAACGGTAGCGACTGCAGGGTCAGCCACCCGAGACGGACAGCTCCGCCTCGGCGATCGTGCGGCGGTGCTCCTCCGTGATCTCCCGGGAGTCGAGCCAGCCGTCGGGGAGCGCAACCCGGCGGGGCGAGCCGGCGCGCCCACGCTGGCCCTCGGCCGGCTCCCCGGGCCACGGCGCGTCCCGGTCGAGCCCGGCGAGGAGCGCGTCGAGCGAGGCGATCGAGTCGACCAGGGCCAGCGAGTTGCGGATCGTCGAACCGGCGGGGAACCCCTTGAGGTACCAGGCGATGTGCTTGCGGATGTCACGGCAGGCCCGCTCCTCGCCGTCGTAGAAGTCGACGAGGTAGAGCGCGTGCTGGCGCAGGGTGTCGGCCACCTCGCCGAGCGTCGGCGTGACCCGCGCCTCGGAGCC
>DASSTN010000097.1:0-5441 GCA_035707905.1 Intrasporangium sp.
GGTGTCAAGCAGGTTGTCGGCCGGATCGCGCTGGCCCGGTTCACGAACCCCGAGGGCCTCGAGAAGGCAGGGCAGTCCGCCTACACCGGCACCGCGAACTCCGGCACCGCGCAGATCGGAGCAGCGGGCGACCCCGGCTTCGGCAGCCTGGCCGGCGGCGCGCTCGAGATGAGCAACGTCGACCTGTCCCAGGAGTTCACGAACCTCATCGTCGCCCAGCGTGGCTTCCAGGCGAACGCACGCATCATCACCACGTCCGACCAGGTGCTCCAGGAGCTCGTCGACCTGAAGCGCTGACCTTACGTCGCGTCGTGGGGCGCCGATAGTAGGGGACGGAGGCACTGAGCAGCCCCGCCCCCTAACAGAAACGGCGTCATGATCGTTGTCACCCGCCTCAACGGGTCGCGCTTCGCAGTCAACGCGGACCTCATCGAGCGCATCCAGGAGAACCCGGACACGACGCTCGTGATGGTCGGCGGGGCAACCTACGTGGTGCGAGAGAGCCTCGCGGACGTCATCGCGCTCATTGCGGAGTTCCGCGCCCTCGTGCTCGCGGGTGCCCGGCGCCGGACGGCCGGGGAGGGACCACAGCTCAGTGTCCTGAGGGGGGACGCCGATGACGTCGAAGGCGGCTCGGGTGCGGCGACGCGCCTGCGGCCCACGGAGCGTTAGGAGCGCTGCCCATGGATCCCTCACTCATCATCGGCCTTCTGCTGGCCTTCGCCGCGGTCGGGGCTCTCGTCACGCTCGAGGGCGCCAGCGTGACGGCTCTCGTGCTGCCCCCGCCGATGATTCTCGTCTTCGGTGCCACGATCGCCGTGGGTCTCGCCGGCAACACGCTGAAGGACACGCTGAATGCCTTCCGGGCCATCCCGAGGGCCGTTCTCGGGCGTGCCCCCAAGCCGCAGGAGAGCATCGAGCGGATCATCGGGCTCGCCGAGAAGGCCCGTGCCGAGGGGCTGCTCGCCCTGGAGGCTGAGGCCACCGACAGCAACGACCCGTTCCTGTCGCGGGCGCTCCAGAACGTCGCCGATGGCACCGACCCCGAGGAGCTGCGGATCCTCATGGAGGACGAGATCGGCACCAAGTCCCGTGCCGACCATGCCAACTCGAAGTTCTTCGCCGCCCTGGGCGGCTACGCCCCGACCATGGGCATCGTCGGGACGGTCGTCTCGCTCACGCACGTCCTCGAGAACCTCTCGGACCCGTCCTCGCTCGGCCCGATGATCGCGAGCGCCTTCGTCGCCACGCTCTGGGGACTGATGTCCGCCAACTTCATCTGGCTTCCGCTCTCGTCCCGCATCAAGCGCCTCTCGGAGCTCGAGATCGAGCGGATGAACCTCGTCATGGAGGGCGTCCTGGCGGTGCAGGCCGGGGCCCAGCCGATGCTGCTCGCAGACCGCCTGCGCGCCATGGTGCCCGAGCACGAGGTCAAGGGCGGCGGACGGGCGGACGCGAAGGAAAAGGTGAGGGCCGCGGCATGACCCGCCGGCGCCGCCCCGGAGGTGAACCCGAGCCGTTCCATGTCGACGAACGCTGGACCGTCTCGTACATGGACATGGTCACCGTCCTCTTCTGCCTCTTCGTCGTCCTCTACGCGATGTCGTCCGTCGACCAGGAGCGGTTCGAGAAGCTCCGCAACTCCCTGGCGACCGGCTTCGGCGCCGTCGTGTCCCAGCGCATCGACACGGCCGAGGGGACCGTCGTCCCGCCCAGCCTGGCGAACAAGGACGACGAGGGATTCGCTCCGATTGACCTGGCCCTCAAGGAGGTCGAGCGCCTCACCGCGCTGCAGAAGGAGATGGACGACCGGCTCGCCGCGCAGGGGCTGAACCACGACGTGCAGTTCCACATCGACCAGCGCGGGCTCACGGTCAGGCTCGTCGGCTCGCAGACCTTCTTCAGCCCCGACAGCTCGGCTCTCACGGCACGAGCGAACCGGATCCTCAACATCATCACCCCGATCATCGTGCGCACCCGTCTGCAGGTCTCCGTCGAGGGACACGCGGCGAACCTGATAACGGCCTACCCCTCGGTCTGGGAGCTCTCGGCCGAGCGCGCGACCAAGGTCGCGCGTGCGATGGTCGAGCGGGGCGGCCTGCCCGGTGAGCGGGTCGGCGCCACCGGCTACGGCTCGTCGCGTCCCGCTCGCAAGGGCACGAGCGACGCGGACTACAGGCAGAACCGTCGCGTCGACATCGTCGTCCTCTCCGACCAGCCGGAACGGGTCCGGGCTCTCATCCCCGAGGCGCTCAAGGCGCCCGCGCTGAAGCGGTAGAACCCTTAACTCGGTCCCTGCCCTGCCGATAGTCGGGGACGTGACTGTGCAGGACCTCGGCGTTGCCCCAGGGAGGATCGTCGAGCCCTACGACTTCCGGCGTCCCACCACCCTGGCCCGGGAGCACAGCCGGATCCTCGAGGCCGCCTTCGACTCGTTCGGGCGCCAGTGGGGGACCCAGCTGACGGCCAAGGTCCGCACCAAGTCCACGGCCACCACGGAGTCGGTCATCGTGCAGACGTATGACGAGTACGTGGCCTCGCTGCCCACGGTGACGTGCATGGTGCGCTGCGTCCTCGGCACCACTCCCGCCAAGATGGTCGTCCAGTTCCCCACGCCGGCCGCGCTCGGCTGGGTCGCCCGGATGCTGGGCGGGCACTCCGACAAGCCAGGACTCGAGCGGAAGCTCACTCCGATCGAGCACGCCCTCGTCCAGGCCCTCGTCGACGAGGCGCTCGACGTCCTTGCCTACTCCTTGGGTCCGCTCCTGCCCGAGGAGCCCCGGGTGGAGTCGATCCAGCACAACTCCCAGTTCGCGCAGGCGGCTGCGACGTCGGACCTCATGGTCGTCGTCACGTTCGCCCTGCAGGTGGGGGAGACGACCTCGGCCATGACCCTCGCGATCCCCGCGGACACCCTGCTGCCGCAGCTGGGCGCGGTGAACCCGATGGCCAGCAGTGACAATGCCGCCCAGCTCATCGGCCACCAGATCGGCGAAGTCCCCATGGAGGTGGCCGTCCGGCTGCTGCCGACCTCCGTGACGCCGGAGCAGGTGCTCACCCTCGCCGTCGGAGACGTCCTCCGGCTGCCACACCACTCCCGCGAGCCGTTCCGGGTCACCGTCGGCGGTCTCGAGCTCGCACGGGCCATGGTCGTGCGCACCGGCACCCGGGCAGCCGCCCGCATCGTCTCCCTCACTGCTGGCGCACCCGATGGCGACGCATCGGGCCGAGCGATGCCAACACCTGCGGCCCCAACCCTTCCCGATTCATCTGCCCCGAGCCAGGAGAGCCGTCCGTGAGCACTGCAGCCCTCGCCGCCGAACACCTCGCTGCGTCCCTTCCCGTCCCCGGCCTGCGCGTGCTGGGTGAGGTGGGAGTCGAGGCCGTCGCCGGACGGTCGCCGGGTGCGGTCGTCTCCGCGTCCTTCGTCGGCCCCCGCCCCGCTGACCTCATGCTGGTCGTGCTCGACCTCGCTTTCCTGGCCGAGGCCGGCGGCGGCCCCGGAGCGCGGGCGACTGCCGTCCTGCGGCCTGCCCTCGAGCGCGCGGCTGCGGCTCTGGGGGAGGGCGTGCTCTCCGAGCTCGTCGAGGGCGACGCGGCCGGCCTTCTCTCCGGCTCCGGCGATGCAGCCCACGACGGCCCCGCGGCGATCTTCGAGATCTCGGACGGTGCTGCTCCCTTCGGGTGGTTCGCGGTCCGTCCGGGTGCCCCCGGGGCGGCCGCCCCGGTGGCCGGTGCCGGCACCTCCTTCGCAGGGCGCCTCCGCCGGATCCAGGACGTCGAGATGGCCCTCACGGTGGAGATCGGCCGGACACGGATGAGCGTGCGAGAGGCGCTGTCGATGGAACCCGGCACCGTCGTCGAGCTCGACCGCTCGGCCGGGGCGCCGGTCGACGTGCTGCTCAACGGGCGCAGGATCGCGCTCGGCGAGGTGGTCGTCGTCGACCAGGACTACGCGGTCCGCATCTCGCGCATCCTCGATGGCGCCGAGGCCCGGCTCTGAATGGACTCGCTCATCCTGGGCCTGCGCGTGCTGCTCTCCCTCGGGGCGGTGTTCGGCCTCATGTGGCTCGCCTACCGTCGCGTGCGGAGTGGCAGCCCGGCCGCAAAGGCCCGCTCGCTGAGCGTCGTGGCGCGACAGACGGTGGGCCCGAAGGCGTCCGTCGTCCTCGTGGACACGGACGGGAAGCGGTTCCTGCTCGGCGTCACCGAACACGGCATCAACGTGCTGCACACCGGTGACGCGCCCACGCCGGTCGAGCTCCTGCCGAGCGACACCGCCGAGGAGCCGCTGCTGCTGCCGCTCGGTCCGGGCGGCGAGCTGCCGACCCGGCGCTCGATCCGACAGGCATCCTTCGAGGCAGAGCTCGCGAAGCGGCGGCGCAGCCCCGCGGTGCTCGGCACCCCGGTCAGCGGCTCGGTCCTCGACCCGACCACCTGGCGCCTGGCAGCGGGGGCACTCAGGTCCGGCTGGCGCGCGTGACCACCGTCGGGGGAACCGCCACCTGCGGTCGTGCCCACGGGGCGCGCCGCGTGGCTGTGATCGCTGGCGAGCGGACAGCGGCATACGGTCGTCGTCGACGGGCACAGCGGATGCTGGTGCTCGCGGCGCTCGTCGTCCTCGCGGCGGGGGCGCTGTTGGTCGCGGCCGCCTCAGCGAGTCACGCGGCCGAGCTGCAGGCGCCGGGCACCGCCCTGCGCCACCTCGGGCCGATGCTGCCTGCCGACCCCACGACGCCTGCCGACCCCACGACGCCTCCCGAGCCGGGCGCGGAGGGCGGCGGCGGCATCAACCTCCAGATCAACGCCCCGGACAACGCGCCGTCCTCGGCCGTGGTGACCCTGATCGGGATCACCCTGCTCTCGGTCGCGCCCGCGCTGCTGCTCATGATGACGTCCTTCACGAAGATCTTCGTGGTCCTCGCGATGACCCGCAATGCCCTTGGGCTCGCGTCGATCCCGCCGAACCAGGTCCTCGCCGGGCTGACCCTGTTCCTCTCCCTGTTCATCATGTGGCCGGTGCTGACCGACGTGAACTCGCTTGCGGTCCAGCCCTATCTCGGTGGTCACCTCGACTTCAGTCACGCCCTGAGCGCCGGCGCCGAGCCCCTGTCCCACTTCATGCTGGCCCACACCCGACAGGAGGACATCGCGCTCATGACCCGGGCGGCGGGGATCGACAACCCGGCGACCCCGGAGGCGACGCCGCTGCAGACGCTCATCCCGGCGTTCATGATCTCCGAGCTGCGGGCCGCCTTCATCATCGGGTTCGTCATCTTCATCCCGTTCCTCATCATCGACCTCGTCGTGGCCGCGGCCCTGATGTCGATGGGCATGATGATGCTGCCGCCGGTCATGATCTCGCTGCCGTTCAAGATCCTGCTCTTCATCCTCGTGGACGGCTGGGGCCTCATCATCACCTCGCTCATCCAGAGCTACCA
>DASSTN010000098.1:0-17436 GCA_035707905.1 Intrasporangium sp.
GTCGGGCGGCAGGACCTGGATCTTCATCCGGCGACACTCGTTGAGGTAGATCGCCATCTTGTCCTTGTCGTCCTTGACCGAGGTCAGGAGCGCGGCCATGTACTCGGCCGGGTAGTTCGCCTTGAGGTACGCCGTCCAGTAGGACACCAGGCCGTACGCCGCGGCGTGCGCCTTGTTGAAGGCGTAGTCGCTGAACGGGACCAGCACCTCCCAGAGTGTCTTGATCGCGCTCTTGGAGTAGCCGTTCTTGAGCATGCCGGCCTCGAACGGGACGTACTCGGCGTCCAGGATCTCCTTCTTCTTCTTGCCCATCGCCTTGCGCAGGAGGTCGGCCTGACCGAGGGAGTAGCCGGCAACCTTGCGGACGATGGCGAGCACGTGCTCCTGGTAGACGGTCAGACCGTAGGTCTCGCCGAGGATCTCCTCCAGCGGCTCGGCCAGCTCGGGATGGATCGGCTCGATCGGCTCCCGGCCGGTCTTGCGGCGGGCGTACTTGTTGTGGGAGTCCATGCCCATCGGGCCCGGCCGGTAGAGCGCGCCCACGGCGCAGATGTCGGCGAACTGGTCGGGCCGCATCGAGCGCAGCAGCGCCCGCATCGGCCCGCCGTCGAGTTGGAAGACCCCGAGGGTGTCACCGCGCTGCATGAGGGCGTACGTCGCGGGGTCGTCGAGGCTGAGCTCCTCGAGGACGACGGTCTCACCGCGGTTGCGCCCGATGTTCTTGACCGCGTCGTCGAGGACTGTGAGGTTGCGCAGCCCCAGGAAGTCCATCTTGATCAACCCGAGGCGCTCGCACATCGGGTAGTCGAACTGGGTGATGATCGCGCCGTCCTGCGGCCGCCGGATCAGCGGGATGATGTCGAGCAGCGGCTCGCTCGACATGATCACGCCGGCGGCGTGGACGCCCCACTGGCGCTTGAGCCCCTCGATCCCGATCGCGGTGTCGACGACGGTCTTGACGTCCTGGTCGGACTCGTAGAGCGACCGGAACTCGCCGCCCTCGCCGTAGCGCTTGTGCTCGGGGTCGAAGATCTGCTTGAGCGGGATGTCCTTGCCCATGACGGCCGCGGGCATCGCCTTGGTGATCCGGTCGCCCATCGCGAACGGGTAGCCCAGGATGCGGCTGGCGTCCTTGACCGCCTGCTTCGCCTTGATCGTGCCGTAGGTGATGATCATCGAGACCCGGTCGTCGCCGTACTTGTCGGTGACGTAGCGGATGACCTCGCCGCGCCGGCGCTCGTCGAAGTCGATGTCGAAGTCGGGCATCGACACGCGCTCGGGGTTGAGGAAGCGCTCGAACAGCAGGCCGTGCTCGAGCGGGTCGAGGTCGGTGATCCGCAGGGCGTAGGCGCACATCGAGCCGGCACCCGAGCCGCGACCCGGGCCGACCCGGATGCCGTTGTCCTTGGCCCAGTTGATGAAGTCGGCGACGACGAGGAAGTAGCCCGGGAACCCCATCTGGAGGATCACCTCGACCTCGAAGTCCGCACGCTCGCGGACCGCGGTCGGGACGCCGTCGGGGTAGCGGCGCCGCAGGCCCTCCTCGACCTCGCGGCGGAACCAGCTCTCCTCGGTGTGCCCCTCGGGCACCGGGAAGCGTGGCATGTAGGTGCCGTTGCCCTCGGTGAAGGAGACCTCGCACCGCTCGGCGATCAGCAGCGTGTTGTCGCAGGCCTCCTTCAGGCCGTGTCGGCCCTCCCAGAGCTCGCGCATCTCGGCGGCGGACTTGATGTAGTAGCCGTCGCCGTCGAGCTTGAAGCGCTTGGGGTCGCTCATCACCGAACCCGACGAGACGCACAGGAGGTGCTCGTGGGCGGGTGCGTCCTCGCGCATGACGTAGTGGGAGTCGTTGGTGGCGATCACCGGGATCGCGAGGTCCTGGCTGAGCTGGAGCAGCCCGTCACGCACGCGCTTCTCCAGCGCGAGGTCGTGGTCCATCAGCTCGATGAAGTAGCTGTCCTTGCCGAGGATGCTCTGGAACTCCGCGGCGCTCTCGCGGGCCTTGGCGTAGTCACCGATGCGCAACCAGGTCTGCACCTCACCCGAGGGGCACCCGGTGGTGCCGATCAGCCCGTCGGCGTACTCGGCGAGCAGCTCGCGGTCGGCGCGCGGCTGGTAGTAGTACCCCTCCATGCTGGCCCGGCTCGAGAGCCGGAACAGGTTGTGCATGCCGGCCGTGCTCTCGGCCAGCAGGGTCATGTGGGTGTAGGCACCGGAGCCGCTGACGTCGTCCTCGCCGCCGTCGTTCCACCGGACGCGCTTCTTCTCGAAGCGGCTGGTGTTGGGTGTGAGGTAGGCCTCCATGCCGATGATCGGCTTGATCCCCGCGGCCGTGGCCTTGCTGTAGAAGTCGAAGGCGCCGAAGACGTTGCCGTGGTCGGTCATCGCGATCGCGCCCATCCCGAGTTCGGAGGTACGCCGGAACAGGTCGTCCAGGCGGGCCGCCCCGTCGAGCATGGAGTACTCGGTGTGGACGTGGAGGTGGACGAAGTCCCCTCCAGCCGGGGCACTGGCGGACGACATGGACGGGGAGGTCCTCCTCAGCGGCACGAACGGTCAGGAACGGGCGGGCATGTGCAGGAGGTCGGACAGGCTGACGCACGGCCTGGACGAACCAGCTGGGGGAAGACCGCCAGCCTAATCGACCACCTGCCGGCATCGTGGCAGGGCGCACCGACAGTCCGGTCCGCCCGGAGGCGGGAGGGTCAGGCGGGAGGGTCAGGCGGGAGGGTCAGGCCAGGCCCTGGAGGCGCCGCAGGTGGTCCAGGCTCGGGTAGGCGTCGGACCCGGCCTTGTCCATGAGCGCCTCGGCGTACGCCTCGACCTCGTCCTGGTCGCGGAGCATCTGCTCGAGCATCGCCAGATGTGTCGTCGAGGGGTAGGTGTCCTGACGGACCTTGTCCAGCAGGAGCTCGAAGATCCGGGCGTGCAGATCCGCGCCGCGCTGGGCGTGCCGCTCGCGGGCCATGGTGCCTCCCATTCGTGTGTCCGGTCGGGTGTCCGGTCGTCGTCCGGTCGTCCGAGCGGGTCGTACCCCGGTGCCGCGGCGTGAAACGGTTGGCCTCGGCAGGTGGTCAGGATTCGAGAAGCGCCGGACCCCGGGCCCTTCCTAGTCTCGGGGCACACCGAGCACCCAGACCACAGGAGAAGGAGACCGAGATGGCGACGAAGGCCACCCAGGGCGTCGGCGGCTGGACCGACGAGGAGCGCGCGGCGATGAAGGCGCACGCAGAGGAGATCAAGCGGGCCGGCGGCAAGGGTGCCACCAAGGCGGCCGAGGAGGCGCAGGCCTGCCTCGACAAGATCGCCGAGATGCCGGACCAGGACCGCGACCTCGCCGAGCGCGTCCACGCGATCGTGACCGCGACCGTCCCCGACGTCGTCGTGAAGACCTACTACGGGATGCCGGCGTACGCCCGCGAGAACGGCAAGGTCGTGTGCTGGTTCAAGTCCGCGGCGAAGTTCAAGACCCGCTACGCCACGATGGGCTTCAGCGACCAGGCCGCCCTCGACGACGGCCATCTGTGGCCGACCGAGTACGCCGTCACCGCGCTCGGCCCCGCCGAGGAGAAGCAGGTCACCGCCCTGGTGAGGAAGGCGTTCGGCTAGGGCCGTGGGGCGCGCAGGGATCCCCGGCTCACCGGGTATCCCTGCGCTGCTCAGGGGTTGCAACACCCGAGAAGCGACGAGAGTGCCCGCGCCGTGCGATCCACGAGGCTGGTGGGACGTGCGGGCGCGCCGGCGCGTCAGGGCCGCCAGGCCATCCGGATGTCCGGCGCCTTCTCCTCGTTCCCCGAGCCGTCGGTGCGCTCGACCTCCACGAGCCCGCGGCGCTCGTAGAGGCGTCGGGCACCGGTGTTCGACTCGAAGACCCACAGCTCGTACCCCTCGGGATGGGTCGCCTCGACGACGTCGAGCAGCAGCGACCCGATGCCCTGACCCTTGAGATCGGGCCGGACGTAGAGGCCGTCGAGGAACGTCGGGGTGCACAGGGCGAACCCCAGCAGCTCGCCGTCGGCCTCCGCCACCCACGCGGTGACCTCCTCGTCGGTCATCCGACGGGAGAAGAAGCCGACATCCTCCTCGGCGGTGTGCATCGCCGGCGGCATCTGCGGGACCGCGGCCATCCGGGCGGCGGTGTACAGCGCGGCCAGCGCGGGCGCGTCCTCGGCGCCCCCTCGGCGTACCGAGACCTCGGCCGGCTCCTCAGTGCGCGTCACGGATGACCTCCAGGGCGTGCGCCAGGTCGGCGGGGTAGGACGACTCGTACTCGACGTACTCGCCGGAGTCGGGGTGCTCGAAGCCGAGGCGTACGGCGTGCAGCCACTGCCGCTCCAGCCCGACCCGGCGCGCCAGCGTGGGGTCCGCGCCGTAGGTCAGGTCGCCGACGCACGGATGCTTGAGGGCACTCATGTGGACCCGGATCTGGTGGGTCCGGCCGGTCTCGAGATGCACCTCGAGCAGGGACGCGAACCGGTGGGCCTCGAGCGTCTCGTAGTGCGTGACGCTGTGACGCCCGTCGGCCATCACGGCGTACTTGTAGTCGGCCTTCGGGTGCCGGCCGATGGGCGCGTCGATGGTGCCGACCAACGGGTCGGGGTGCCCCTGGACCAACGCGTGGTAGACCTTGTCGACCGTGCGGTTGCGGAAGGCGTTCTTCAGCACCGAGTAGGCACGCTCGCCCTTGCAGATCACCATCACGCCCGAGGTCCCGACGTCGAGCCGCTGGACGATTCCCTGCCGCTCCGAGGCCCCGCTCGTCGCGATCCGGAAGCCGGCGGCGGCCAGGTGACCGACCACGGTCGGGCCGGACCAGCCCGGCGAGGGGTGGACGGCGATCCCCACGGGCTTGTCGAGGACGACGATCGACTCGTCGTCGTGGATGATCCGGATCCCCTCGACCAGCTCCGGCTTCACCTCGAGCGGGTCGGCCACGGCGGGGAGGGTGGCCTCCAGCATCGCCCCGGCGTGCACGCGGTCGCTCTTCCCGGCGACCTCGCCGTCGACGTGGACGAGCCCGTCGGAGATCAACGCCGCCGCCCGTGTCCGCGACAACCCGAACATCCGGGCCATGGCCGCGTCGACCCGCTCCCCCGCCAACCCGTCGGGCACGGAGACGACCCGCAGCTCGGACCCGTCGAGGGCACTCACGACCGATGGTGGCGGTGACCGGTGATCCCGATCCCCCGCCAGGTCTGGATGATGATGAGCACGACGCCCGCGTCGATGAGCATGTCGGCGACGTTGAAGACCGGCCAGTGCGGCAGCTCGAGGAAGTCGACGACGTGCCCCCGCAGCACGCCCGGCTCGCGGAACAGGCGGTCGGTCAGGTTGCCGCAGACACCGCCGAGGAGCAGGCCGAGCGCGACCGCCCAGACCGGGTCGCCGAGCCGCCGCCCGAACCTGATCACCACGCCCGCGGCGACGAGGGCGATCGCGGACAGCAGGATCGTGTACGACGTACCGGTGCTGAAGGCGGCGCCCGGGTTGCGCACCAGGTCGAAACGCAGGAGACCGCCGACCACGTCCACCTTCTCGTGCGGGGTCAGGTGCGCCACCGCGAGCAGCTTGGTGCCCAGGTCGACGGCGTACGCCGCGAGCGCGACGACGACGAACAGCAGCCGGGTCCGCGACGAGGACGGTGACGCGTGGTCGGCGGGTTCGGCCTGGTCGGTGGAACTCAGCGACGTTCCTCGCGTTGCTTGCATGTCAGGCACAGTGTGGCACGCGGGAAAGCCATGGACCGACCCTTGCCGATGGGGTTGCCGCAGGACTCGCAGATGCCATAGGTGCCGTCGGCGATGCGCGCCAGCGCCCGGTCGATCTGGGCGAGCTTCTCGCGCTCGTTGTTGAGCACGGTGAGCTCCTGGTCGCGCTCGAAGCTGGTCGCCCCCATGTCCGCCTGGTCGTGGCCCGCCCCGTCACCGGCGTCGCGCATCAGCCCGGCGAGCTCCTCCTCCTGGGCGCTGAGGGTGCGGACGACGCGAGCCCGGTCGTCGTTGAGGTCGGAGATGACCTCGTCCAGCTCGGCCTGGGTCCACGGCTTCTCGCCGGGGAGGACCGGGAGGTCGGCGGGGTCGACCTTGCCCCTGCGACGCCGGGGGGCGGGTTTCTTCTCGGCCGGCGAGGGCGGTGCCGCCTTCTTCGCCGGTGCCGCCTTCTTCGCCACGGGAGCCTTCTTGACGGGCGCGGCCTTCGTCGCCGCCGCCTTCTTGGCCGGCGCGGCCTTCTTCGCGGGAGCGGCCTTCGCGGCCGCCTTCTTCGCCACGGGAGCCTTCTTCGCCGGCGGGGTCTTCGCCGCCGCCTTCTTGGCCGCCGCCTTCTTGGCCGCCGCCTTCTTCGCCGGGGCCGTCTTCTTCGCCGCAGCCTTCTTGACGGGCGCGGCCTTCTTCGCCGGGGCCGTCTTCTTCGCCGCAGCGTTCTTGACGGGCGCGGCCTTCTTCGCCACGGGAGCCTTCTTCGCGGGGGCTGCCTTCTTCGCAGCCTTCTTGGCCGGCACGGCCTTCTTCGCGGCCCTCTTCGCGAGGCCCGCCTTCTTGGCCGCCGCCTTCTTCGTCGTGGCGGCCGCCCCGTTACGACCGGCGCCCGAGGAGCCCGACGAGCGGGACATCGCCTTCCGCGCCGCGGAGGCGGCCTTGCCGGCCAGCGACCGGGTCGTGCTGCGAGCCATGTGGAGCCTTCCGGGCTGGGGCGCATGGAAATGGAACGGGTGAGCGGGTCACCGCGCGCCGTACGTGCCCCGGAGGGTATAGCCCCCGGCGTTCGCACTCAAAGCAGGCTCGCCCGGTGGCGAGACCGGCGCGGGGGCGCCGGTCCGGTCCCGGCTCGGATCACCGCCTCGGAGGAGACGCAGAACGGCCGGCCGACACCCTGGGGTGCCGGCCGGCCGTGAAGACGTGCGTCGGGGTCAGCCCTCGTCGTCGCCGAGGACCGAGCGGAGCCGCTTGGGCTGCGCGAGGCCGGGCTCGTGCGTCGTCGGGTCGGCCGTGGCCGAGGACTCGAGGGCCTCGAGCTGCTGGCTGAAGTAGGTCTTGAGACGCGAGCGGTACTCGCGCTCGAAGGCCCGCAGGTTGTCGACCTCGTGGGAGAGCGTGTCGCGCTCGCGCTCGAGGTCGCCGAACAGCTGCGTACGGCGCTCGGCGGTCTCCGCGTCGAGGGACTGCGCGCGACCCCGGGCGTCGGCCTCGAGCTTGTCGGCGTTCGCCTTCGACTCGGCCTCGAGGCGCTCGGCCTTGGTGCGGGCCTCGCCGACGATCTTGTCGGCCTCGCTCTTGGCGTCCTCGACCAGCTGGTCGGCGTTGCGGCTGGCCAGCTCGAGGAGGCGGGCGGCGGCGTTCGAGGCGTCGCCGACGGTCTCGACGCGGATCGTCTCCACGCCTGCGGCGACGGCACCCACGGCCGGCGTCTGCTGGGTCGGGGCCGGCTCGGGCTCCGGCTCCGGCGTCGCGGCCACCGGCTCCGGGGCGGGGGGTTCCGGCATGGGGGCCGGCGCCTCGACGGCACCGCTCTGCGCCGCGGAGAGCTTCGCACGCAGGTCGTCGTTCTCGCGAGTGAGCCGAGCGAGCTCGGCCTCGACCTCGTCGAGGAACTGGTCGACCTCACCCATGTCATAGCCCTCGCGGAGCCGGACAGGAGTAAAGCGCTTGTTGCTCACGTCCTCAGGCGTCAGCGGCATGACCTCACCCAATTCCTAGTTTCGCGGTACGGACACGTCTTCGGTCGAACAATAGCCCCTCACCTGCCGAGTCGGTGACTCCGCGGGGGCGGAGTCCGCGCCCCGGACGTCGACGTCCTCGCAGGTCGCAGGGGGTCGGGTCAGCTCTGGTTGAAGAAGCCGCCCTCGACGATGCGCTGCTTCTCCTCGGCCGCCACAGAGACGTTGGGTGGCGAGAGCAGGAACACCTTCGCGGTCACCCGCTCGATCGTGCCACGGGTGGCGAACACGAGCCCCGCAGCGAAGTCGACGAGGCGCTTGGCGTCGGCGTCGTCCATCTCGGAGAGGTTCATGATCACCGGCACGCCGTCGCGGAAGTTCTCCCCGACGGTGCGCGCCTCGTTGTACGTGCGGGGGTGCAGGGTCGTGATCCGAGACAGCTCCGAGACGACCGACGGGCCGCCCTCGGGCGCGTGGGCGCGCCGGCGCTGCGAGATGTCGGCCACCGGGGCGGGCTGGGCCTTCGCGGGCACGGAGGTACGGCGTGGTTGGTGCGCCTCGGCGTAGCCCTGCTCGTCGTACTCGTCGTCGTAGACGCCGGTGTCCTCGAGCAGGCCGAGGTACTCGCCGATCTTGCGCATCGCGCCGCTCATGGATCCATCCTCCAGGTTGCCGGTGACCAGTCCGCCACTCCTGTGGCAGGTGAGGCCCCTGTCGTGGTTGTGACGCTACTTGATCGAGGGACGCGCACCGAGGATTGCGGAGCCGACACGCACATGTGTCGCCCCCGCCTCGATCGCGGCCTCGAAGTCGTTGCTCATGCCCGCGGACAGCCAGGTGGCCTCGGGTCGCTCGGTGAGGAACGCCTTCCGCACGTCCGCGAGACGGGCGAACGCCGACCGCGGGTCCTCCTCGAGCGGTGCGATCGCCATCAGCCCGCGGAGCCGGAGGGCACCCGCGGCCTCGACCGCGTCGGCCAGAGCGGGCAAGTCCTCGGCGTCGGCCCCCGCCCGGCCGTCGTGCCCGGGCGGGTCGAGGCTCACCTGGAGCAGCACGTCGACCTCGTGAGCACGCTCGTGCGCCCCGCGGTTCAGGGCGCCCACCAGCTTGAGGCGGTCGACCGACTCGACGACGTCGGCGTAGGCCCCGACTGCGGCGGCCTTGTTGCTCTGGAGCCCGCCGATGAAGTGCCAGCGCAGGCCGATGTCGCCGCACTCGGCGAGCTTGTCACGGGCCTCCGGGTGGCGGTTCTCACCGACGTCGGTGACTCCGAGCTCGGCGAGGATGCGCACGTCGGAGGCGGGGAAGAACTTCGTCACCACCACCAGGGTCACGTCGTCGGCGCTGCGACCGGCCGCGGAGGCGGCGGCAGCGATGCGCCGGCGTACGGCGTCGAGGCCCGCGGCGATCTCGGCCTTGCGGTCAGCGGTGGTCATGCCGTCCTCCGGATCAGCCCGGCCTGGCGACCCGAGCGCGTGCCCTCGCGGCGGTAGGAGTAGAGGTCGGGCGACTCGAGAGTGCACCGGGAGACGTCGACGACCGCGACGTCGCCGCGCTCGAGCTGGGCGACCACTCCGGCACCGACGTCGAGGGCCGGCGTACCCCACGAGGTGGTGGCGCGGGTGGCGGGCTCGACCGCGGCCACCTCGTCCTGGAGCTCGGGGGGCACCTCGTAGCAGCGACCGCACACGTGAGGCCCGACCCACGCCGTGATGGCCGTCGCGCCCAGCTCGCGCATCGCCGCGACCGTTGCCGGGACGATGCCCGCGACGACCCCGGGGCGTCCGCAGTGGCAGGCGCCGATCACGCCCGCGTCGGGGTCGGCGAGCAGCACGGGGACACAGTCGGCGGCGCGCACGCTCAGGGTGACGCCGGGCTCGGCTGTCACCAGCCCGTCCCCGACGCCGTGCAGGTGGTCGTGGACGTCGTGTCGGGGGCCCTCGGGACCGACGACGAGGACGTCGTTGCCGTGGACCTGTCCGAGCTCGGCGAGCTGCCCGAGGCCGTCGCCGGGTGCGAAGTCGTCCATCAGGAGACGGTGGTTCTCGGCCATCGCCTCGGGTGCGTCACCGCCGGACCAGCCGAGGTTGAGCGAGTCGAACGGCGCGGCCGAGACCCCGCCGTGCCGGTCGGTGAAGGCCAGCTCGACGGGGCCGTGGCTGAGTCGGGACGCGTACAACTCCTCGATGATGACAGGGCGTGCGGGCGGGCCCGCTGCCGACCCGGCTACTTCAGGAAGTCCGGGACGTCGAGGTCGTCGTCGTCGAACTGCAGCGCCGGCCGCTCGGGCCGCGGCCGGGCGCCGGCGGTGACGGCCTCGCGCTCGCCCTCGGGCTCGGCCGCCGGCTGCTCGGTCTTCTGGGCGGCCAGCGCCTTGGCCGCCTCGCGGGTCTGCTCCTGCGTCTGCTGGGGCACGGGCTGCGGGTTGCGGCGCAGCCCGGACTCGTGCTCGCGGCGCTTCGGCATCCCGCCGTCGAACCCGGCCGCGATCACCGTCACCCGCACCTCGTCACCCAAGGCGTCGTCGATGGTGGCGCCGAAGATGATGTTGGCCTCGGGGTGGGCAGCCTGCGACACCAGCGCCGCCGCCTCGTTGATCTCGAACAGCCCGAGGTCCGACCCGCCGGCGATCGAGAGCAGCACACCGTGGGCGCCGTCGATGCTGGCCTCGAGCAGTGGGCTCGACACCGCCATCTCGGCGGCACTCACCGAGCGGTCGTCGCCACGGGCGGAGCCGATGCCCATCAGCGCCGAGCCGGCGTTGGCCATCACCGACTTCACGTCGGCGAAGTCGAGGTTGATCAGGCCCGGTGTGGTGATCAGGTCGGTGATGCCGCTGACGCCTTGCAGCAGCACCTGGTCGGCCTGCTTGAAGGCGTCGAGGACGCTGACGCTGCGGTCGCTGATCGAGAGCAGCCGGTCGTTCGGGATGACGATGAGGGTGTCGACCTCCTCGCGCAGGCGGGCGATGCCCTCCTCGGCGGAGTTGGCACGACGGCGTCCCTCGAAGGCGAACGGCCGGGTGACCACGCCGATGGTCAGGGCGCCTAGGCTGCGGGCGATCCGGGCGACGACGGGTGCGCCGCCGGTGCCGGTGCCGCCGCCCTCGCCGGCCGTGACGAAGACCATGTCGGCGCCCTTGAGCACCTCCTCGATCTCGTCCGAGTGGTCCTCGGCCGCCTGGGTGCCGACCTCGGGGTTGGCGCCCGCGCCGAGGCCGCGGGTGAGCTCGCGGCCGATGTCGAGCTTCACGTCGGCGTCGCTCATCAGGAGCGCCTGGGCGTCGGTGTTGATGGCGATGAACTCGACGCCCTTGAGTCCGACCTCGATCATCCGGTTGACGGCGTTGACGCCGCCGCCACCGATGCCGACCACCTTGATGATGGCCAGGTAGTTCTGCGCTGCTGCCACGGTTCAAGCCTCCGGTGATCGCACCCGGCCGGCGGCCGGACGACTGGGTCTCCCGTCCGCCCGGGTACGACGAACGGCTGGGAAGGTCTGGGGAAGAACCACGGTGTGTCGATAACCGTCACCCTCAAGTGGAGGGTTATAGTTATGTCAACCTCGTGATGCCGACGACGTTAAGGACAGATGGGCGCCGAACGTCGGAGGCGCGCCCGCGTGTCGGCGTACCGCGGCGGAAAACGCGGACGAGTCGACAGCGACGACGGGCGGGTCGGTGCGGTTCTTCCGCGTTTTCTCGGCCGGATCTTCCCAGACGAGGCCGGCTCAGGGGCCGGTGGTGACCGGCTGGCCGGGGACGCTGACGTCGTAGGTACTGGCGGGTCGGGCGAGGAGGTGCTGGAGCACCTCGGCCTTGAGCCGGGACTGCGCGTCGCTGCCCCAGATCACCGTCGCGCCACTGCGCATCGACAGCGTCACCTGGTCGATGCCGCGGACGCCGACGTGGTCGACCCGGGCGGCGAGACCTGCCGGCAGGCTGTCGAGCACCCGGGCGGCCTCGGCGAGGGCGTCGCTGCCGATGTGCGCACCGGCGACCACGCGCGGCAACCCGGCCGGTGGCCGGGGGTAGCTCTTGAACAGCACCCCGTCGGAGTCCATGGCCTGGTAGGTGCCGCCGATGTCGACGACGGCGACCTCGTGGCGCTCGGTGATCTTGATGAGCACGCCGTCGGGCCAGTCGCGCGAGACGTCCACGCGCTTGACCACCGCCAGGCCGGCCACGCGCGTGCGGATGGCGTCGAGGTCGAGGTCGACCAGGTGGCCGCCGATCGGGACGTCGGCGGCGTCGAGCACCCGCTGCGTGGTCAGCTGCGACTCGCCTCGGACGTCGACGTGCTTGACGGTCAGCACGGAGCTGAAGAAGACCAGCCAGATCCCCGTCGCCGTGAGCGCGACCAGCAGCACCGAGGCGATGACGTAGCGCCACACGAGCCAGCGTCGAAGCCACTGACGTCGTGCGAAGCGACGGCGCGAGCGGGTCGCGGGGTCGCGCCGCGCGCTCCCCTTCAACGGGTTGCGCGGCAGCGTGGACAGCGACACGGCCTCACACCTCCCGTTCGGCGAGCAGGGCCAGCACCCGGGGCCCGACGTTCGTGACGCTACCCGCGCCGAGGGTCAGAACCAGGTCGCCCGGCCCGGCGTGCCGGGCAAGTTCTCCGGCGGCGTCCCCGAGGTCGGGGACGTAGTGGACCCGCCCCCTCGGCAGGGGTACGGCGTCCGCCACCAGGCGGCCGGTCACCTCGGGGTCGGGCTCCTCCCGGGCGACGTAGACGTCGAGGACGACGACCTCGTCGGCCGCCCCGAGGGCGAGGCCCATCGCCTCGCCGAAGATCCGCGTGCGCGAGACGAGGTGGGGCTGGAACGCCACCACCAGCCGACCGTCGCCCGCGAGGGCACGCGCGGCTTCGAGGTCGCCGGCGATCTCCGCGGGGTGGTGGGCGTACGAGTCGTAGACCCGCACTCCCCCGGCCTCTCCCTTGCGCTCCATCCGACGGCCGGTGCCGGTGAACTCGCCGAGCCCTCGCGCGAGGTCGGCGTAGTGGTGCCCGAGCCCCAGGCCGGTGACCAGCGCCGCGGCCGCGTCGAGCACGTAGTGACGACCCGGCACCGCGAGCCGCACCCGGGGCAGCGCCTCGTCGAGCCGGGTGAGGCCGAAGGACGACGTGCCACCGGCAAGGTCCACCTCGGTGATGCGCCAGTCGTTGCCGGGCCCTTCACCGACAGAGGCGGCGGCGATGCCGCGCGCCCGGGCGGGCTCGAGCAGGGCGCGCGCTCCCGGGTCGTCGCCGCAGACGACCAGCCCGGGCCCACCGGGCTCGATCGTCGCGACGAACTCGGCGAACGCCGCGTGGTACGCCGCCTCGGTGCCCCACACGTCGAGGTGGTCGGCGTCGACGTTGGTGACCAGCGCACCCCCGGGCCGGTAGACCAGGAAGGCACCGTCGCTCTCGTCGGCCTCGGCGATGAACAGCCGGCTCCCACCGGCGTCGGCGTTGCGGCCGGTCGCGGTCAGCACCCCGCCGATCGCGTACGTCGGGTCCGCGCCGGCCGCGAGCAGCGCCATGGTGAGCATCGACGTCGCGGTGGTCTTGCCGTGGGTGCCGGCCACCGCCACGACGTCGTGGCCGGCCATCGTCGCCTTGAGGCCCGCCGACCGCGGCAGGATCCGCAGTCGCCGTGCCTGCCCCTCGACCACCTCGGGGTTGTCGTCGTGGGCGGCCGTGGTGACGACCAGGGTGTCGGCGTCGCCCACGTGCTCGGCGGCGTACCCGAGGTGCACGGGTACGCCGAGCTCCCGCAGCTGCGGCAGGAACGGCGTGTCCTGGTCGTCGCTGCCCGTGACCGGGACACCCTGCTGGGCCATGATCCGCGCGATCGCCGACAGCCCCGCGCCGCCGATGCCGACGAAGTGCACCCGGCCCAGCTCGGAGGCCGCCGGGATCACGTCGGGGACCGGGATCTTCACGAAGCGCCGCCGGCCGAGAGGATCATCCGGGCGAGCTTCTCGTCGGCGTCCAGGGGGATCAGGTGGGCCGCGGCCGCTCCCATCGCGGCGAGCCGCTCGGGGTCCCGGAGCAGGGGCACGACGTGGCTCGCGACCCAGTCCGGGGTGAGGTCGGCGTCGTCGACCAGGATGCCGCCGCCCGCGTCGATGACCGCCTTGGCGTTGAGGGCCTGCTCGCCGTTGCCGATGGGCAGCGGCACGAAGACCGCGGGCAGGCCGATGCCCGACACCTCGGTGACGGTGTTGGAGCCGGAGCGGCACAGCACCGCGTCCGCCGCGGAGTAGGCGAGGTCCATCCGGTCGACGAAGCCACGCACGACGTAGGGGACGCCGGTCTCGGGGGCCGTGGTCTCGTGGGCGGGCCCGGTCACGTGCAGCACCTGCACTCCCCCGTCGGCGAAGGCGGGCGCGGCCTCGAGGACGGCGCGGTTGATCGACGCCGCCCCCTGCGACCCGCCGGTGACCAGCAACACCGGGAGGTCGTCGCGGAGCCCGTACGTCGCCCGCGCCTCGGCGCGCAGCGCCGCCCGGTCGAGGGTGGCGATCATCCGGCGGAGCGGCAGCCCGACGTACGTCGCGTGCGGCAGGTGGGTGTCCGGGAAGCTGGTGGCGACGTGCTCGGTGAAGCGGGCGCCGAGCTTGTTGGCGATGCCGGGCAGGGTGTTGCCCTCGTGGACGACGAGGGGCACGCGTCGCTTGCGAGCGGCGAGGTACGCCGGCACCGAGACGAAGCCCCCGAAGCCGCACACGACGTCCGGACGGATCCGGTCGATCACCTCGAGGGCCGCGCGACGGGCCGCGCGGAGCCGACCCGGCAGCCGGGCGAGGTCGGCGTTCGGCCGCCGGGGCAGCGGCACGCTGGGCACGAACTCCAGCGGGTAGCCCGCGGCCGGGATGATCTCGGCCTCGATCCGCTCCCGCGTGCCCAGGCAGGTGATCTCGACACCCGGGGAGAGTCGCTTCAGGGCGTCGGCCGTGGCCAGGAGCGGGGAGGTGTGACCGGCCGACCCGCCTCCCGCGAGGAGGATGCGCATAGGTATCAGAGTGCCGTGCCGTCGACGCGGCCCGCGGACACCCCGCTGTTGCGGGCCTTGCGGCGCTGCGCCCGGGCGCGCGCGGCCTCGGGCTCACGGCGCGCGAAGCCGACCAGCATCCCCAGCGCCACGAGCGACGGCACGAGGGCGGACCCACCGTAGGAGACCAACGGCAGCGGGATCCCGATCACCGGCAGCAGGGCCAGCACCATCCCGACGTTGATCATCATCTGGCCGACGATCCAGACCACGATCCCGAAGCTCATGTAACGGACGAACGGGTCCTTGGTCTGGCGCGCGACACGGATCGCGGCGTACGCGATCGTCAGGAACAGCCCGATCACCAGCAGCGTCCCGACGAGGCCGAGCTCTTCGCCGAGCACCGCGAAGATGTAGTCGGTGTGCGCCTCGGGGAGGTTGCCCCACTTCTGCTGGCTCGCCCCGATCCCCTGCCCGAACAGCCCGCCCTGGGACAGTGCGAAGAGACCGTGGGCGGGCTGCCAGCCGGCGCTGTTGTACTCGCGCATCGGGTCGGTGAAGGTGGTGATGCGGGTCAGCCGCTCGGGGTCGGTGGCGGCGAGCGCCGAGGCGAAGACCGAGACGACCAGGAACGACAGCGCGAACACCCGGGCGGGCGCGCCGACGACCCAGAGCATCCCGAGCAGGATCGCGAAGAGGATCAGCGCCGTGCCGAGGTCCTTGCCGAAGATGACGAGGCCGGTGGCCACGAGCATGCCGGGCACCACCGGCATCATCACCTGGTGGAGGTTGCCGAGGCGGCGCTCCTTGTTGGCGTAGACGTGGGCCGCCCACAGCACGAGGGCGAGCTTGGCGATCTCCGACGGCTGGATCTGGAACGGCCCGTAGGCGAGCCAGTTGGTGTTGCCGTTGCGGCTCACCCCGAGGAACGCCGTGAGCACGAGCAGGACGAGCGAGACGAAGTAGCCCGGCCATGCGAGCCGGCGTACCCAGCGCTGCGGGAGGCGCCCGGCGACCCAGGCACACGGCAGCCCGATCGCCACCCAGATCAGCTGCTTGACGACGACGGCGTAGGAGTTGTGGTCGTAGTGCTGGAACGCGTACACGCTCGAGGCGCTGAACACCATGATCAGGCCGATGGTCAGCAGCAACGCCGACGCACCCAGCAGCAGGTAGTACGCCGTCAGGGGCCGGGACAGGGCGTCGTGCAGCAGCGCGTACCACGAGCGGGCGCTCGACCGGGCCCGGGCGACCGACGACCCCGCGACCCCGCCGGCTGTCCCGCCGTCGACCCCGCCGCCGAGGGGGTCCTCGTCGTCGGACCGACGCGACGAGCGCCGCAGCGGGCTCAGGATGGCCATCGGTGCTCGCAAGTCCCCTCTACGTCGGCCCCGCGGTCGCTCGGGTTTCGGTCAGTCGGTCAGCCTCCGCACCGCCGCGATGAACGCGTCACCGCGGTCGGCATAACTGGCGAACATGTCCATGGACGCGCACCCCGGGGCCAGCAGGACGGTGTCACCCGGCTGGGCGAGGTCCCGCGCGGCCACGACCGCACGCTCCATCGCGGCATGTCCGCTGCCAGTCTCGTCGGCGTCGACGGTGATGACCCGCACATCGGGGGCGTGTCGCGCGAGTGCGTCGGCGATCACGTCGCGGTCGCGGCCGAGGAGCACCGCCGCCCGGAGCCGGTCGCGGGTCGCCTCGACGAGGTCGTCGAAGTGGGCCCCTTTCGCCAGGCCGCCTGCGATCCAGACGACCGGGTCGTAGGCGAGCAGCGACGACAGCGCGGCGTGCGGGTTGGTCGCCTTCGAGTCGTCGACGTAGCGGACGTCGTCGACGGTGCCCACGTCGGCGATCCGGTGGTTGTCGAACCGGAAGGAACGCAGCCCGTCACGCACCGCCGCCTGGGACACGCCGTGTGCGCGGGCCAACGCGGCCGCGGCGAGCGCGTTGGCGACCACGTGCGGAGCCGGGCTCGGCAGGTCGCCGACCCGGCACAGCTCGGCGGCGCTCGACTGGCGCTCGGCGATGAAGGCCCGGTCGACCAGCAGGTCGTCGACCACGCCGACCATCCCGACGCCGGGCATGCCGAGGGTGAAGCCGATCGCGCGGGCGCCCTCCTCCACGTCGGCGTCGCGCACGAGCCGCTCGGTCTCGGGGTCGGCCACGTTGTACACGCACGCTCGCTGGACGCGCTGGTAGATCCGCCCCTTGTCGGTGGCGTAGTCGGACATGCCGCTCGGTCCGTCGTACCAGTCGAGGTGGTCCTCGGCGATGTTGAGGACGGCGGCCGACTCCGCGCTCATGGAGTCGGTGTAGTGGAGCTGGAAGCTGGAAAGCTCCACCGCGAACACGTCGTACGGAGCCGGGTCCATCACCGCCTCGACGAGCGGGAGACCGACGTTGCCGGCCGCGACGCTGCGCAGCCCGGCGGCCCGGAGGATCGCGTCGAGCATCTGGACGGTGGTCGTCTTGCCGTTGGTGCCGGTGACCGCGATCCAGGGGGCGGGGGTGCCGTCCGGACCGGGCCCTCGCAGACGCCAGGCGAGCTCGACCTCTCCCCACACCGGGATACCGCGCTCATGCGCCTGCGTGATCAGTGGCGCCGACGGCTTCCAGCCCGGTGACACGACGAGCACGTCTGCGTCCTCGGGCAGCCGAGCCGTCCGCCCCTCGCCGAGCCGTACGTCGGCACCGAGCACGCCGAGCAGCTCCGCCTGGTCGTCCTTGCCGTCGGAGACCTCGTCGAGGGCCACCACCGACGCCCCGAGGTGGATGAGGTTGTCGGCCGCGGCGAAGCC
>DASSTN010000099.1:0-5394 GCA_035707905.1 Intrasporangium sp.
CGTAGAACGCGCCGACGAACAGGCCGTTCAGGACGAGCTGGAGAAGGTAGTGCACATCCATGGGGGTAGGTCCCGCCGCGTCGTTACTTGTTGAGGACGAACTGGTCGCCCTTGACGACCAGGATGTCGAAGCCGCCCTCGCTGAGGGTGTGCTCCGGCGTGAACTTCAGGTTGCCGCTGAAGATCTTGAAACCGTTGATGTTCTCGAGCGCCGTGATGACCTTCTGGCCGTCCGTCGAGCCGGCGTTCTTGATCGCCTCGGCCGCGACGCGGACCGCGTCGTACGACTGGGTCGAGTACGGGCCGGGGTCGGCGTTGAACGCCGCCTTGTACTTCGAGATCCAGGCCTCGCCACCCGGGATCGTCTGCGGGGTCTGGGTCATCGTGGCGTAGACGCCCTGCGCGTTGGCCTGGCCGGCGATCGTGATGAGCTGCTTGTCGACCGAGCCGTCGGCAACCATGATCTTGCCCTTGTAGCCCGCGGCCTTGAGCTGCTTGATGATCAGGCCGCCCTCCTGGTAGTACCCCGTCCAGTAAACGAAGTCGGGGTTGGCCCGCATGATCGCGGTCACCGCGGCCGAGTAGTCGGACTCACCGGCGGTCACGGACTGCTGGCTCACGACCTTGACGCCGCCGTCGGCCTGGGCGTCCTGCGCCGTGCGGGTCGTGATGTCCTTCGAGTAGGACGTGTTGTCGTCGACGAGGGCGACGCCCTTGACGCCGGACTTCTTCATGAAGTCCACCGCAGCCTGCGCCTGCTGGGCGCCGGTGCCGTTGAGGAGGAAGACGTTCTTGTTGTTGCCCTTGAGCAGGTCGTTCGAGTTCGCGGCCGGGATGATCATCGGGATGTTGGCCTTGCCGAAGATCGACAGCGTCGGCAGCGTGGCCGACGAGCAGTAGCCGCCGACGGACACCTGGGTGCCCTCGCTGACGAGCTTGGCGGCGGCGGCCGCGGCGGTCTTCGGGTCGCAGGCCTCGTCCTCGACGACGAGCTTGAGCTTGCGCCCGAGGACGCCGCCCTTCTCGTTGATCTCGTTGACCGCGAGCTGCGCGCCGTTCTTCATGTAGGGCCCGATGGCGGCGCTGCTGCCGCTCAGCGGGGTGGCCATGCCGAGGATGATGTCGCCCTTGTTGTTGTCGCCACCGCCCCCGGAGCCGCTGTTCGTGAGGCCGCCACCACCACAGGAAGTGAGGGCGAGGACGACGCCGGCGGCGGCCGCAACGGCCCCGACCCGTGTAGTTCTCATCATTGAGGTTCTTCTCCGCTCCGGACGGCTCGTGCCGTCGCTGTCAACTGCTGTCACCAATACGGTGTGACATTGCACAATGTAGGGAGTCCCGGGGCCGGCGACAAGGGTATTCGCGGCGTTTCTCAAACCGTGATGTGTCGCCAGCCCCGCCCGGGGTGGTTCAGAGCTCGAAGCCCGCCGGGAAGGGATCCGTCGGGTCCAGCATGTACTGCGCGGTGCCGGTGATCCAGGCCCGGCCCGTGATGCTCGGCAGGATGCCGGGCCGGTCGCCCACGGTCGTCTCGCCGAGGATGCGCGCGCCGAACCGGCTGCCGATGAACGACTCGTTGACGATCTCCTGGCCCACGGCGGCGTTCCCCCGAGCGTGCTGCTGCGCCAGCCGCGCGCTCGTGCCGGTGCCGCAGGGCGACCGGTCGAACCACCCGGGGTGGATCGCCATGGCGTGCCGGCCGTGGACAGGGGTCGAGTCGGGCGCCTCGAGGTAGACGTGGTGGCACACGTTGATCTCGGGCCGCTCCGGGTGCACGACCGGGTTCTGCTCGTTGATCGCGTCCATGATGGCCAGGCCCGCGTCGATGAGCTGCCCCTTGGCCGCACGGTCGAACGGGAGCCCGAGCTCGGCCAGCTGGACGAACGCGTAGAAGTTGCCGCCATACGCGATGTCGTAGGTCACCGCGCCGAAGCCCTTGACCTCGACGACCTGATCGAGGGCATGGGCGTAGGACGGCACGTTCTCGAGCGTGACCGAGGTGGCGGCGCCGTCCGAGACGGCGACCCGGGCGACGACGAGCCCGGCCGGCGTGTCCAGGCGGACGACCGTCTCGGGCTCGGTCACCTCGACCATGCCGGTCTCGACGAGGACGGTGGCCACCCCGATGGTTCCGTGCCCGCACATGGGCAGGCACCCGGACACCTCGATGTAGAGCACTCCGTAGTCGGCGTCGGGACGGGTCGGCGGCTGCAGGATCGCCCCCGACATGGAGGAGTGCCCACGGGGCTCACACATGAGTAGGGTGCGGAGGTCGTCACGCTCGGCCATGAACCGGAGCCGGCGCTCCGCCATGGTGTCCCCCGGGAGGACGCCGACCCCGCCAGTGATGACGCGGGTCGGCATCCCCTCGGTGTGGGAGTCGACGGCGTGGAAGAGCTTCTTGGTGCGCATCGACGGACAGGCTAGTCGGTCACTTGAGACCGGCGTCGATGACCGCCTGCGTCGCCTCGCGGACGACCTTCTCCTGCTCGGCGGTGAGCGGCTGCCGCGGCGGACGGCACCCGCCACCGTTGCGGCCGATCATGTCCTGGCCGAGCTTGATCGCCTGGATGAACTCCGTCTTCGAGTCCCAGCGCAGGACCGGGTGCAGCTGCCGGTAGAGCGGCAGCGCCTTCTCGACGTCGCGGGCGATGGAGGCCTGGAACAGCTCGATGCAGGCCTGCGGGAAGACCTGCGGGTAGCCGGCGACCCAGCCCTTCGCGCCGGCGATGCCGACCTCGAGGACGGTGTCGTCCGTGCCGATCATGAGGTCGAGGCCCGGCGCGAGCTCGCTGATCTCATAGCAGCGACGGACGTCACCGGAGAACTCCTTGACTCCGACGATGAGGCCCTCCTGGTGGAGCTTCGCGAGGAGCGGCGGGGTGAGGTCGACCTTCGTGTCGATCGGGTTGTTGTAGGCCGTCACCGGCAGGCCGGCGCTCGCGACGAGCTCGAAGTGCTCGAGGATGGCGCGCTCGTCCGCCCGGTAGGCGTTCGGGGGCAGCCCCATGACGGCCTTGGCCCCGAGGTCCTTCGCGACCTCGGCATGGCGCTTGGACTCGCGCCCGCTGTAGGCGCCGACGCCGGGCATGACGACGAAGTCGTCGCCACCAGCCTCGACGGCGGTCTGGACGACCTTGTCGCGCTCCTCCCAGGAGAGCGACTGGTACTCACCGAGCGAGCCGTTCGGCGCCGCTCCGTCGAGGCCCTGCTCCTTGAGCCAGGCGACGTTGTCCTTGTACGCGCCGAAGTCGATCTCGCCGTTCGCGTCGAACTGCAGGCTCGTCGCGACGAGGATGCCGTGCCACGGCTTCTTGTCGGTGTCCGTCATGGGGTCGCTCCTAGGGAAGAGTTGGGGGTATGCCGCTCAGCCAGGTCCCAAGCCGACCGTGGCCGCCAGTGCAATATTACATTGCATTCGGCGGAGCGCCAGCCCCAATTTCGCGTGTCCTGCCGGAGCGGCGGGCAGCAGAGATCACGGCGCCGCCGTCGAGTGATCGCTCCGTCCCAACCGGCACCGCAGACTCCGCCGTGGAGTGATCGCCCCGTCCCAACCGGCACCGCGCACTCCGGGTCGAGTGATCGGTCCGCCCCAGCAATCACAGCCCCGAACGTGCTGGGGCCGGCTCAGTCCACCGGCGCCTGGGACGCGGAGCCGCCCGCGGCCAGCGCGCCCAAGGGTGCGGGAGCCGCGATGAGTCGCTCAACTGCCGGACCCGGGCGGCCGCAAGAGAGCAGGTCGGCCGCGTAGCCGCACACCCGGCCCTGGCACCAGCCCATCCCGGTGCGGGTCAGCTGCTTGACCTGCCTCGCGTCGCCGGCACCCTGCTCGTGGATCGCCTCCCGAACAGCGGCGTAGCGGACCTCCTCGCACCGGCAGATGACGGTGTCGTCCTGGAGGCGCTCCGCCCAGCCGGCCGGGACAGGGTGGGCCCGCAGGATGGCGTCGGCGAAGGCCCGGAGCCGTCCCACCTCTCGACGACCGCGGGCGAGGGTCTCCCCCGTCAGCACGCGACCGTCGAGGTCGGCGACGATGCCCGCCGCCGCGAGCCGGCCCTCGGCCACGGCGAGCGCCGCGCCACCGACGCCGCAGACCTCGCCGGCGGCGTACACGCCGCGCCTGCTGGTCCGCTGGAGGTCGTCGACGGCGACGACCTGCGTTCCCGCGGCGTCCGTCGTCAGGTCCACGCCCAGGGTGACCGCGAGGTCGAGCTGGGGCGTGAAGCCCCACCCGACGCCGACGGCGTCGACCGCGACCCGCTGCTCGCTGCCCGCGACGACGTGACCGGCGCGGTCGAGCCGCGCCACTGTCACGGCCTCGACGCGGTCGGTGCCGTGCGCCGCGACGATGAGCCGGCCGGTCCGGAGGGACACTCGGTGCCGGAGCAAGGTGCGGGCGTACCCGGCGCCCTCACCCAGCTTGGTCAGGTTGCGGGCCACCGCCCGACCCTCCCGGAGCCAGGCCCCCGGACGATTCGCCTCGTAGACCCCGACCACCGTGCTGCCGCGGCGCGCCAGCCCCGCGGCCACGGGCAGCAGGAACGGGCCAGTGCCGCCGATCGCGACCCGCCGACCCGCCGTGACACCGCCGGCCTTGAGCAGCGCCTGCAGACCGCCGACCGTCATCACGCCGGGCAGGTCCCAGCCGGGGAACGGCAGCGCCCGGTCGTACGCACCGGTGGCGACGAGCACCGCCCGTGCGTGGGTCGTCGAGCCGACCACCCGCCCGGGTCCGCCGCTGCGGTCGACGGTTTGAGCGGCATACCCCTCGTCCTGGGGGACCACGGACCAGACGTGCTGCTCGGAGCGGACCTCCACCCGTCCCTGCGAACGTCCCTGCTCGATCCGCCGCACGAGGCGGGAAAACGTTGCGCGGTCGTGGTGGAGGTCGGCGAGCTCGCCGCCGTCCAGCGCGTCCGGACCCGACGCGGGCGCCGGCTGTCGCCAGTACTGGCCGCCCGGGCCGTGGCCGGCGTCGAGGATGACGATCGAGAGGTCGGACTGGTCGAGAAGCGTTGCAGCGCAGGCCAGTCCGGCAGGCCCCGCCCCGACGATCAGGACGTCAGTCGTGCTCATAACCAGTGCCCTCCTGAGTGGTGACGACCTGGCCCGCATCGGCCCGGACGAGGCAGGCGCGCTGGTTCGGCTCGCCGTCCACCGTCACGAGGCAGTCGAAGCAGACCCCGATGCCGCAGAAGATGCCGCGGGGCGACCCGGCGAGGCGCGTCGTACGCCACGACGGCCGACCGTCCGCGACGAGGGCGGCGCCGATGGTCTGCCCGGGGCGGAACGGCACGGGCGTGCCGTCGAACTCGAAGCTTCGGTCGGCGCTCATGCTCTCTCCTCGCTCAGGCTGGCGAACCGGTCGGGCAGCAGGGCGCTCCACTCCCCCGC
>DASSTN010000100.1:0-28793 GCA_035707905.1 Intrasporangium sp.
CCGGACGTAGCGTGAGGTGATGAGCGGGGTCGGCGATCGGCACGACATGCGGGACAACCCACACGGGCGGTTCCGCTACGGCCCGTGGCGAGGCGGGCCGGATCCGCTCGCGCCGCCCTACGACGTCCGCTCCGCACTCGATGAGATGGGCCGGGACGTCCTCGCCGGGGGGACGGCCCGCGAGGCGCTGCGCGACGTGCTCCGGCGCGGCCTGGACGGGCGCCGAGGCCTCGACGAGATCGCCGAGCGGATCCGCAGGATGCGGGATGCCGCCCGCCGCCGGGGCAACCTCGCCGGCACCCTCGACGAGGTGCGCGAGCTGCTCGACCGGGCCCTCGACCTCGAGCGGGTGGCTCTCGCCCGCGAGGACAGCGATCCGGCCCGGCTGGCCGAGATGGACCTCGCCACCCTGCCGGATGACACGGCTGGGGCGGTGCGTGCCCTCGGGGAGTACCAGTGGCACTCCCGGGAGGCGGCCGAGGCCTATGACCAGATCACCCAGATGCTGCGCCGCGAGCTGCTCGACGCCCAGTTCGCGGGCCTCAAGGCCGCGCTGTCCGGGCAGGACCCAGAGGCGATGCAGCGGGTCAAGGACATGCTGGCCGACCTCAACTCGCTGCTCGCGGCCCATGCCCGGGGCGAGGACACGACGGACCAGTTCCGTGAGTTCATGGACAAGCACGGCGACCTCTTCCCCGACAACCCCCAGAACGTCGACGAACTCATCGACTCGCTCGCCCGCCGCCAGGCCGCCGCCGCCCGGATGCTCGCGTCACTGACCCCGGAACAACGCCAGCAGCTGAGCCAGCTCATGAGCGACGCGCTGGCCGACGCCGATCTCGCCAGCGAGATGGCCCAGCTCGCCGACAACCTGCGGGCGCTGCGGCCGGGTCTGGACCGTGGGACTCCCGTCGAGATGCAGCCGGGCGGCGAGCCGTTGGGGTATGGCGCGGCGGTCGAGGCTGTCGCCGAGATGGCCGACCTGGAGGCGCTGACCGAGCAGATGAGCCAG
Organism: Intrasporangium sp.; assembly: GCA_035707905.1. Lineage (GTDB taxonomy): Bacteria > Actinomycetota > Actinomycetes > Actinomycetales > Dermatophilaceae > Intrasporangium_A. Next base: position 1,013 of record DASSTN010000100.1, read on the forward strand.
GGCTACTTCGGGGCGACCCTCGACGACGTCGACGTCGAACGGCTCGAGCGCCACCTCGGCGCGGACGCGGCCCGGGACTTCGAGGCGCTGCGCCGACTGGAGCGCGAGCTGGAGCGGCAGGGCTACCTCACGCACGCGGAGGACGGGCTGCGCCTCACCCCCCGGGCCGTCCGGCGCCTCGGCGAGACCGCGCTGCGCCGGGTCTTCGAGAGCCTCGCGACGGCTCGCGGCGACCACGACGACCGGCGCTCCGGGCAGGCCGACGAGCCGACCGGGCTGACTCGCCAGTGGGCCTTCGGGGACGAGCTCGCGATCGACACGGTCCGCACGATCTCCAACGCGGTCCTTCGGACTCGCGGAACACGGGACGGGAGTGACGAGGCGATCACTCGACGGGTGGGGTTACTCGTCGACGACTTCGAGGTGGTCGAGACGGAGCGGCGCACCTCCGCGGCCGTCGCTCTGTGCGTCGACATGTCGTTCTCCATGTTCCACGAGGGCCGCTGGGGCCCCATGAAGCAGACCGCCCTCGCCCTGTCCCACCTGGTCCAGACGCGGTTCCGGCAGGACGCCCTGGAGATCATCGGCTTCACCATCGCCGCCCGCCGGCTCACCCCGGTGCAGCTCGCCGACGCCGAGCCGGAATGGGTGCAGGGCACGAACCTCGAGCACGCGCTCATGCTCGCGAGCCGCCACCTGCGCCGGCACCCCGACGCGGAGCCGCTCGTCCTCGTCGTCACCGACGGCGAGCCGACCGCGCACCTCGACGCCCGGGGCGTGCCCACCTTCGCCTGGCCGACGATCCCCGCCACGGTCCGTGCCACGATGGCCCAGGTCGACCTGCTCCGCCGCTCCGGGGCCACCCTCAACCTCTTCATGCTGGGCGACGAGCCGGGGCTGGCCCGCTTCGTCGACGCCGTCGCCCGCCGCGCCGGCGGCCGCGTCTTCACCCCCTCCGTCGACCGGCTCGGCGAGTACGTGGTCTCCGACTACCTCCGCTCCAGGCGCGGCCGACGCTGATCGGCTGAGCCGGCTCAGCGGCATACCCGCTGGTCGTATGCCGCTCACCGGCGCCGAGCGGGCCCCCGGGCCCCGCGCTTATGGTGGAGTCATGGGAACTCGACCACATGTCGTCGTCCTCGGTGGGGGATTCGGTGGGCTCTCGACCGTGAGGGCGCTGGCCCGCGTCGATGTCGACGTGACGCTCGTCGACCGGCACCCGTACAACACCTTCCAGCCGCTGCTCTACCAGGTCGCCACCGGCACCCTGAACCCCGGCGACGTGACGTGGTTCCTGCGGTCGGTCCGCTCCAGGCAGAAGAACGTGCGGTTCGTCCAGGGCAGCTGTGAGGAGGTCGACCACGACGCGCGGACGGTCAAGCTGTCCGGGGGCGAGCTCGTGCAGTTCGACCGGCTCGTCATCGCGACGGGCGTGGGCGCCAACTACTTCGGCACGCCGGGCGCCGAGCAGCATGCAAGGCCGCTCTACACGCGCAGCGAGGCGCTGGCCCTGCGCGACGCCGTGTTCTCCGGCCTCGAGGAGGCCTCGGTCAACCGGCAGTACGACGACATCCGCGTCGTCATCGTCGGCGGCGGCCCGACCGGCGTCGAGACCGCCGGTGCGCTTGCCGAGCTGCGCAACAAGGACCTCCCTGTGCTCTATCCCGAGCTCGACCCGAACAAGGTGCACGTCACGCTCGTCGAGATGTCGCCGCACCTGCTGGCGCCGTTCGCTCCCGAGAGCCGCGAGTATGCCGCCGACTCCCTCCGCAGGCGCGGCGTCGACCTGCGCCTGTCGACGAAGGTGAACGAGGTCCGGGGGGACGGAGTGGTCGTCGGTGACGACCACGAGTTCCTGCCCGCGGGCGTCGTCATCTGGGCGAGCGGCGTGACCGCTCCCGAGGTGGTCTCCAAGTGGGGCGTGCCGCAGGGCCGGGGGCACCGGATCGTCGTCGACGACCACCAGCGGGTCCAGGGGCTCGACGGGGTCTACGCAGTCGGTGACATCTCGGTCGGCGAGGGCGACCGGGCGCTGCCACAGCTGGCCCAGCCGGCGATGCAGGAGGGCAAGTACGTGGGGCGGCTCATCGCGGCCGAGCTGCGGGGCGAGACGCTGCCGCCCTTCGAGTACAAGGACAAGGGCATCCTCGCCACCATCGGCCGTGCGTCTGCGGTCGCCGAGGTCAAGGGGCTGCCGAACCTGCGCGGCTTCCCGGCCTGGGTCATCTGGAACAGCGTGCACATCGTGACGCTGCTGGGGAACCGGAACCGGCTCGCGGCCATGGTCAACCTCGGCGCCAAGTACCTCGCCTGGGGGCGCACCCACAACGCCATCGTCGGCGACACCGAGCCGCCCGAGCTCGACAGTCCCGCGGAGGAGCGCCCGGAGATTCGCGGCAGCTGACCCGAGAGCTCAGCTCTGGGCTTGGAACACCTTGTCGAGCAAGGGGATCCGGGCTCGGTACCCTTCGAGCAGCTGCCGCGCCACGGTGACCGAGTCGACGAGCGGGTGCAGCGCGAACGCCTCGACGGCCGTCCGCGGGTCGCCCTCGAGCGCGGCCCGGATGGTGAGCTCCTCGACGGCCTTGACCTGCAGGGTCAGGCCGAGCTCCGCACCCCGGAGCGGCGAGACGGGGAGCGGCCGCGGGCCGGCACTCGTCACCCGGCAGGGCACCTCGACGACGGCGTCGACGGGCACTGCGGGCAGGGTCCCAGCGTTGGCGACGTTGAGGATGAGCGTCGTCGGCTCGTCGTGGGCGATGGCCGCCATGAGCGCGAGCGCGACGCCCTCGTAGCCGCCGCTCTCGATGTCCTCCTCCGACCGTGCCTCGTCCTCCGCTCGGTTCTCCTGCATGTACGTGGCGTTGCGCTCGCGCTTCGCCCGGTCCCACGTGGCCCACGCCTCGGCCGGCGCGTCCGCCACGGCGGCGTAGAAGCCCGCCTGTTGCCCTTGGAGGAACTCGCCCCGGGTCTGGGATCCGGTCCGGATGGCGGCGATCGCGTCCCTGGTGAAGTAGTAGTAGTAGAGGTACTCGTTCGGCAGCATGCCCAGGGTCTGGAGCCACTCGGTGCCGAAGAGGCGCCCCTCCTCGATCGAGCCGAGCCGGTCGGCGTCGGCGAGCAGCTCCGGCAGGACGTCCCGGCCGTCGATGTGCAGGGCTCGGAGCCACCCGAGGTGGTTGAGGCCGGCGTAGTCGATCTCCGCCCCCGCCAGGTCGTGCCCCAGCGCGCGGGCCGCGCGTTTGGCGACGCCGAGGGCCGAGTCGCAGATGCCGACGACCCGGTCGCCGAGGGCCCGCTGCATGGCCTGCGTCACCATCCCGGCGGGGTTCGTGAAGTTGATGACCCACGCGTCGGGGGCGAGGCGCTTGACGCGCTCCGCGATGTCCAGCGCGACGGGAATCGTCCGTAGACCGTAGGCGATTCCGCCGGCGCCGGTCGTCTCCTGGCCGAGCAGCCCGAGGTCGAGCGCGACCCGCTCGTCAGCGGTCCGCCCTTCCAGCCCACCGACGCGGATCGCCGAGAAGACGAAGTCGGCGCCCGCGAGCGCCGCGTCCAGGTCGGTCGTCACGGTGACCTCGGGCGCCGGGCACTCTGGGCTCGTCGCCGTATGCCGCTGGGCCTGGGCCGCGAGGACATGGCCGATCGCGCGGAGCCGGGTCTCGTCCGTGTCGTGCAGCACCACGTGCGTGACGCGGCGGTCCGAGCGGTCCGCAAGCACAGCGCCATACACGAGGGGGACACGGAAACCGCCGCCACCGAGGATCACCAGGCGCATACCTGCCACGTCGGCGACGCTACCAAGGGATGATGGGGGTGATGCCGCACCACTCTTTCGACCCGCTGGCCGCACTGCGCACGCCGGGTGCGCCGGAGTTCGACGTCTTCGTGCACGGGACCGTGTTCCTCGACATGATCTTCGCCGGCATGCCGGCGCCGGTGCCCGGCACGGAGGTGTGGGCCGAAGGGATGGCGTCGTGCCCGGGTGGGATCGCCAACCTCGCGGTTGCGGCCCGGCGGCTCGGGCTGCGGACCTCGCTCGCCGCGGCCTTCAGCGACGACGACTACGGGGACTTCTGCTGGCGCACCTTGGAGCAGCAGGAAGGGATCGACCTCGGGCACTCGCGACGCTTCCCCGACTGGCACTCACCGGTGACGGTCTCGATGTCCTTCGCCGGCGACCGCACCATGGTGTCGCACGGGCACGCGGCGCCGGTGACGACGGCCGAGCTGATCGGCGAACCGCCAAGGACGAGAGCGGTCTTCGTCGACCTCGCCGACGACGGTTGCCTGACGGGCGACGGCTCCGGGTGGGTCGCGTCGGCGCGCGAGCAGGAGGCACTGTGCTTCGCCGACGTCGGCTGGGACCCGAAGGAGGAGTGGTCGCCTGCGGTTCTCGACAAGCTCGAGCACTGCCATGCGTTCATGCCGAACGCAGTCGAGGCGATGGCCTACACGGGCACCTCGAGCGTGCACGACGCGCTCTACCGGATCGCCGACCGGGTCCCGCTGGCCGTCGTGACGAACGGGGCCCAGGGGGCGCTCGGGATCGACTCGACCACCGGCGAGGAGGCGAGCGTGCCGGCGCTGCGAGTCGAGGGCCTCGACCCGACCGGGTCCGGCGATGTCTTCGCCGCGGCGATGGTGCTCGGGACGCTGGCCGAGTGGCCGCTCGCGGACCGGATGGCGTTCGCAGCACTCTGCTCGGCTCTGGCGCTCCAGCAGTTCGGCGGCTCGCTCGCGGCACCGGGGTGGGGCGACGTCGTCGACTGGTGGCACGCCCTGCTCTCGGACGGGTCGACGGACAGCTACCACCGGTCCCTGCGGCGGCGGTACGCGTTCCTCGAGCAGATCGCCCCGCACGTGCCGGTCACGGCCTGCCGGCGCGCCACCGCGACGATCGCCCGCCGCGGGGACCTCCCCACGTGACGGCCGCCTCCCCACGAACACACCGGCTTATCGACAACACACCGGGTTCGGAAACGGTGTGTTGCCGATAACCGGGTGTGTTGCGTCGCTCAGGGCCTCGGGGGCCTCGCTCGTTCCTCGCTCGGGTCCTCACGCCTTGGCTCAGTCGCCGGCGATGCCGGTCCGCTCGACGCCCTCGACGATCCACCGCTGCAGGAACAGGAACATCAGCAGGAGCGGGAAGATCGCGACCAGGGCCGCCATGAAGAGCTGGCTCACCTGCACCGACTGGGCCGTGAGGAACGTCGAGAGCGCGATCTGCACCGTCCACGACGACTGGTCCCGGCCGATCACGAGGGGCCAGAGGAAGGCGTTCCACGACCCGATGAAGGTGATCGTCCCGATCGCCGCCGCGAAGCCGCGGGAGTTCGGTACGACGATCCGCCAGAACGTCCCCCACCAGCCGAGGCCGTCCATGAAGGCCGCCTCCTCGATCTCCTTCGGGAAGCCGAGGAAGAACTGCCGGAACAGGAAGGTCGCGAGGGCCTGGAAGAGCCCGGGGATGATGAGGCCGCGCAGGGTCGAGATCCAGCCGAGGGTCGAGACGAGCACGAAGCTCGGCACGAACGTCACCGCCGCGGGGATGAGCAGTGTCGCGGTGATGCCGTAGAAGACGGCGTTCGACCACCGGTAGGGGATGCGCGCGAGCCCGTAGCCGGCCAGGCCGGAGATGAGCAGCACGCCGGCCGTCTGGACGACCGCGATGATCGCCGAGTTGAGCAGGCTGCGGGCCATCGGGATGGCCGGGTTGCTGAAGAGCCCGGTCAGGTTGTCGGTCTCCCACACCGGCGGGAGCCAGTGGAAGTCGGGTGACCCCAGGTCCTGCTCGCGCATCAGGGCGCTGCGGAGCAGCAGGTAGAAGGGGATGAGGAAAAGGATCGCCCCCACCGCGAGCGCCGAGTAGCGTCCGAGCGCTGCGACCCCGCTCGCCCGGCGGCTCCTGACGATGGCCATCAGTCGTCCGTCCGCCCGAGCCGCAGGATCCGCCCCTGGGCCAGCGCCACGACGAGGATGATGAGGGTCAGGATGACCGCACCGGCCGAGCCGTGCCCGAAGTCCTGCCCCGACCCCAGGGCCGTGTAGTAGAGGTAGACGAGCGGCGGCCGGGCATACGGCGGGTAGGTCCCGAAGCTCGACAGGATGTTGTAGAACTCGTCGAACGCCTGGAACGCGTTGATGAGCAACAGGAGCAGCACGGCCGTCGAGGTCGCGCGCAGCTGCGGCAGGGTGATGTGGCGCAGCACCTTCCACCCCTCGGCACCGTCGATCGCGGCCGCCTCGTAGAGGTTGGGGTTGATCCGCTGGATCCCGGCGAGGAACAGGATCATGTAGAACCCGATCTGGAGCCAGAGCCGGGCCGTGACGATGACGAGCCAGTACCAGGGCGGCTGGGCGAGCGACAGCCACGGGATCGAGTCGAGGCCGAACCACCCGAGGACGTAGTTCGCGAGGCCGGAGCGCACTCCGGAGAAGATCGACATCTTCCAGATCAGCGACGCCACGACGTAGGAGCACGCGGTCGGCAGGAAGAAGACCGACCGGAAGAAGGCCTGCATGACTCGGGTCCGGGCGACGAGCAGCGCGACCGTGAGCGACACGACGAAGGTTACCGGCACGATGAACAGTGCGAAGACCGCGAAGGTCCACAGGCTGTCGACGAATGCCGGGTCGCGCAGCATGTCGAGGTAGTTGCCGAACCCGACGAACTCGGTTGGCGTGACGGTGTTGTAGCTGTTGAAGAACGACAGGTAGATCGACCAGATGATCGGGACGTAGACGAAGACCACGAGCCCGATGACGAACGGCCCGACGAAGACCCAGAACCAGAGGTTGCGGTCCTGCCGACCGCGCAACCGCGCGCTCAGCGGCATACGGGACCGCTCGTATGCCGCTGGGCGGGCTGCCGACGTCAGGCTGTCCATATGTCGCCTGACCCGAATCGCGGCTCCGGGCCTCGCTCGTTCCTCGCTCGTGTCCTCACCGCTTGGCTCAGGCGAGCACCCGCTTGAGCTCCGCGTCTGCCACGGACTTCACCTGGGCGATCTGGGCCTTCGGGTCGGCGCCCTCCTTGACGATCCGGTTCATCGCGTCGCCGAAGGCGGTGCCGCACTTCGGGGTCCAGAGGAGCGGCGACTGGGCATGACCGACCTCGGTGGCGAGACGGGCGGCTTCGGCCGCCTGACCCGTCTTGAGCGTCTCGGCCTGCGGGATGAGGCTCTTGCGGGACGGGATGTGGAAGCCGTAGGCGGTGGCGAAGTCGAGCTGGTCCTTGGTCTGGTCGATCCACAGCCACTTCGCGAACGCCTTGGAGGCGTCGACGTTCTTGCTCCTCGCGCTGACGCAGGAGCCGTAGGCGCCGACGGGGACGGAGTCCTTGCCCTGGGCGTCGAGCTTGGGCCATGGCATCACCCCGAAGTCGTCGCCGAGACCCTTCTTGATGTCGGGGAAGGTCCACAGGCCGGTGAACTGCATGGCCGTCAGGCCGTTGACGAGGGCGGAGGGGTCGAACCAGTCCTTCGGCGCGCCGAGGAGGAGGACCTTGGCGTCCCACATCTCGCGCAGCTTGCCGAGGGCGGTCGCGGCCCGGGGGTCGTCGAAGCCGAACTTGTTGTCGGGCGTGAGGTAGTCGAGGCCGGCCGACCAGAGCATGGGCCCGCCCATGAGGTCGGCGCCGCCGGCGTTGCCGAGGAAGAGGCCCTTGACGTTGCCGTTCGTCAGCTTCTTCGCGGCGTCGATGAGCTCGTCGATGGTCTGCGGTGGCTGCAGGCCGGCCTTGTCGAGCATGGACTTGCGATAGACGAGCAGCTGCATGTCGATGACCTGCGGGATGGCCCAGATCTTGTCCTGGTAGGTCATCCGCTTCAGCACCGAGTCGTTGAAGTCGGCCTTCGCGTCACCGAAGAGGTCGGTCAGGTCGACGACCTGACCGCCCTTGATCATGTCGATGGTGGGCCCGTTGCCGTACTCGAAGACGTCGGGCCCTGCGTCGGTGAGCAGGGAGGCGGCCGTCGTCTGGTCGTAGTCGCCCGGCTTCCAGCTGACGACGACCTTGGCGTTCGGGTAGGCGGCGGCGTAGCGCTCGACGGCCTGCTGGGTGCCCGCCTCGCCGTACTGGTGATACCACTGCTGCAGGGTCGGCTTCGAACCACCACCACCGGAGGCGCTCGTGGACGGCTCGCGGCCCGTGTTGCCACCGCAGGCAGCGAGGAAACCCGTCATGGCAGCGAGCCCGCCGAAGGTCAGGACCGAGCGACGGTCGAGGTCCGGTCCACCTGGGTGCTTCGTCGTGCCCGTCATGCCAGTGCCTCCGTCACGCGGTGATCGGTACCCCCTGTTTCTACCCCCGACGCGGACCGACCGCCACGCGGCAGGCCGACGGTCACCCGGCAAGCCGACGGCGGTGGGATGCTGGTCGCCCAGATCGCCTGCTGCGTCGAAGCCGTGCGGGAGAAGGAGGCCGCCGCCGTGAGCCACCCGCCGGGGACCTCGTGCGTCGCGATCGTCCCGCTCTTCGCCGGGTTGAGCCCGGCGGAGCAGGACGAGGTCGCGACGTACGCCCGGCCCATCCGACGATCGGCCGGGGAGACGATTCACCGGCCCGGGGACGACGTGTCCCACCTGCTGGTGGTCCACCGGGGCCGGGTCAAGGTCTCGCACCTGAGCCCCGGGGGGCAGGAGCGGCTGCTGCGGGTGCTCGCGCCGGGCGACTTCATGGGGGAGACGGCGTTCGTGACCGGCGCGCGGCCGGACGACCTCGTCGTCGCGCTCGGCGAGGTCGAGCTGTGCAGCTTCGACCACCGCGAGCTGGCAGCGCTCGTGCAGCACTACCCCGACATCGCGCTGCGGATGCTCCGGACCGTGACCGGCAGGCTCGACGAGGCGGAGCGCACCATCGCCGACCTGACGGCCTCCGACGTCGAGGGCCGGCTGGCGGGCTACCTCATCGACCTGCCGACTCATCGCAGGGACGGACGGCTGGTGGCCCGCCTGCCACTGCCGAAGAAGGACGTCGCCTCGCTGCTCGGCACCACCCCCGAGACGCTGAGCCGCAAGCTGGCGGCCTTCACCGAGGCGGGGCTCGTGGAGGTGCAGGGGCGCGACCTCGTGATCCTCGACCCGGTCGGCCTCGAGGCCCGGTCCCGCCCCTCCTCCGCCTGACCACCCACCGACAGTGCGCCAATCCCGATCGACAGTGCACAAGTCCTGATCGACAGTGCACAAATCCTGATCGACAGTGCACAAGTCCCGATCAACAGTGCCATTTTCTCTGCTTGCTGGCTGCACCCGTCCTTGGGCCACCGGGGTTTGGCATGCCCCAGCAGTGGGCATCCCTCGCCGATGACGGATGGCAGGGCAGCTACGGCGCTACGTGTGGCGCGCACGCAGGGCGCCTACAACGTCGTGACCGGGGTCTGGCCGTTCGTGAGCATGCGCAGCTTCGAGGCGCTTCTCGGACCCAAGGTGGACCGATGGCTCGTCAAGACCGTGTCGGGCCTGCTCATCAGCACCGGGCTCACGCAGGTCATCGCGGACGAGGCGTCGCTCCGAGCGGTGCGCCGGCTCAGCGCGACCACCGCAGCCGTGCTCCTCGCCGTCGACTGCACGTATGCCGGGCGCGGACGGATCGCGAAGACGTACCTACTCGACGCCGTCGTCGAGGCCGCCTTCCTCGCCGCCTGGCTTGCGACGGCCAAGGGAGAGGCTCCTGACCTCGGGTCAGGGTGATCGGACGCTGTCGTAGGTCCGAGCACCGCGAGCCGGGATGGGAGGTAAAGAACGAGGCGCCTCTCGCTCGGGGGTCCGAGAGGCGCCTCGTTCGTCCCCTACATCGGGGCAGCCGGGCGTGCGTTACACGAAGTCGAGATTTTTCTTCTCGAAGGTCGTTCCGCGTGGCCCTCTCGACAGAGAATGCGCACGCTCGATCGGGAATGCCGCACTGTCGATGGAGAATGCCGCACTGTCGACCTGGACTACTGCACGCTCGATCGGGAATCCCGCACTGTCGATCGGGAACGTCGCACTGTCGATGGGGGAGTGGGGCCGGCCCGGTCAGGGGGTGGTCGGCAGGTGGGCGTCGAGCCAGGCGATGAGCTCGGCGAAGACCTCGTCGCGGTTCGTCTCGTTGAGCACCTCGTGACGAGCGTCCGGCCAGAACTTCGTCGTCACGTCGGCGACCCCGAGCCGGCGGTACTGGCTCGCCACCTGCTGCACGCCTACCGTCCGGTCGCCCACCGGGTCCATGGAGCCGGCCACCAGGTGGATCGGCAGGTCCTTCGGGACGCGGGAGACGGTCTGGTCGGAGCTGACCTCCGCGATGCCGCCGAGGAGGTCCGCGAAGAAGCCGCTCGTGAAGACGTTGCCGCAGCGGGTGTCCTCGATGTACTTGTCGACCTCGGCCTCGTCCCGGGAGAGCCAGTCGAAGTCGGTCCGGGTCGGCTGGAACGCCTTGTTGTACTGGCCGAAGGTGAGGTTGTTCAGGAGGGTGCTCCTGTGCCGGCGACCCCGCACCCGGCCCTCCAGCGTCGCGAGGAGCCGGCCCACCTTCCCGAGCAGGCCGGGGTCCCCACCCGTTCCGGTGAGGATGAGTCCCTCGAGCTCGACACCGAAGCGGGCCGCGTAGGAGCGCGCGAGGAACGAGCCCATGCTGTGCCCGAGGAGGAAGAAGGGCAGCCGGGGCTGCTCGGCCTTCGCGCGGACCGTGACGAGGTGCAGGTCGTCGACGACGGTGGCGAAGCCGCCCGCGTCCGTGAAGTAGCCCTCGTCCTCCGCGGAGCGTGCCGTGTTGCCGTGCCCGCGGTGGTCCTGGGCGTACACGGCGTAGCCGGCGGCCGTGAGCGCCTCGGCGAAGCGCGCGTACCGCTCGGAGTGCTCTGCCATCCCGTGCGCGATCTGCACGACCCCCTTCGCCGGCTCGTCGGGCAGCCATCGGTTGACGTGGATGCTCGTGCCGTCGGGCGCGGTCATGGTGAAGGTGGCGCTCTGCATGACTGGACAGTAACCCCCGGCGAGCGGCCCACAGTGGCCAACCAGCGAGGCCAGGTCCCGACCGGGGAGCGAATGCTGGCAAAGTGGGGTGAGTGGCACAACAGTGGTTGCGGATCCAGGTCGACCTGACCGCGGGTGATGGACGGGCCCTCGTCCCACCCCCGGGGCGGGTCATGGTCGTACCCCCGTCGGCCACTCTCGATCAGTTCGGCCTCGCGGTCGACATCGCCTTCGGGCGGTGGGACACCATGCGCGACCGGTCCTTCACCCGCCGCACGATGGGGCGAGAGTCCCAGCGGCGACGCGACCGGCACCTGTCTCCCGAGCTCGTCCTCGCGGAGACGCTCCGCGTGGGGGAGCGCTTCATCTACGTCTTCGACTCCGACCGTGGGTGGACCCACGACTGTTTCGTCGAGGACGCCCTCGACGCGTCCGACACGACGGACCTGTCCCCGATCCCGGTTCCCCTCGTCGGGTGGGGCACGCTGCCCGACCAGGACGGCCGGACGAGCCGGGAGATGCCGTTTCGCGCGACCCAGCTGCCACCCGCGAACCGCGACGAGATCCGGGTCGCGGCGCGGGAGAGCGTGGACGCGCTCCTCGCGGCTGTCGCCGACAAGGACCTGTCGATGGCGTTCCAGCAGGCCGGCACGGCGCTCATGCGCGCCTACCGCGCCAACAAGTCGCTCCGCAAGCGCATCGCGGTTCCTCTCGAACAGATCCGGGCGGGGTTGCTGCAGCGGGACTGGCCGGGCGACGAGATCCTCGCCTCCGAGATCACGGCGCTCCTGACCAGGACCGAGCGACGCGGCCGGACCCTGGCCGTCGACTTCGAGGACCTGGTCGACGTGATGCGCAACGCCGGCGACGAGCCGGGCGGATACCTGCACCTCGACACGGGCGAGGCGATCCACGCCTTCCTGCGCTACGGCTCGAGTGAGTGGGACGCGGAACCGGAGGACAGCGAGGCCGAGGACGACGACCTGTGGCTCTACATCGACCACGACAGCCACAGCGAGTGGCAGGACATGGCCGACTTCACCGCGCAGGCCGGTGAGCACGAGACGATCCTGTCCGTTGCCATCCAGGGGCGGGGCGCCTTCCGCCGCTTCAAGGACACCGTCCGCGACCTGGGCCTCTCCGAGCAATGGCATGCCTTCTCCGATGAGCGCGCGTGGGGCCGGGCTCGGGCGGTGCTGCACGAGCAGGGCATCCGGGCCGTGTGACGGTCCGCCGCGAGATCCGTTCATCCCACCCGTCACAGGGGTAGCATCACCCCACCCGGCGATGGAGCGCGCATGAACCTGGAGAAGGTGATCTTTGGCTTCTTCGTCCTGCTCGCCGCGACGCTCAACTTCGGGTTCTTCATCGGGCCGATCAACGACCCGGCCGTCCACAACGTCTACGAGCTGTTCGCAGCGGTCGTCGTCAACGTCGTCGCGACCGTGCTCAAGCTGGGTGACCGCACCCAGATCGGCGCGGTCCACCTCGCGACGAGCCTCGTCGCCTCGCTCCAGCTGATCGCCGCGGGGCTCCTCTGGACCTACGCGACGCAGGTCTCCACGGCCGGGCTCACGCCGGAGGCCACCTCGAGCGTCGTGTCGATGTCGGCCGGGGCGCTCTTCGCCAACGTCGTGTCCGTCGTGCTGCTCGTCATCGAGACGGTCTCCTTCCAGCGGCGCTAGGTCGACCGTGGGCAACCCGCTGCTGCTCGCCTCGCTCCGCGTGACCCGCGACGACCAGCAGCACACGACGAAGGGCCACATCACGCCGGAGGCGCTCGCCCTGAGCCGGGACGAGGCCGCGGAGCCGGCCAGCGGCCTGCTGCTCTTCCTGCGGCGGATGCGCTACCCGCTCATCGCGATCATCCTCATCTTCGCGGTCAGCGTCGTCGGCCTGACGCTGATCCCCAAGACCGAGCCGGACGGGTCGGTCGTTCGGATGAGCCTCTTCGACGCGTTCTATGTCGTCAGCTACACGGCGACGACGATCGGCTTCGGGGAGACCCCGTTCGAGTTCAGCGTCGCGCAGCGGATGTGGGTCACGGCCGTCATCTACCTGTCGGTCGTCGGCTGGGCGTACGGCATCGGCTCGTTGCTGGCGCTGACCCAGGACCGGTCCTTCCGGCGGGCGTTGGCCCGACGGCACGTCTCCCGGAAGGTGTCCCACCTGCCGGAGCCCTTCCACATCCTCGTCGGCTACGGCACCACGACCCGACGGATCGCGCGGGCCCTGGACGACCTCGGTCGCCGGTTCGTCGTCATCGACGAGAGCGAGAGCCGCACGTCGTCGGTCGACCTCGACGACTACCGGGCCGACACGCCGGCCCTCTACGGCGACGCCCGGGAGACCCGCAACCTCGTCCTCGCGGGACTCGCGCACCCGCGCTGTGAGGGCGTGCTCGCCATGACCGACGACGACCAGACGAACCTCGACGTCACCATGACCACAGCGCTGCTCCGCCCCGGGTTGCCGGTCATCGCGCTGACCTCGACGCGGGAGATGGCCGAGCGGATGCGGTCCTTCGACGCCTGGTTCGTCGTCAACCCCCTCGACCGCTTCGGCAACCACCTGCGGATCCTGACCCGGTCGCCCGTGGCCTACCAGCTCATGAGCTGGCTGACGAGCCCGCCGGGCACCGAGCTGCCGCCGGTCCGCCCCCCGGTGCCGCACGGCCGCTGGGTCGTGTGCGGACAGGGCCGGTTCGCGGAGGAGATGGTGCGCGACCTTCGCGACGAGGGCGTGCCCGTCACGCGCGTGCTCGGTGGCGCCTCCGCCCTGGCCCGTCTTGAGCGGTCGAGACTGGAGGGGTCGAGCCTGGACGGCACCAGGCCCGAAGGCTCCAGCGCGGAAGGCTCCACAGGGAATGGACCTGGGCCGGACCTGCCGGGCGAGCAGCCGACGGCACCCGCACCGGCCCTGTCCGCGGAGGTCGAGGAGCTGCACGAGGCCCACCTCGAGTCGGCCGTCGCGTTCGTGGCCGCCGCGGAGGACGACACGACGAACCTGTGGCTGCTCGACGCCGCCGCGGACCTCAACGAGGACCTGTTCACGGTCGCCCTCGAGCAGCGCGCCTCCAACGTGCCCCTCTTCGACGCGCTCGACGTCGACTTCGGCATGACGGCCGCCGAGGTCGCGAGCCGTGAGGTGATGGCGCGCCTCACGAACCCGGGGCTCATGGCGTTCCTGCCCCACGTGCCCCGGATGGGCGACGACTGGTGCGCCGACCTGGTCCGCCGGTTGCTCGACCGCTGCGGCACCGGTACGCCGGAGCTGTGGCTCGTCGACCTCGATGCCGACTCAGCGCCCGCCCTGATGCCCTGGCTCACCACCGACGGCCTCACCCTCGGTGACCTGATGCGCAGCCCGGTCGACCGGGACCGGTCGCTCGACGCCGTGGCGCTCGCCCTCGTGCGTGACGGGGAGAGCCTGCCCAGCCCGGGTGGGCACGAGCTGCTGCGGCCGGGCGACCGGCTGCTCCTCGCCGCGCCGACGGCGACCCGTCGCGCCCTCGACGCCACGATCGCCCATGAACCGACCGCCGCCTACGTGGTCGAGGGCCGCTTCATGCCCTCGGGCTGGCTGTGGCGCCGGCTCACGCGGTCGGCCAGGTGACGGGGGAACGCAGCGGTCACCCGAGGTGGGGAACGGTCCACCGAGCGACCACGAACCGGCAGGACGTTCGTCCCTGCCCGAGCGGAAGCGGGCGGCCTAGCGTCGACTCACTGAGTCAAGGAGGCCCTCATGCGCGCCATGGTCTACCACGGTCCCGGCCACGCGTCCTACGACGCGATCCCGGACCCCGTCCTCATCGCCGACAGCGACGCCATCGTCGAGGTCGATGCGGTCACGATCTGCGGGACGGACCTGCACATCCTCAAGGGCGACGTGCCCGCTGTGTCGCCCGGGCGGGTCCTCGGGCACGAGGCGGTCGGCACGGTCGTCGCCACCGGCGGCGCGGTGCGCCGGGTCAAGGTCGGCGACCGCGTCCTCGTCTCGTGCATCACCTCGTGCGGCACGTGCCGCTACTGCCGGGTCGGCAGCTACAGCCAGTGCCTGGGCGGTGGCAGCTGGATCCTGGGGCACAAGATCGACGGTACCCAGGCCGACTTCGTCCGGGTGCCCTTCGCGGACACGTCGACCTACCCGATCCCCGACGGCGTGTCGGACGAGCAGGTCCTCATGCTCGCCGACATCGGGCCGACCGGCTACGAGGTCGGCGTCCTCAACGGGCAGGTCCGCCCGGGTGACACCGTGGCGGTCGTCGGCTCCGGGCCCATCGGCCTGTCGGCGATGTTCGGCGCGGGCCTCTTCAGCCCGAGCCACGTCATCGCCATCGACATCGCGGCGCCCCGCCTCGATGCGGCCAAGCAGTTCGGCGCGGACGTGACGGTCGACAGCACGAAGGACGACCCCGTCGAGGTGGTCCGAGCCCTCACCGAGGGGCTCGGCGCGGACGTCGTCATCGAGGCGGTCGGCGTGCCGGAGGCCTTCGAGCTGTGCACCCGGCTCGTCCGCCCGGGCGGCCACGTCGCCAACGTCGGGGTCCACGGCCTGCCGGCCATGCTCCACCTGGAGGACCTCTGGATCAAGAACATCACCATCACGACCGGCCTCGTCGACACCTACTCGACCCCGACGCTGCTACGGCTCGTCGCCGCGGGCCAGTTCGACGCGGGCCGGTTCGTGACGCACCACTTCCCGATGGACGACTTCGAGAAGGCGTATGACGTCTTCCGGCGCGCCGCGGAGACCGCAGCCCTCAAGGTGGTCCTGACCCGCAGCTGAGCCCGTATGCCGCTCACCCCGCTCCCGCAGGACGCAGCGCCCCCGGGCCGGGGTGATCTACCCCCCAAGCGTGCCGGTCCCGGCCCCGGGAGGGGGTGAGCGGCATACCATCGCGGTATGGAGGGCCTTCGGGGCGAGCAGGCCCGCCTGGCTCCGCCTGGGACCGCGGATGGGCCGGACGAGCTGCTGACGCAGCTCGTCAGGACGGTCCGTGACGCCCAGACGTCGCCGGCGCAGCTGACGGCCCTCCTCGACGCCGTCCTGGCGATCAGCTCGGACCTCGAGCTGTCCGATGTCCTCGAGCGGATCGTCACGGCCGCCTGCCGGCTCGTCGACGCCCGCTACGGCGCGCTCGGGGTGCTCGGTCCGGGTGGAGACCGGCTGGTCGAGTTCGTCACCCACGGTGTCACCCCGGAGGAGCGGGCCGCGATCGGCGACCTGCCCACGGGGCACGGCCTGCTGGGCCTGCTGATCCGAGACCCGATACCTCTGCGCACGACGGACATCGGCCGGCACCCGGCATCGGAGGGTTTCCCGCCGAACCACCCCCGGATGACGAGCTTCCTCGGGGTGCCCGTGCGGATCCGGGACCAGGTCTACGGCAACCTCTACCTCACCGAGAAGCGGAATGCCGAGCAGTTCAGCAAGGCCGACGAGCTCATGCTGGTCGCCCTGGCTGCGGCAGCGGGGATAGCGATCCAGAACGCCCGCCTCTACGAGCGTGTCGAACGGCAGACCCGGTGGTCCTCGGCGGTCGTGCGGTTCAGCCGGCAGCTGCTCCAGTCCGACGACGACGGGCCCGCCCTGTCGATGCTCGTCCAGGAGGTCCAGCAGCTGTCGGACGCTGCAGCGGTCGCGGTCGTGCTCCGGGAGGATGGTGGCGTCTGGCTCGGGGCGAGCGCTCCCGGCGGGGCCTGCGGACCGCTCGAGCCGGAGAGCTGGCGGTCGGCCTGGGCCATGCGGGACGGTCCGCGGCTCCTTGAGGCGGGGACGGGGTCGGACCGGCTGAGATCCGCTGTCGTGTCGGTGCTCGAGGTCGACTCCGACGCGCAGGTCGCCCTCGTGCCGGCCTCCATCGCGGATGTGCCCTTCGCCCTGCTCCTCGTCGCCTGGTCGCGACAGGAGGAGGGTCTCGACGCGGTCGAACCGGACAAGCTCGAGGCGCTCACCGACTTCGCACGCCAGACGGGGCTCGCACTGGCCGCCGCGCAAGGCCAGCGAAACCGCTCGCGGATGGCGCTCCTGGAGGACCGGGAGCGGATCGCTCGTGACATGCACGACCACGTCATCCAGCGGCTCTTCGCGACCGGCCTCTCGCTCCAGTCGGCCTCGCCGCTCGCCCTCCATCCCGTCGTTCGTGAGCGGGTGCTCGAGGCGGTCGACGACCTGGACACGGCGATCAAGGACATCCGGCACGCGATCTTCGAGCTGCACCGGGATGACGCGGGATCGAGCGGCATGAGTGACGCCGTCGCCGAGCTGCACGGCGTCGCCGTGGACTTCGCCGATGCGCTCGGCTTCACCCCGGAGCTCACCGTGGAGGGCCGGCTCGACTCCCTCCATGGCGACCTGCGACGCGACGTCGTCGCCGTGCTGCGCGAAGGGATCGCCAACGCCGCCCGGCACGCGAAGGCCTCCTCGGTGCGGGCGCGGGTGACGGTGGCGTCATACGTGACGGTCGGCGTCCAGGATGACGGGGTGGGCATCCCCGAGGACGCCCCCCGCAGCGGGCTGGCCAACCTCGCCGACCGGGCCGCGCAGTGGGGCGGCACCCTCGAGGTCACCAGCGAGACCGGCGACGGGACTGCGCTGGTCTGGCGGGTGCCCCGACCCGCACGCTGACGGCCTCGGCGACGGGCCGACGGTGAGGGACCTTCGTCCCTGCTGGCGGGCACCTCACCGCGAGACGCTCTGAGTGGCGGACGCGAGCAAGGAGGAGTCATGGACACGGTTCCCACCACCCACAGGATCGTTGTTGGTTATGACGGGTCACCGGCGGCCGAGTCGGCGGTGGACTGGGCTGCGGCACAGGCGAAGCAGCGTGGCGTTGGGTTGCGCGTCGTCGCGGCGATCCCATGGCCCTACAACGGGATCGGCGTGGGCGCTGCGGCGCCGTTCGACCCGCACCAGCTCGCTCGCGACCTCGCCACAGACGGGCAGAAACGCGCCCTCAAGGTGCTCGACGAGCCGGACGTGACGGTGATCGGCCACGCGGACAACGCCGCCAACGCCCTCGTCGACGAGTCCGAGTCGGCGGATCTCGTCGTGGTCGGCCACCCGAGCCGCTCGCGCCTGGGCCAGATCTTCATCGGCTCCGTCGTCTACGGCGTGGTGGCCCATGCCAAGTGCGACGTGGCCGTCGTCCCGGACGGCAACGTCGTGCTTCCCGGACCGCGGCACCCCGTCATGGTCGGAGTGGACGGTTCCGACGCCGCACTCAAGGCCGTGGACCGGGCTGCCGAGGAAGCGCACCGCTTCGGCGCCCCCCTCGAGATCGTCCAGACCTGGTTCCTCTCGACCGTGACCGGATGGTCCGGAGCACTGGCCGGCACGACGATCGTCGACGAGAACGCCGAGTTCTTCGGCAAGGCCGCCAGGGAGTCGGTGGCCAAGGCGGCGGCGGAGGCGAAGTCGCTGCACGAGGGCCTCGCCGTCGAGACGCTCGTCTTCGAGGAGCACCCGGCGCGCGCCCTGGTCGACACGTCGAAGAAGGCCGGCCTGCTGGTCGTCGGCAGCCGCGGCCTCGGCGGCTTCGAGCGGCTGCTCCTCGGCTCCGTGAGCCGGTACGTCATCCAGCATGCGACCGTCCCCGTGCTCGTCGTGAGACGGTGAGCACATGACGATCAGGGTCTATCTGCTCGATGACCACGAGATCGTCCGCCGCGGCCTGCGTGAGCTGCTCGAGTCGACCGACGACATCACGGTCGTCGGCGAGTCGGGGCTGGCCCACGAGGCCGCGCGGAGGATCCCGGCCCTGCGGCCGGACGTCGCGATCTTCGACGTCCGGCTGCCGGACGGCTCGGGCATCGATGCCTGCCGCGAGGTCCGGTCCGTCGACCCGACCATCAAGGCGCTCGTCCTGACGTCCTTCGACGACGAGTCGGCCCTCGCCATGGCTGTCATGGCCGGTGCCCATGGGTTCGTCCTCAAGGACATCAAGGGCATCGGCCTCGTCGACGCGATCCGCCGCATCGCCGCGGACGAGTACCTCATCGACGAGGTGCAGCTCGCCCGGGTGCGCAGCGGCTGGATGCGCCCGGGTGACAGCGACCCGCGGCTGCGGTCCCTCTCTCCGCAGGAGCGACGGATCCTCGACCACATCGCCGAGGGCATGACCAACCGCCAGATCGGGGAGACGCTGTCGATCGCGGAGAAGACGGTGAAGAACTACGTCACCTCGATCCTCGGCAAGCTCGGCCTCGAGAGCCGCACGCAGGCGGCCGTCCTCGCCGCGACCAAGGGCCATGACGGCGAGCGGCGACCGCGCTGGACGGACGCGAGCGGCTGGCGCTGACAACCCGGTGATGGGAGGTCGGCCGGTCCACCCACGTGACGTCCGGGCGGATGCTGGCCGAGAGCCCGTGCGGCCGCCGTTTCACGAGGGGCCATACTCCTGATCAAGGTCCGCACCCGTACCCTCGTACAAAGGAGCCGACATGACGACCCTGACCGCTGCCGACGACGTCGCCCGCTCCCTGGCCGAGTACGGCCAGCCGGACGCCTGCGCCGCGGAGCTGCTCTGCGACCGGCATCCCGAGGACGCGATCGCCTTCCGCGTCGTCGACCCGGACCTCACCGTCACCGAGCTGAGTTTCGGCGAGCTGCGGCGCCGGTCGGAGAGATTCGCTGCCGCGCTGGCGGGCCTCGGTGTCGGGCCCGGGGATGCGGTCGGCGTGCTCATGGGCAAGTCGGTGGAGCTGCCGGTGGTGCTTCTCGGCCTCTGGCGGCTAGGGGCCGTGCACGTGCCGCTCTTCACGGCGTTCGCGGCGCCGGCCATCGCGATGCGACTCGAGGGCTCCGGCGCCCGCCTCGTCGTCGCCGACGCCGACCAGGTCGAGAAGCTGGCCGGCGGTGCACCTGGTGCCGAGGGTCTGCAGGTCGTGCAGGTCGGGGGCGAACGTCCCAGCCGAGAGGGCTGGCACCGGTACGGCGACCTGGTCGTCGAGGACGTCGACCTGCCCGCCGTCCAGCCCGCTCGACAGGGCCCGGACGGGCCCCTCGTGGTGCTCTTCACGAGCGGCACGACCGGTGCCCCCAAGGGCGTGCCGGTGCCGGTCCGGTCGTTGGCGGCACTGACGCGCTACGTCATCGACGCCCTCGACGTCCGGGACGAGGACGTCTTCTGGAACGCCGCCGATCCTGGCTGGGCCTACGGCCTCTACTACGCCGTCCTCGCGCCGATGGCCCTCGGTCGGGAGAGCATCCTGCTGCACGCGGGCTTCAGCCCCCAGCTGACCTGGCGGGTGCTCGACGAGCTCGGTGTCACGAACTTCGCCGGAGCGCCGACGATCTACCGCGCCCTACGCGCCGACGCCGCCTCGGCCGAGCGGTCCGTGCGGCTGCGACGTGCCTCGTCGGCCGGCGAACCACTGACGCCGGAAGTCGTCTCGTGGTCGGCGAGCGCCCTCGGCGTCACGGTGCGGGACCAGTACGGGCAGACCGAGCACGGGATGGTGGCGGCGAACGCCTGGCGTGACGAGCTGCGGGAGGAGATGCCGCCGGGCTCGATGGGACGCGCTCTGCCCGGATGGTCCTGCGCGGTGCTGCTCGAGGAGCGCGACGAAGTGGCGCCGGCCGGGACGGTCGGGCGGCTGGCCATCGACACCGCGGCGAGCCCGCTCATGTGGTTCACCGGGTACCTCAACGCCCCCGACAAGACCGCTGAACGCTTCACCGAGGACGGCCGTTGGTACCTGACGGGGGACACCGCGGCCCAGGACGAGCAGGGCCGGCTCTTCTTCTCCGCCCGGGACGACGACGTCATCATCATGGCCGGCTACCGCATCAGCCCCTTCGACGTGGAGAGCGTCCTCGTGACGCACGACGTCGTCGCGGAGGCGGCCGCCGTGGCGGCACCGGACCAGCTGCGCGGAGAGGTGCTCGAGGCGTATGTCGTCCTGCGCCCCGGGCGTGAGGGCTCACCGGAGCTCGTGGCCGAGCTGCAGCAGCTCGTCAAGACGCAGTTCGCCGCGCACGCCTACCCGAGGGCCATCCACTTCGTGGACGAGCTGCCGAAGACGCCGTCGGGCAAGATCCAGCGCTTCAAGCTGCGCGAGGAGGCCCGGGCCCGCCAGGCCGAGAGCGACCGGGTGTGACGACTGGCACGGGGCGATCACTCGACGTGAAACGGGTGGGACCACGCGCTCACTCGACGTGAGGCGGGTGGGACGAGGCGATCACTCGTGGTGACCGGCACCAGGCTGGGAGGGCCCGAGGAGCACCGGCCCGCTTCAGCGGCATCCGGGATTGTCGTGGGCGGCAACGGGTAGGCGGGGGCCATGGTCTCGATCGGCTACACGATGATGTGCGAGCAGTCGCCGCCCGACGCGCTCGTGCGCGACATCCAGCGGGCTGAGGACGCCGGGTTCGACTTCTCGGTCATCAGCGACCACTTCAACCCGTGGCTCGAGGAGCAGGGCCACTCGGGCTACGCGTGGTCGATCCTCGGCGCGGCGTCCCAGGTGACCTCCCGGATCCCGCTCATGACCTACGTGACGTGTCCGCTCATCCGCTACCACCCCGCGGTCGTCGCGCAGAAGGCCGCGACGATGCAGATCCTCTCCGGGGGCCGGTTCCGGCTCGGGCTCGGTGCGGGCGAGAACCTCAACGAGCATGTGGTGGGCCACGGGTGGCCGGCCGTCGGGCAGCGGCACGAGATGCTCGACGAGGCGGTGGAGGTCATCCAGCTGCTCTTCAGCGGTGAGCAGGTGAGCCATCGCGGGACGTACTACCAGGTCGAGTCGGCCCGGCTCTACGACCTACCGGACGAGCGGGTGCCGATCGGCATCGCCTGCTCCGGACAGGACTCGTGCACCATCGCGGGCAGGCGTGCAGACCTCATGATCGCGACGGAGCCGAAGGCCGAGCTCGGCGAGCTCTTCGACGCAGCCGGCGGCTCCGGCAAGCCGAGGGTCGGACAGATGCCCATCGCGTATGACGTGTCGCGCGACGCCGCTGTGCAGCGGGCTCACGAGCAGTTCCGGTGGACCGGGCTGGGGTGGCCGGTGAACTCCGAGCTGCCGACGCCGGCCGGCTTCGCCTCGGCCTCGGCGTCCGTCCGGCCCGAGGACATCGCCGAGCAGGTCGCCTGTGGGCCCGACGTCGACCAGGTCGTCGAGAAGGCCAGGGCCTACGTGGACGCGGGTTTCACGGAGCTGGCGCTCGTCCAGATCGGGGCGGACCAGCAGGAGGCCTTCTGCGCGTGGGCGGAGAAGGAGCTGCTCCCGGCGCTGCGGTCGCTCTGAGGAGAGACGACCCAGGAGCCGCCACCGCTCGGGGCTGTGCGCGGTCGTGGTGATCCTGTGTGGCGACCAGAACGCCGCACGATGCTCTGCTGGGTGCCCGCTGGACCCCTTCTGCTGGCAGGCCGCGCGGGCGTACCTTTTCAGGATCGGTAGCGACTCGCGCCGCATGGATGGACGGGGGCCCACCATGACTCGACCACTCCTGCTCGCCGTGGACCCGGACGCCGACAGCCTCGTCCGGATCGAGGCCGAGCTGTCGCGCCGCTTCGGCAGTGACTTCCGCGTCCGGGGCGAGCTCGGTGCGGCGGCTGCGCTGGCGCAGCTCGAGCTCGCGGCGGGCCGCGGCGATCCGGTCGCGCTCGTGCTCGCCGATGCCTGGCTCACGGACACCACCGGGAGCGACCTGCTCGCCGCCGTGCGCTCGCTGCACCCGGACGCCGGGCGGGCCCTGCTCGTGCCGTGGGGCGCGTGGGCGGACCGGCGCACCGCGGACGAGATCCTGCGGTCGGTCGCCCGAGGTGACGCCATGTACTACGTCCTCAAGCCATGGTCGTCCCCGGACGAGCTGTTCAACCGGACCGTCGCCGAGTACGTGCAGGGCTGGTCCCGCAGCGTGACGAGCAGCCGACGGGAGGTGGTCGTCGTGGGCGGCACCCGGGACGTACGCGGGCACACGGTGCGCAGCCTCCTGACCCGCAACGGGATCCCGCATGCGTTCCTGGACCGAGGCACGCCCGAGGCGAACGCCCTGCTCGACCGGCTCGGGGCGCCGGAGCCCCACAGTCCGGCCGGCCCGCTCGTGGTGCTCCTGGCCGCCCTCGGTGGGGAGGTCCTGATCGACCCGACGGACGTCGAGATCCTCGAGGCCTGGGGCATCCACACCTCGCTCGCGCCGGAGGACCGTGACGTCGACCTCGTGGTCGTGGGGGCCGGGCCGGCCGGGCTCGCCGCGGCGGTCTATGCCTCGTCCGAGGGGCTCACCGTGCTGTGCGTGGAGGAACGTGCCCTGGGTGGACAGGCCGGCACGAGCTCGCTCATCCGCAACTACCTCGGCTTCTCCCGCGGCCTCAGCGGCGCCGAGCTCGCCCAACGGGGCTTCCAGCAGGCGTGGGTCTTCGGGGCCCGGTTCGTCCTGACCCGCCGGGTGAGTGGCGTGCGCCAGGGCAGCGGGGCGCGGCGCTTCGTCGTCGAGCTCGAGGACGCGGGCGAGGTCCGGGCGGGTTCGGTCATCCTGGCCACCGGGGTGGACTACCGGCGGCTCGGGGTTCCGTCACTCGAGGCCCTGGTCGGCTCGGGAGTCTTCTACGGAGCGAACGTCTCCGAGGCCCACGGCCTGGCGGGAGCACACGTGGTCATCGTCGGTGGGGGCAACTCCGCCGGCCAGGCCGCGCTTCACCTCAAGCGGTATGCCGCCGAGGTGGCCATCGTCATCCGCACCGCCGACCTGTCCTCGACGATGTCGCAGTACCTCGTCGGCGAGATCGCGGCCAGCCCGACGATCTCGGTCGTCCCCGAGGCGGAGGTGGTCGGTGGCGGCGGTGACGGCTGGCTGAGCGAGGTCCTCGTGGCCGACCGGGAGACCGGCGAGCAGCGCCGGCTGCCCGCCGATGCGCTGTTCGTCATGATCGGGGCGGAGCCCCGCACCGACTGGCTCGGGGAGGGCGTGGCGCGGGACCGCTGGGGCTTCGTCCTGACCGGGTCGGACGTCCTGCCGCGGTCGGCAGCCGAGGCGCTCGGCACCGGCTCGGCAGGGTGGGTGCTCGACCGGCCGCCGATGCCGCACGAGACGTCAGTGCCCGGGCTGTTCGCCGTCGGCGACGTCCGCAGCGGCTCCGTCAAACGGGTCGCGTCGGCAGTCGGGGAAGGCTCGGTCGTGCTGTCCGAGGTGCACCGGTTCCTCGCCCTCAGCCAAGCGGCCGCCCCGCATCCCGGCGACGCTCCCCCTCGGGCGGACGTGCCCCATCGCCCAGACGCGCCCCGTCGCGCCGACGCGGCCCATCGGGCCGATGCCTAGCAGCACGGGCGCGGCGGCCGCCCCCGATGGTGCGTTCACTCCCCCCGAGGGAGGCGGCGCAGCACCCGCGCCGGTGGAGCGGCGCCCGGCGTCCGAGCTGCTGACCGGCCTCGTCCTCCTCATCCCACTCGCCGGCCTCGCGCTGCTCCGGCTCCAGCCGCGGCTCGACGAGCAGTACCAGCACGACCCGGTGCACTTCTGGCTGGTCCTCGGCGCCGCGGTGCTCAGCGCGACCGTCGCCTACGGCACCGGGTCGGCCGCGTCGAGGCGCGGTGACGTGCGGGTCATGTTCGTCTCGCTCGCCTTCCTCTCGGCGGCCGGCTTCCTCGGACTGCACGCCCTCGCCACGCCGCACATGCTCCTTCCCGCCGCCGGCGCCGGGTTCAACCTCGCGACCCCCGTCGGGATCGCCCTCGGCTCGCTCTTCGCCGCGGCCTCCGTGCTGCCTGCCGTCCTCGACCGGCCGGTCCGCTCGGTGCGGGTCGCGCGCCTGCTGCGCTTCGCCCTTCTCGCCCTCATGGGTCTCTGGGCCGCGTTGTCGCTGTGGCGGGTGCCTCCCTTCGAGCAGGGCCCGGGGCTCGAGCGGGCCTCGGGCGTCATGCTCGTGGCCGCCATCCTCGCGACGCTGCTCTTCGCGGGCTCGGCCGTCGCCTACGTCCGGCTCTGGCGGCGCCGACGCGGCCTGTTGCCAGCGGCGATGGCCGCAGCACTGGTCCTGCTGGCCGAGGCGATGATCGCCGTCACCGTCGCACCGAACTGGCACTACAGCTGGTGGGAGTGGCACGTGCTGCTCCTCGGTGCCTTCGCCCTCGTCGCGTGGGGCGCGCAGCAGTCGTGGCACGAGGAGCGCTTCGCCGGGCTCTACACCGAGGACACCGTGGCGGGTCATCGGGAGATGACGATCCTCTTCGCCGACCTGCACGGGTTCACCACCTTCTCGGAGGCGCACGACCCGGCCCAGGTCACCGAGATGCTCAACACCTACTTCAGCGTCGCCGTGCCCGCCGTCGTCAAGCGGCACGGGGGCCAGGTCGACCGGATCATTGGCGACGCGCTCATGGTCACCTTCAACCGCCTCGGCGACCAGCCCGACCACGCCCTCCGCGCCGCTCGAGCGGGCCTCGAGCTGCAGGAGCGGACCGGGCGCATCGCCCAGGAGCACCCGGGCTGGCCACGCTTCCGGGTCGGCATCAACACCGGGGTGGTGCTCGTCAGCCTGCTCGGCAGCGAGGGGGGCCGGACCCACACCGTCATCGGCGACGCCGTCAACGTCGCCTCACGCATCGAGGGCCGGGCCCCGGTCGGCAGGGTCGCGATCACGGCCGGAACCCTGTCCAGACTGCCTGATGCGGTCACCGAACCGCTCGGCCCGCTTGAGCTCAAGGGCAAGGGCGAGCCGGTCGAGGCCTTCGTCCTCGTGGGCCTCCCCGAGACCCAGCCCACGGCACGCCCACCGCGCTGACCAGCGGGAGCCGGCTCAGCGGCATACGAGAAGGCTTGCGGCTCAACCGATCCGGATCGCGCGCGTCTCCCGGGGGCGCTCCTGCTC
The DNA here is from genome assembly GCA_035707905.1 of Intrasporangium sp. Classification (GTDB taxonomy): domain Bacteria; phylum Actinomycetota; class Actinomycetes; order Actinomycetales; family Dermatophilaceae; genus Intrasporangium_A. The sequence goes on from DASSTN010000100.1 coordinate 26,781, forward strand.
ACCGCGCTCGATGCAGAACTCGTTGCCCTCCGGGTCAGCGAGCGTCACCCAGCCCGAGCCGTCGTCCTTGCGGTGGTCGCCGACGATGCTCGCGCCGGCCGCGAGCGCTCGCTCGACCGTCTCGTCCCGGGTGGCGCCATCGGGGCTGAGGTCGAGGTGCACCCTGTTCTTCGCGGTCTTGCCCTCGGGCACCGGGATGAAGAGCAGGCCGGTCCCCTGCTGGGGGAAGGCCGGCGCGACGAGCACCTCCGGGTCGTCGTCGTAGAAGACGTTCCAGCCGAGCAGCCCGGCCCAGAAGTCGGCGAGCGGTCGCGCGTTCACGCAGTCGAACGTGATGTTGTGGACGTGGACTCCCATGGGGAGCAGTGTCGCGCAAGCGGGGACGGTTTGCCGCTGAGTTTCCTTCGCATGGCGCCGGGCCCGCCTACGGCTGGGCGGTTGGCGCGGTCCCGGCCCCTGGTATTCCCTCCGATGTACCAGGGACCGGCGCGTCGGAGGATGCCGGGGCGGTCCCCCCTGGATGTCCCGGCGGCCCCGTCGCGTGACCGGGCCTAGACAGGCTGCCACCGGCGACAGCAACCGGCCATCGGTCGCGGATGGAAGGGCCGCCTCATCCTCCGGCCGAGCCCACCCGGCGCGTGCGCTGGCCGACGCCAGGCCTTACCGCGAGTATGGAAGCCGTGAGACAGGGGTCGTCAGGGAGCTCGAGATGAGCAGGGGACTGTCGGACGCGGCGCTGCGGGCACTGCGACACGCCGACCAGGTGATCCGTGAGACCGACCGGAACGACCTGTTCCGGGTCTACGACGCCTGTCGCGCCGCGGTCGGGGCGATCGCACCGGTGGACGACTTCTACGTCGCGCTGGTCACTCCAGCGGACCAGTGCGTGTCCTACCCGTACCTCTTCTCCAACGACACCTTCGAGGAAGCGGGGTCGGTGACCTACGGGCCGAGCGGGCTCACCGCGTGGATCCTCGCGAGCCGGCGGCCCTACCGGTACAGCGATGACGACGGCGCCCTGCTCAACAGAGGGCTGCGCTTCGGGGATCCCGAGCTGTCCAAGGACTGCGTGGTGGTCCCCTTGCTCGGCCTCGAGGGCGGGGAGGTGATCGGGCTCATGGGTGCCCTGTCCGACACCGCCGGGGCCTTCACCGACGAGACCGTTCGTGCGATGGAGTGGCTCGCCGGCCTGGTGGTCGATCGGCTCCAGGCCGGTCACCCGAACCGCCGGCTCAACCTCCGGCTCGTCTACCCGGAGCTCGAGGACGAGGGACGGTCCGGCAGGCTCACGGCCGTCAACGCGGCCGCACACGGGCTGACCGAGCTCGCGGCGGAGCTGACCGAGCTCGCTCGCACGCTGGAGTCGCGCGACGAGACGGAGGGCCTCGGTGCCCGTCTCTCGGCGCTGTCCCAGCGCTGCTTCGAGATCCAGGCCAACCTCGTGACGCGCCTCGGGCCGCACGAGGAGGTGCCGGCCGACCCGTTCGCCGTGCTGTCGCCCCGGGAGCGGGCGGTGGTCGACCTCGTGACCGGGCCCAATGGTGACCCGGGGAACGCCGGTATCGCCGAGGCGCTCGGCATCAGCCAGGCGACGGTCAAGACGCACATGTCGTCACTGCTCGAGAAGCTCGGGCTCGAGCACCGCAGCGAGCTGCGCTTGCTGGCCGGGGGTGGCAGCCGGCACTGACCCCCGGCGCATCTTGGCGCCGGAGAGGACGGCAGGTCGCGGGAATGCATCCCGCTCGACCAGTGTTCCCCTTATACCCCCCGGGGTATAATATGAAGCCAGAGCCAGAAGGAGATCCCGTGAGCGCCCGCAACCTGACCAGCACCGACTTCGAGTCGACCATCACCGACGGCGGCATCGTCCTTGTCGACTTCTGGGCCTCGTGGTGCGGCCCGTGTCGGATGTTCGCGCCCGTCTACGAGGCCGCGTCCGAGCAGCACCCCGACATCGTGTTCGGCAAGGTCGACACCGAGGCCGAGCAGAGCCTCGCCGCGGCCGCCCGCATC
>DASSTN010000101.1:0-31435 GCA_035707905.1 Intrasporangium sp.
TGGCTGGGCTTCCCGATGAGCCAGTTCGACAAGGACGACGTCGAGACGCTCGGCCTGCTCAAGCTCGACATCCTCGGCGTGCGCATGCAGTCGGCGATGGCCCACGCGGTCGACGAGGTCGCCCGGGTCGAGGGCGTGCACGTCGACCTCGACGACGAGGCCCAGGTGTCGCACGACGACGAGGAGACGTTCGAGCTGATCCGGTCGACCCGCACGCTCGGGTGCTTCCAGATCGAGAGCCCCGGCCAGCGTGAGCTCATCGGCAAGTTCGGCCCCGAACGGTTCGACGACCTCATCATCGACATCTCGCTCTTCCGCCCCGGGCCGGTCAAGTCCGACATGATCATCCCGTTCCTCAACGCCCGGCAGGGCTGGCGGGAGCGGGACTGCCTCCACCCGACACTCGTGCCCGCGCTCGCGGAGACCGAGGGCGTCGTCGTCTTCCACGAGCAGGTCCTCAAGATCGTCGCCGAGACGACCGGAGTCAGCCTCGCGGAGGCCGACGAGGTGCGCCGGGCCCTCGGCAGCACCGACGGCCAGGAACGGGTCGAGCGGTGGTGGCGCCCGGCGGCCCGGGCGCGGGGCTACGAGCCGGCCGAGGTCGACCGGATCTGGGACGTGCTCAAGGCGTTCGCCTCGTTCGGCTTCTGCAAGGCGCACGCGGCGGCCTTCGCCCTGCCGACCTACCAGTCCGCCTGGCTCAAGGCGCACCACCCGGCCGCCTTCTTCGCCGGGGTCCTCACGCACGACCCGGGCATGTACCCGAAGCGGCTCATCCTCGACGATGCGCGCGCCTTCGGCGTGACCGTCCTCGGGCTCGACGTCAACGTCAGCACGGGCAGCTACCGCTACGAGCTCGACCCCGACGGTCGGCCCGGGATCCGGCTCTCGCTCGCCGACGTGCACGGCATCACCGAGGCCGAGGTCGAGCGGATCGTCGCAGGGGCGCCGTACGCCAGCCTGTCCGACTTCTGGCAGCGCGCCCACGTCTCCCGGCCGGTGGTCGAGCGGCTCGTCCTCGCGGGTGGCTTCGACGGCGTGCACGGGATCAGCACGTCCCTCGACCTCACGGAGCGGGGGAGGGTCACCCGCCGCGACCTGCTCCTCCACGTCGCCGAGCTCGACCGGTGGTCGGGCACCCGGCGCTCGGGCGGCCGGCGTGCCGTGGCCGGCCGACGTGGTGCGGTCCGAGCCGACGCCGTGGCCGCGGCCGACGCCGTGGCCCGGCCCGATGTGCGGGCCCTCGCCGCGGCCCAGTCCGAGGGGCCGGCCGCACGTGACCGTCCGGTCGCCTCCCAGCTGGCCCTCGACCTCGGCGACACACCCCGGCTGACCGCGACGAGCGGCCTGCCCGAGATGACCGGGCCCGAGCGGGTGCGCGCCGAGCTCGAGGTGCTCGGCCTCGTCGCGAGCGGGCACGTCGTCGACTTCTTCGAGCCGGTGCTGACCGAGCTCGGGGTCAGTCGTGCGCGCGACCTGCTCACCGGCCGCAACGGCCGTGAGGTGTGGGTCGCCGGGGTCAAGGTCGCGACCCAGACACCGCCGGTGCGGTCCGGGCGGCGCGTCGTCTTCCTCACCCTCGACGACGCGACCGGCCCGATCGACCTGACCTTCTTCGAGGACGTCCAGGGCCCGTATGCCGCCACGATCTTCCACTCCTGGCTGCTCCTCTGCCGGGGCGTGGTCCGCCGGACCGGTCCCAGGGGCCTGTCCATCCGGGCCACCGGTGCCTGGGAGCTGAGTGCGCTCCAGGAGGCCTGGGCCCGGGGCGGGCCGCCGGCGGTCCATGCCGCCCTCGCCGAGGCCGAGCGTTCGGCGCAGGAGCGAGCCTCCGTGCTCGCCGAGGCGGATGCGCACCGGAGCGGCCGTCGGGTCCTCGTCCATGCCTCGGGCTACCGGCAGTCGCCCTACGCCGACGTGCGTCCAGCGGGGGCCGGTGTCCACGGTGCCCGGGGCGCCGGGCACCTCGTGCCGGCGGGCGCGCAGGGGACCGCTCCGCGCAAGCTGTGGCATGCCAGCCCGGGAAGTGCAGGGCACTAGGGTGAGAGCGCACCAGTCTCACCCGAGGAGGACGTCGTGGCCGAGGACCAGCGAGGTCAGCACCGGTCCGTGGCCCGCACGTCAGCGGTCGTCGCGGCGACCGAGCGGCTGGCCGCGACCTGCACGGACCGGCTCGGCCGCTCCCTCGACGTCCTCGACCTCGGTGGCGGCACGGGCGGCGTCGCCGTCCCCCTCGCCGTCTCCGGTCACCGGGTCACCGTCGTCGATCCCAGTCCCAACGCCCTCGCAGCGCTCGGTGACCGGGCCCGCGACGCCGGCGTCTCCGACCGGGTCCGTGGTGTCCAGGGCGACGGCGACTCCCTCGACGCGGTCCTGTCCGGCCAGACCTTCGACCTCGTGTGCTGCCACGGCACGCTCGAGTTCGTCGACGACCCTGCCGCCACCCTCCGGGCGACGGCGGCGGCCCTCGAGCCCGGGGGGGTGCTCTCGCTCATCGTCGCCGGCCGTCTCGCCACCGTCTTCGCCAAGGCGATCGCCGGCGAGTTCGCCCAGGCGAGGGCGACCATCGTCGACCCCGAGGGGCGCTGGGGGTCCCAGGACCCGCTGCCGCGCCGCTTCGACCTCGACCAGCTCACCGAGCTGCTCACCACGGCCGGCTTCACCATCGAGCAGGCCCGCGGTGCCGGCATCCTGTCGCACCTCGTACCGGCCGCCCGCATCGACTCGGACGCCGACCGCGCGGCGCTCGACGAGCTCGACGACCTCCTCGTCCGGGGACCTGGCCGTGAGGCCCTCGGCACCCTCGGCAGCGCCCTCCACGTCATCGCCCGTCGCGACTGAGACCGGGCCGAGCGGGGTCGACCGGGGGGTCCGCAGATGAGCCGACGGCAGTTCAGCGTGCCGGTCCGCAGCGAGCCCGGGCCGCCCGACGACACCGGGTGCACGACCCTCCACGTCGACATGGACGCGTTCTACGCGTCCGCCTCGCTCCTGTCGCGGCCCGACCTGCGCGGCCGGCCGGTCATCATCGGGGGCTCCGGAAGGTCGGTCGTGCTGTCGGCGACCTACGAGGCCCGCGCCTTCGGCGTCACCTCCGCGATGCCGATGGCGCGGGCCCGGCGGCTCTGCCCTCAGGCGGTCGTCATCCCCCCGGACCACCGCCGCTACGCAGCGATCTCCGACGCGATCATGGCGACCTTCGCGACCTTCACCGAGCATGTCGAGCCGCTCTCGCTCGACGAGGCGTTCCTCGACGTCTCCGGGGCGGTGCGGCGGCTCGGGCCCCCGGCCCGGATCGCCCAGATGCTGCGCGACACGATCGTCGACGAGCAGGGCATCACGTGCTCGGTCGGCGTCGCCACGACGAAGTTCGTCGCCAAGCTCGCCTCCGGCCTGGCCAAGCCGGACGGCCTGCTCGTCGTGCCGCGGGACGAGACCGTCGCGTTCCTCCACCAGCTGCCCGTGGGTGCGATCTGGGGCGTCGGCGACCGCACCGAGGAGCAGCTGCACCGGCTCGGCCTGCGGACCGTCGCCGACCTCGCCCACACCCCGGTCGAGACGCTCCAGCGCGCTCTCGGCGACGTCGCCGGCCGCCACCTGCACGAGCTCGCGTGGGGTCGTGACCCCCGTCCCGTCGAGCGCCAGCGGCAGGAGAAGTCGATCGGCGCCGACGAGACCTTCGCCCACGACGTCGACGACCCCGAGGTCGTGCACCGCGAGCTCCTGCGCCTGTCCGACCGGACCGCCGCCCGGGCCCGCTCGGCAGGGATGAGCGGACGCACCGTCTCGATCAAGGTCCGCTTCGCCGACTTCACGACGATCACCCGGGCCAAGACGCTGCGCAACCACACCGACGTCTCCCGCGAGATCCACGCCACCGCGGTCGAGCTGTTCGACCGGCTCGGCCTGCAACGGGCGCGCATCCGGCTCGTCGGGGTCCGCCTCGAGGGTCTCGCGCCGTCGCGCGGCACCCCCATCCAGGCGACCCTCGACGAGCCGGAGCGGGGGTGGCGCGAGGCGGACCGCGCGGTCGACCGTGCGAGCGCCCGCTTCGGGGCCGGCTCCGTCCGGCCGGCGAGCCTCATGCCCGAGCCCTCAGGTTCACAGGACGGCCAACCGGACCTATCCTGAAGGGGAGTCCACGTATGATTCGGGTACAAACCGGGGATCAGACCGGACCGCAGAGTCGGACGCACAGTACAGGGAGGTGCCAGGTGGCACTCTCGGAACACGAGGAGGCCCTTCTCCAGCAGATGGAGGAGGCGCTCTATGCCGAGGACCCGCGATTCGCCTCGCGGATCCAGAAGACGAAGTCTCGTCATCTGGGACGGGGACGCATCGTCATCGGTGTCGTGGCTGGTGTGGCCGGACTCGCCCTGGTGATCTTCTCCGCGATGAGCTCGCTCATCTGGCTGGGGGCCATCGGCTTCGCGGTCATGGTCGCCGGTATCGCGTACGCCGTCTCCCCGTCCCGGGCCGCGCTGCGCTCGGTCGCGTCCAACGGCACGGTGACCCGCCCGGCCCGAGGCAAGGGCAAGCAGTCAGCAAGCCATGGCACCTTCATGGAACGGCTCGAGGAGCGATGGGAGAAGCGTCGCCGCGACCAGTGGTGACCTGATCCGGATCAGCGCCGGAGCACGACGCCGACGACCCACGTCGTCATGATGGCGAGCGCGGTGAGCAGCTCGATCCCCATGCTGAGACCGATGGCCCGCACGGCATGTCTGGTCGCCTGCCCGGCGCTCGCGTGGTCGCCCAGCTGCAGGCGCGACATGAGATAGATCGCGCCGACGAAGAACAGCGGCGCCCCCAGCACGGGGACGACGAAGAACCCCACCACTGCGGCTAGGAGGGCCAGGACGACCACCCTCGTCCCGACCCCGGCCTCCCGCAGCCGGCGGCCCGGGAGGCTGTACTGGGCAACGAGCCCAGCGGCATACAGCATGGTCGTGACGGCGAGCACGACCCAAGCCGTGCGGTCCTGCTCGACCAGCGCCCAGACGGCGCTCGCGCCCCAGACGAGGAACAGGCCGGGCAGGACCGGCACGACGATGCCGATGGTCCCCACCACCATGGCGAGGCCCACCGCCACCGTGACAGGCGTCAGTGCGTCACCGCTCGTCGATCGGGGCGATCCCCGGAGTCTCGGACAGTCGGGCGCTCTCGTCGTGGATCTCGACCGCCTGGCCCTGGAGGGCGGGCAGGTGCTCGCGACCGTGGTGAGCGCAGAAGAGCAGCTCGCCACCGGATACGAGGCGAGCACGAATGTAGGCCTGCGCGCCACACCGGTCACAGCGGTCCGCCGCCGTCAGCTCGGGTGCCAGTGCTGTGTTCATCTCGTTCTCGCCTTCTCTCTTCCCTCGGGGCCCACCCGCGAGGGAGACCCTTCCATATCACTCAGACGTTCGATGGGGCTCTCACGTTGGCCAGTTGGCCGTCCGATCCTGCGCCATCGCATGTCGTGGACGTTCCAACAGTGAAACACGTTCATTCCTTCCCGGGGCGCAGGCTCGTCGGTTGAGACGCGCTGACACCCGGATCGTTACCCACTCGCCGGGTCCAGCACCCCATCCCGGGCGTCCTCCGCGGCCCGTCGCACCCGGCCGGAGCCGCGAGCCTGCCCGACGCTGTCGCGGGCGGTCGTTAGCATGCTGTCGCCGGCCGGTGCGCGAGCCCGTCCGGGACGCGCACGAAAGAGGAAACGACCCTTGGCATCCGCCGCCCGCCCCGCCTCCACCAACGGCGACTACACCGCCCGCCACCTGCAGGTCCTCGAGGGACTCGAGGCCGTCCGCAAACGACCCGGCATGTACATCGGGTCCACCGACCAGCGCGGCCTCATGCACTGTCTCTGGGAGATCATCGACAACGCGGTCGACGAGGCCCTCGCCGGCGTGTGCACCGAGATCCAGGTCGTGCTCGGTGCCGACGGCTCGATCGTGGTGCACGACAACGGGCGCGGCATCCCCGTCGACATCGAGCCGCGGACCGGCCTGTCCGGTGTCGAGGTCGTCTTCACCAAGCTCCACGCGGGCGGCAAGTTCGGCGGCGGGTCGTATGCCGCGTCGGGCGGTCTGCACGGCGTCGGCGCCTCCGTCGTCAACGCCCTGTCCGCCCGGCTCGACGTCGAGGTCGACCGCGGGGGCAAGACCTACGGGATGAGCTTCCGGCGGGGTGAGCCGGGCAGCTTCAAGGACGCCGTGGGCGTGCACTCGCCGGACGCACCCTTCACTCCGTACGAGACGAAGCGGTCGCTGCCCGTCGTCGGCAAGGTCAAGAGGGGCGTGACCGGCTCGCGGGTCCGGTTCTGGCCGGACCGGCAGATCTTCCTCAAGGACGCGCAGCTCGACTACGACGCGCTCGCCGCACGGGTGCGGCAGACTTCGTTCCTCGTGCCGGGGCTGCGGCTCGTACTGCGCGACGAGCGGCCGGGCCGCCCCGACGACGCACCCCTCGAGGAGGTCTTCCAGCACGACGGAGGCATCACCGAGTACGTGGACTACCTGGCGCCGGATGCCGGCATCACGGACGTCTGGCGGCTGACCGGCTCCGGGCACTTCACCGAGACCGTGCCGGTCCTCGACGAGCGCGGCCACATGACCCCGACCGAGGTCGAGCGCGAGTGCGGGGTCGACATCGCCCTGCGATGGGGCCAGGGCTACGACACCCGCGTCCAGTCCTTCGTCAACATCATCGCCACGCCCAAGGGGGGCACGCACGTCGCGGGCTTCGAGCAGGCGCTGCTCAAGGTCTTCCGCAAGCAGCTCGAGGTCAACGCCCGGCGGCTCAAGGTCGGCAGCGACAAACCCGAGAAGGACGACGTCCTAGCCGGCCTGACCGCCGTCGTGACCGTGCGCCTTGCCGAGCCGCAGTTCGAGGGGCAGACCAAGGAGGTCCTCGGCACCGCGGCCGTGCGCAACATCGTCGCCAGGGTCCTGGAGAAGGAGCTGACCGCACGCATCACCTCGACCAAGCGCGGCGACAAGGACCAGTCGGCGCGGCTGCTCGAGAAGGTCGTCTCCGAGATGAAGACGCGGATCAGCGCGCGGCTGCACAAGGAGACGCAGCGTCGCAAGAACGCGCTGGAGTCCTCGACGCTTCCGGCGAAGCTGCGCGACTGCCGTACGCACGACGTCGAGCGCTCCGAGCTGTTCATCGTCGAGGGTGACTCGGCGATGGGCACCGCCAAGGAGGCGCGCAACTCGGAGTTCCAGGCGCTGCTGCCGATCCGCGGCAAGATCCTCAACGTCCAGAAGGCCTCGATCCAGGACATGCTCAAGAACGCGGAGTGCGCCTCGATCATCCAGGTCATCGGCGCCGGATCGGGGCGCACCTTCGACCTGGCGTCGGCCCGCTACGGCAAGGTCATCATCATGACCGACGCCGACGTCGACGGCGCCCACATCCGCACGCTGCTGCTCACCCTGTTCTTCCGCTACATGCGTCCGCTCGTCGAGGACGGCCGGGTCTTCGCCGCGATGCCACCGCTCCACCGCATCGAGGTCATCAACAACGGTGCGAAGAAGAACGAGCTGATCTACACCTACAACGAGCAGGAGATGCGCCGCACCGTCAGCTCGCTGGAGAAGAAGGGCAAGAAGATCAAGCAGCCCCTCCAGCGCTACAAGGGCCTCGGCGAGATGGATGCCGACCAGCTGGCCGACACCACGATGGACCCCCGGCACCGCACCCTGCGCCGCGTGACGATGCGCGACCTCGAGGCGGCCGAGCGGACCTTCGAGCTGCTCATGGGCAGCGACGTCGCCCCGCGCAAGGACTTCATCATCGAGTCCGCGGCCGAGGTCGACCGGGAGCGAATCGACGCGTGAGCGCCCCGGGCGCGCAACCTCTGTCTACGATGGCGCTCTGAGAGCGGCGCGCTGACGAGCCGATGAGTCCCACTCGCCGGGCGGCCCTCGACGACGGAGGTGCCGGACCGCCGACAGGGGGAGCAACGTGCAGGGGAACGACCAGGCTGGCCTGATGCTGCCACCTCAGGAGCCGGACCTCCAGCTGGCGCCGGACGTCGGGGGGAGCGGCTACCTCGAGGGGGACGAGCTGGTGTGGGCGACCAGCACGATCGGAGCGGTCTCCGAAGCCTTCGAGGCCAAGGTCGTCGGCCAGAGCCGTCTCCGGGAGACGCTGCTCGTCGCCCTGCTGACCGGTGGCCACGTCCTGCTCGAGAGCGTGCCCGGCCTGGCCAAGACGACCGCGGCCCAGACCGTCGCCGAGGCCGTGCGCGGGACCTTCCACCGCATCCAGTGCACCCCTGACCTCATGCCGAGCGACATCGTCGGTACCCAGGTCTACAACCAGGGCACCGGTCGCTTCGACACCCAGCTCGGCCCCGTGCACGCCAACTTCGTCCTCCTCGACGAGATCAACCGGTCGAGCGCCAAGACCCAGTCGGCGATGCTCGAGGCGATGCAGGAGCGGCAGACCTCGATCGGTCACCGGACCTACCGCCTGCCCGACCCCTTCCTCGTCCTCGCCACCCAGAACCCGATCGAGCAGGAGGGCACCTACGCGTTGCCCGAGGCCCAGCTCGACCGCTTTATGCTCAAGGACGTCCTCGACTACCCGTCGCCCGCCGAGGAGGCGGACATGCTGCGCCGGATCGACGCCGGCGTCTATGCGCGGCCGCCGCAGCGGCTCGTCGACCTCGACGACGTGCTGCGCCTGCAGGCGCTCACCCGACGGGTCTACATCGACCCGGCCATCACGAACTACGTCGTCGGGATCACCTACGTGACGCGGCACCCGGCGGACTACATCGAAGCCCGGCTGGCGTCATACGTGCAGTTCGGCGCGAGTCCGCGAGCGAGCATCGCGTTCAGCAGCGCGGCGCGCGCCCGCGCGCTCGTGCTGGGACGTGGCCATGTCGTGCCCGACGACATCAAGGCGCTCGCCCACCGCGTCCTGCGGCACCGGGTCGTCCTCGGCTTCGAGGCGACGGCGGACGACGTCCGCGTCGAGACGGTCATCGACGCGATGATCGCCGGGATTCGCACCCCCTAGGCGGTCATGGGCATGCCGACGAGCCACCTGCTCCGCGTCAAGAGCACCCTGTTCGTCCATGCCCGGCGTCGTGCCCGCAGCCTGCTCGAGGGCGAGTACGCCTCGCTCTTCCACGGCAGGAGCCTCGACTTCGACGACCTGCGCGGCTACGTCCCGGGCGACGAGGTGCGGGACATCGACTGGAAGGCGACGGCGCGGCACGACGCGCCGCTCGTCAAGCGCTACGTCGCCACGCGCAAGCACCACCTCCTCTTCGTCGCCGACACGGGGCGCGGGATGGCGGCGACGACGCCGAGTGGAGAGCGGAAGAAGGACGTCGCCATCATGGCGGCCGGTCTGCTCGGCTACCTCGCCGTCCGCCACGGCGACCTCGTCGGGCTCGTGCGCGGCACGGCGGAGCGCACGGAGGCGCACGAGCTGCGTGGCACCGAGGGACACCTCGAGGTGCTGCTCCGGGACATCGACACGGCCACCGAGCTCACGTCCGACCAGAGCGACCCGGCGGTGCAGCTGCGTTGGCTCGTCCGTCACGTCCGTCGCCGGATGCTCCTCCTCGTCCTCGCCGATGACCGCGAGCTCGGCCCCGAGGTCGAGGACCTGCTGCGCCGCCTGCAGGCGCAGCACGAGATCCTCTGGCTCACCATCGAGGACGCGGACCCGACCCTGGTGCCCGCCGGGGTCGGCGCATACGACGTCGCCGACGGCTACGCCCTGCCCGCCGAGGTCCGCCTCGACCCCCGCGTGAGGGCGGCGTATGCCGCTGAGCGGGCTCGGCGGGTCGAGGCGACCGGCGCGCTGCTGTCGCGGCTCGGCATCGCGCACGCACGCGTCGGCTCGTCGGAGGCGGTCGTCGCTGCGGTCCTCGGACTGCTGGAGAGGCAGCGCCGTGCTCGCTGACGCGCCGCCCCCCGGCTTCTATGCCCCCGACCCCTACGAGGCCCGGTGGCTCTGGATCGGGATCGGCCTCTTCGCGGTGGTCGTGATCTGGTACGGCTTCGTCTGGTTGGTGACCCGGGAACGGCGCCTCCACCCAGCCCCCGTCCCGGCCCCGGGCATCGACGCGGTTCGGCACGAGTACCTCCGGCAGATCGACGCGGTCGTCCGACGTGCCCGGTCCGGCGAGGTCACCGAACGGCAGGCGCACCAGCAGCTGAGCGTGCTGGTCCGGCACTTCGTGCAGGAGGTGTCGGGCATCCTGGCACCGACCATGACGCTCACCGAGCTGACCGAGTCAGGGGAGCGTCAGCGGCTCGCCACGGTCGCCGAGACCGTCGCTGTGCTCTATCCGGGCGAGTTCGGCACCCACCGGGCCGAGACCCTCGAGGATGCGGCGGCCCTGGCCCGCGAGGCGGTGACCCGGTGGACCTGAGGGTGCCGGAGCTCGTGCCGTGGGGCCTCATCCTCGCGGCGCTGGTCGCCGTCGCCGTCCTCGCGCGCGACCTGCACCGTAGCCGGCGCTCCCGCCGGCCCGTCGCGAACTCGGACACGCTGACGAGGCTGCCGGCGTTCCGCGCCGCGCTGCGCGCACATCGGGTGCGCACGAGCGTCCTGGCCGGGGCGGCCGCCCTGCTCGCGGCCGCCAGCCTGGTCGGGGCTGCCCGACCGGTCGACACCACGGTCGAGCGGCCCGAGTCCCGCAGCCGCGACATCGTGCTGTGCCTCGACGTGTCGGGCTCGATGGCCACCTACGATGCCGAGCTCGTGCGTACCTTCCGCCGGCTCGTCACGGATTTCGAGGGCGAGCGGATCGGCATGGTCATCTTCAACGGCTCCGCCGCGACCGTCTTCCCGCTGACGGACGACTACGACTACATCAACGAGGAGCTCGACACGGCGGAGCGGGCGCTCACCGGGGGCACGTCCCAGGACTCGTTCTTCGCAGGGACGTTCAACGGCTGGGGGACCTCCCTCATCGGGGACGGCCTGGCCACCTGCGTCACGAGCTTCGACCGCGCCGAGACCCAGCGAGCCCGCTCGGTCGTCCTCGCCACCGACAACGAGGTGGCCGGACGACCCCTGGTCGACCTGACCGATGCCGGTGAGCTGGCCAGAGCCAAGGGGGTCCGGGTCTACGGGCTCAGCCCCGAGCCGGACGGGTCGTCGCGCGAGTCGCTCGAGCTGCGAGACGTGGTCGAGGGCACCGGCGGGCGCTACTACGCGATGAGTGACCGTGAGGCGATCGGCGGCATCGTCCAGTCCGTCCAGGCCCAGGAGGCGACGGTCATCGCGTCGGCCGCTCGCAGCCTGCGCACCGACGACCCCGGCCTACCGGTGGGCGCGGCGGCCGTGGCACTCGTCGCGGCCGTCGCCGCGAGCCGCAGGTGGCGGTCATGACCTTCGTGCCACTGCTGCCCTGGCCGGTCCTGCTCGTGCTGCTCGCCGCCGTCCTCGCCGCCGTGTGGTGGAACCCGGCCGCAGGCGGCCTGCCGGGGGAGACGTGGGGGCGGCACGGCCGGCTCACCACGGCCGCCGTCCTCCTGGCCCTCGCGTCGTTCCGTCCGGCGCTGCCCGGCGGGCAGGTCGAGGCGACGGCGACGAACCTCAACGTCTACTTCGTCGTCGACACGACGAGCAGCATGGTGGCCGAGGACTACGGAGGGGAGCGGCCGCGCCTCGAGGGGGTTCGAGCAGATGTCCTGGCCATCGCGGCAGCACTGCCCGGCGCCCGGTACGGCATCGTCACCTTCGACTCGGACGCCCGGGTGCGGCTGCCCCTGACCACGGACACGACAGCCCTCGAGGCGGCCGTCGAGACCCTCGCCCCGGAGCCCTCGGAGTTCTCGCGAGGCTCGAGCGTCACGGAGGCGAACGATCGGCTCGCGGCGCTCCTGACGAGTGCCGACAAGGCTCATCCCGATCGCGGACGGATCGTGTACTACCTCGGCGACGGGGAACAGACGGCTGCGGGCGAGCCGGCCCCGTTCACCGTCGCAGCAGGCCTTGTCCAGGGCGGTGCGGTGCTCGGCTACGGCACCGCGCAGGGCGGTCGGATGAAAGGCACCCTGTCCCGGTACGGCACGAGCACCGCCTACATCCGCGACCCCAGCACCGGCGAGGACGCCGTGTCGGTCATCGACGAGGACCGGTTGCGTCAGCTCGCGCAGCAGCTCGGGGTGGGTTACGTCCACCGCAGCGCCGGTGAGAGCGTCGACGGGCTGGTCGCGGGGATCGACGCCAGCCGGTTCGGCACGGCCGAGGAGAGGGAACGGGCCGCCGCCCTGGGGCGGGAGGAGCTCTACTGGGCGCCACTGCTCGGAGTCGCGGGCCTCGCGGCATGGGAGCTCGGGAGCGCGGGGGCGACCCTGCTGCGCACGCGCCGACGGGAGGTGCGGGCATGACGACTGAGGTGAGGGGAGCGAGAGATGGGACCAGCGTCGGAGCGCAAGCGGCGTCGCGCTTGGGGCCCCGGGTGGCCGGCAACCGTCCCCGAGCTGGTCATGGGCGCGCGGGTGAGACGCGCCGCCCCGAGCGTCGGCGCCTCCGCCGCCGGATGCTTCTCGCCTCGGCTCCGGTCGTGCTCGCCGCCCTCCTCCTGGCCGCAAAGCTGGTCAGCCTCAACGTCGTGCACGACCAGACGCTGGCGGCCTACCGCGAGGGGCAGGAGGCCGTGACCCTGGAATGGGCGCAGCGCCAGGGCTGGGTGAACGTCGTCGAGCCGTTCCGGGCGTCGTTCGCCATGGGCGACGCCTACCTGCTGGTGCCCCGCTATGACGAGGCGCGGCCCTGGTTCGAGAAGGCGCTGGGCCAGGTGCCGAAGGGCGGGCTCGACGAGTGCAAGGTCCGCGTCAACCTGGGCCTGACCTACGAGCGCCTGGGCGACGAGGCGAAGGCCCGGGAGCGCACTCTGGAGTGGCAGCAGTTCTATGCAAAGGGGCTCGAGACGACGAGGGAGCGGCCGCCGCTCTGCGACGTGCCGGAGCAGGGCGGGCAGACCGGGCAGCAGCTGCAGGACGCGCAGCAACGCATGGAAAGCAAGAGCCAGGGCCAGGAACCCACGCAGCCGTCTCCGGCTCCCCAGGACCAGTCCCAGTCCCAGCCTGCCCCCGGCCCGACACCGCAGCCGACGCCCGACCCGGAACAGGTGCCGAGCGAAGGACTGCAGCGCCAGCTGCAGGAGCGGCAGAAGCGCAACACCATGGAGCGCGACCGGCAGCTCGGCAACGGCACCGTCCCGCCCGGGGCTGGGGGCAACACCTATCCGAAGCCGTGGTGACCGGAGGGGTCAGCCTGCGAGCGTGACCTCGTACTCGTGCACGTCGACCGCGGCCTTGCCGCAGGACTCGGGCCGCTGGAGACCGGTGTTGCGGCGCGTCACCCGGACCAGCCACTCGCGTCCGTCTGCGTGGCGCACGCGCGCGTGGCTGGCCGACCCGTCCGCGGGGCGCGTGCCGGTGTCCGCTGGGACGGTCTCGGTGGTGAGGGAGGTGAGGCGGGTCTCGGCGACGAGGTGACGGACGAAGGACTCGGCGGCCTGCAGGTCGCCGGGCAGCGCCGACCTGCCGCGGTCGTGGGTGGGGCCGAGCAGACCAGCCGGGAGCTCACCGCGCAAGCTCGCCTCGAGCGTCTGCGCCACCGTCCCCTCGTCCAGCCGGGCGAGGGCCTCGCCCCAGGGCAGCAGGACACCGGTGGGGGCGAAGCGGTGCCCTCCCGTGTGGGAGACCTCCCAGACCCGCTCCGGCTCGAGGTCGGCCGCGGCCGAGGCGAGAGGACGGCCTCGGACCGCACAGCAGACGTCCCGTCGGCCGTTGGTGCAGATGAGCAGCACTGGCGGGCTCGGCTCCGCCCGAGGCAGCGAGGCCGCGACGGCGTCGACGTGACCGCCGGCCAACCCTGCCCAGTCGAGCGAGAGCAGGTCCTCCGCACGATCGAGGTCGCCCGCGAGCAGCCACGCGTCGGCGACCGCCCCGCCCGCATACGCGACGAGGACCCGGTGCCGGCCGTGTCGGTCCACGTGGGGGCCGGGCCTGCGCATCAGCATGAAGCGGCCGCCGGCGCTCGCCGCCCGCGCGTCGAGCTCCTGGCCGACCTGCCGTGGCAGGTGCGACTCCTCCGCCGCCCTGCGGCCCCAAGGACCCGGCTGCTCGATCACGACGAAGAAGCCGGCCCGGGCCGCGGTGCCGTAGGCGCTCGTCCCGTCCCGCCCCCACAGCACCGAGCACGCGTCCGGTGCGGGCTTGGCGTGACCGACGGTCGCCGGGTGCCGGTCGGTCACGACGTCACGTCCGCCGTGACGGGTGAGGCGATCCGGCCGATCACCTGGGTGCTCGGCATCCCGGACCCGTCCCGGCGGCCGTCGGCCGGCGGGAGCTCGACTGCGACGCCGTTGGCGGCGCTCGCTCGCAGGGGCGTGTTGCCGGCGTGGGCGAGGATCAGTCGGTCCTCGCCCTTGAGGAACCGGTGGCAGCGGACACCTCCCGTGCCGCGTCCCTTCGCCGGGTACTCGGCGTAGGGAGTGACCTTGAGGGACCCACCCTCGGTGCCGGGCAGCGCGGCGGATGATCCGGCCGAGGTCACCACCGCGGCGTCCCGGCGTGGGTCGACGACCCCGAAGAAGACCGCCTCGGCGCCCGACGACAGCCGGATCCCGGCCATGCCCCCGGCGCTGCGGCCCTGGGGCCGGACGTTGCCGGCACCGAAGCGCAGCAGCTGCGCGTCGCTCGTGACGAAGACCAGGTCGAGTGCCTCGTCACCGGCCGGCCCCGCCCCGATGACCCGGTCGCCGTCCTTGAGGTTGATGACGTCCCAGCTCGCGCTCTTCGGCGCCTCGGCCGTGACCCGCTTGACGACCCCTTGCGCGGTGCCGAGGGCGAGGGCGGGGGCCTTCTCGCCGATCGGCACGATCGTGACCGGCTCCTCCCCGCCCGTGAGGTCGACGTAGGCGGCCAGCGGCGCACCGCCGGACAGGCTCGGGGCGCCGTTGGTGGGGGGCAGGGTCGGCAGATCGAGTGCCGAGAGGCGGACCATCCGCCCGGCGCTCGTGACGAGACCGAACTCGCCGCGGTTGGTCGTGGGGACCGCCCCGATGATGGCGTCGTGCTTCGCCCGCGGGCCGTCCGCGCTCGGCGCCTCGCCGTTCGAGGTGCGAGCGAGCAGGCCCGTCGAGGACAACAGGACCCAGCACGGGTCGTCCGCGACCTCGAGCGGTGTCGTCGCAGCGGCCTGGCCGGAGCTCTCGAGCAGGACCGTGCGTCGCGGCGTGCCGTGCGCCTTGGCGACGTCGGCGAGCTCGGTGGAGACCAGTCTGAGCAGGAGCTTCTCGTTCTCGAGGAGAGCCCGCAGCGACTCGATCTCGCGCTCGAGGTCGGTCTTCTCGGACTCGAGCTCGATCCGGGAGAACTTCGTCAGGCGACGCAGCTGCAGGTCGAGGATGTAGGTCGCCTGCGCCTCGGACAGGTCGAAGACGTCCATGAGCCGAGTGCGGGCCGTGGCTGCGTCGTCCGAGGATCGGATCAGCTGGATGACCTCGTCGATGTCGAGGATCGCGATGAGCAGGCCCTCGACGAGGTGGAGCCGCTCCTCGCGCTTGCCGAGCAGGTAGGCCGAGCGGCGGCGCACGACGTCGGTGCGGAAGTCGACGTAGACGCGCAGCAGCTCCTTGAGGCCCATGGTGCGCGGCTGCCCGTCGACGAGGGCGACGTTGTTGATGCCGAAGTTCTCCTCCATCGGCGTCAGCTTGTAGAGCTGCTCGAGGACCGCCTCGGGGTTGAACCCGTTCTTCACCTCGATGACGAGGCGCATGCCGTTCTGCCGGTCGGACAGGTCCTTGAGGTCCGAGATGCCCTGCAGCCTCTTGCTGTCGGCGAGGTCCTTGATCTTCTCGAACAGCTTCTCGGGGCCGACGAGGTAGGGCAGCTCGGTGACGATGATGCCCTTGCGCCGCGGCGTGACCGACTCGATCCGAGCGGTGGCTCGGGTGCGGAAGCTGCCGCGGCCGGTCAGGTAGGCGTCCCGGATGCCCTCGAGCCCGACGATCCGGCCGCCGCCCGGCAGGTCGGGTCCGGGGACGAACTTCATCAGGTCCTCGAGCGAGCAGTCCGGGTGGTCGATGAGGTGGCGCGCGGCCCCGATCACCTCGACGAGGTTGTGCGGGGGCATGTTCGTCGCCATGCCGACGGCGATCCCGGAGGCGCCGTTGACGAGCAGGTTGGGGTAGGCGGCCGGGAGCACGCTCGGCTGCAGCTGCGTGTCGTCGTAGTTCGGGACGAAGTCGACGGTGTCCTCGTCGAGGCCCGAGACCATCAGCAGCGCGGCCGGCGCGAGGCGTGCCTCGGTGTAGCGAGCGGCAGCGGGCCCGTCGTCGAGGGAGCCGAAGTTGCCGTGGCCGTCGATGAGTGGGAGCCGGAGGGTGAAGGGCTGCGCCATCCGGACGAGGGCGTCGTAGATCGCCTGGTCACCGTGCGGGTGGTACTTGCCCATCACCTCGCCGATGATCCGCTGGCTCTTGACGTGCCCCCGGTCCGGCCGTAGGCCGAGCTCGTTGGCGCCGTAGAGGATGCGCCGCTGCACTGGCTTGAGCCCGTCCCTGGCGTCGGGGAGGGCCCGGGAGTAGATGACGGAGTAGGAGTACTCGAGGAAGGCGTTCTGCATCTCCTCCTCGACGTCGATCCCGACGATCTTCTCCTCGAAGTCCTCCGGCGGTGCGGTCGTGGTGCGGCGGGCCATGCCGAGTCGTGCTCCTTGCGGTCGACGTGCGAACACCCCATCATCTCCCAGCCCGGTGACGGCCATGCACTGCCACGCCGTCGAACCCGGTTGTCCCGCCGGAGCGGTTCACCCACGAGTGGGTATGAGTAGCGTCGAAGGACGGCCTGACGCCGCGGCGCCCGAGCCGCAGGGCCGTTCGGTGAGGAGGAAGCCGATGCCCACCGCACGTGACCTGATGAGCAGCCCTGCACAGTGCCTCAACGAGGGGGACACGCTCGTCGCGGCCGCCCAGGCGCTCCGCGAGTCGGGGGTCGGGTCGATGCCGATCAAGGACGCCTCCGGCCAGCTCGCCGGCATGATCACCGACCGCGACATCGTGGTGCGCGGCATCGCGGAGGGCTTCGACCCAACGACCTCGACAGTCGGTGAGATCAGCACGCAGACCGTCGTCGTCGTCAACGTCGACGACGATGAGGAGGCCGTCCTCAACGCGTTCATCCAGAACCAGGTCCGCCGCATCCCCGTGGTGGACGGCGAGGACGTGGTCGGCATGATCTCCCAGGCCGACATCGCGCGGTCCATGTCGCAGGACGAGACCGGTGGCGTCGTGCAGGCGATCAGCCAGGACACCGGTGAGAGCGCCGACCAGCAGGGGGGCTGACGCGCGGGGCTACTGCTCTCCGAACCGGCCCCAGTGGCTCACCTCGGCCCCGGTGCGCCGGTGCCGTCGTAGGCTCGGGCTCTTCGGTCCCGGCAGGGCGTAGCCGAGGGAGACCACACCGACGATCGACCTGCTCGACGGGATGTCGAGAGCATCGTGGACGGCGGCGTGCCGTTCGGCGGGCACGCCGAAGAAGAGGCTGCCAAGACCGGCGTCCACGGCCGTGAGCAGGATGAGCAGCCCGGCCATGCCTGTGTCGATGTCCCAGTAGGGCACCGGCCAGTGGCTCTCGCTGCGGTCGGTCCAACCCTTGTCCGGCTGCGCGTAGCGGTCCAGGTAGGCGTCCTTGTGGGAGAGGCAGAGGATGAGAACGGGGGCGGCCTGTATGCCGCTCAGCCACGCGTCCGCTGCTTCGCCCGGTTCCGTCGTGGCCGCCCAGAAGCGGTCGCGCTCGGCGCCGGTCCGCAGGACCAGGAAGTCCCAGCCCTGGCTGAACCCGGCGCTCGGGGCACGGACTGCGTTGTCGAGACAGTCCTTCAGGACCTCGTCGGGCACCGGGCGGTCTGGGTCGTAGCGACGCACCATACGGCGACGGCGGACCACCTCTTGGAACTCCATGAGTTCACCTTGGCATGTCGCCGCGTCGGCACGACGTCGTGACACGATGGCGCCATGCCCGACGCCGAGACGAGGTCTGCTGAGGATCAAGCCGGCACGCTCGTGCCCGCGCCCCCGGAGGAGTGGGAGGCCGACGTCGTCTTGCGCGACGGGTCGGTGGCACACCTGCGACCGATCACGCCGGATGACGCCGATGCCCTGCGCCGGTTCCACAACGCCCAGTCCGCCGAGTCGATCTACCTCCGGTTCTTCGCCCCCCTCAAGGAGCTGAGCGACCGAGACGTCCACCGCTTCACCCATGTCGACTATCGCGACCGGGTCGCCCTCGTGGCGACCGTGGGGGAGGACATCATCGGCGTCGGCCGCTACGACCGGCTGCCCGGGACCGCCTCGGCAGAGGTCGCCTTCAACATCTCCGACCGGTTCCAGGGCCGCGGCATCGGGTCCGTCCTCCTCGAGCACCTCGCCGCCATCGCTCGGGAGCTCGGTATCGAGAAGTTCACCGCCGAGGTGCTGCCCCAGAACCGCAAGATGCTCATGGTCTTCAAGGACGCCGGCTACGAGGTCGCCCACCGGGTCGAGGACGGCGTCGTCGAGCTGTCCTTCGCCATCGAGCCGACCGAGCACTCCAAGGCCGTGGCGCTCTCCCGGGAGCACCGGGCCGAGTCGCGGAGCATGCACACGATCCTCTTCCCGGAGCGGGTGGCCCTCGTCGGTGCCAGCCGCCGCGAGGGCTCCGTCGGCGCGATGGTCCTGGCCAACGTGCTGCAGTCCGGCTACCGCGGCGACCTCGTCGCGATCCACCCCGAGGTCGACCAGCTGCAGGGCGTGCCCGCCTACCGGTCGATCGAGGACGCCCCGGGGCCCATCGACCTGGCCGTCGTCCTCGTGCCCGCCGAGCAGGTCCAGGGAGTGGTCCGCGCGTGTGCTCGAGCCGGCGTCAAGGCCCTGCTCGTCCTCTCCTCCGGCTTCGGTGAGGCCGGCGACGAGGGCGCGCGGCTGCAGGAGCAGCTGCGCCGGGAGGTGCGCCTGGCCGGGATGCGCCTCGTCGGTCCCAACAGCTTCGGCCTGATCAACACGCACCCGGACGTGCGGCTGAACGCCAGCCTCGCCCCGGTCGTGCCCCCGGCGGGCCGGCTCGGGCTCTTCGCCCAGAGCGGCGCCCTCGGCATCGCAGTGCTCGCCTCAGCGGCTCGACGCGGTCTCGGGATCTCGGTCTTCGCCTCGGCCGGGAACCGGGCCGACGTCTCCGGCAACGACCTGATGCAGTACTGGATCGACGACGCGGACACCGACACCGTGGGCCTCTACCTGGAGTCGATGGGCAACCCCCGCAAGTTCTCCCGCATCGCGCGACAGCTGGCGATGGTGAAGCCGGTCATCGTCGTCTCGTCCGGTGTGTCGAGCTTCGCCGCGCCCCCCGGACACCGCACCCGACGCACCGAGGTGCCGCCCCAGGCCTTCGACGCGCTGCTGCGCCAGGCGGGGGTGATCCGGGTCGAGAACATCCACCAGCTCTTCGACGTCGCCCAGCTGACCCTGCACCAGCCGCTGCCTGCAGGGCAGCGCGTGGCGATCGTCGGCAACTCGGACGCCCTCGGCTCGATCAGCGCCTCCGCCTGCCTCAGCTGGGGCCTCGAGGTGACCCACGGGCCGGTCTCCCTGCTGCCTCAGGCCACGGCCGAGGAGTTCGCGAGCGCGCTCGAGGCCGCCTTCGCCGACCCGAATGTCGACAGCGTCGTGGCCGGCTTCATCCCGCCGCTCCTCACCCTGGACGAGGACGTCACGGCGGCGGTCCGCTCGGTCCTTGCGCGCCACCACAAGCCCTGTGTCGCGACCTTCCTCGGCATGCGGGGGGTCGAGGGGGGGCTCAGCTACGAGGAGGTCGACGGCACCCAGCGCATCGTGCCCGCCTACACGATGCCCGAGGACGGCATCCGGGCGCTCAACGCGGTGACCCGCTATGCCCAGTGGCGGGCACGGGACCGCGGTGCACCTGTGGCGCCAACGGGCATCGACAGAGTCCGCGCGGAGGCCTTCATCGACCGGGTGCTCGCCGAGAGCCCCGAAGGTCGGGCCCTCACCCGGGACGAGGCCGCCGAGCTGCTCGACAGCTACGGCATCCGTCTCTGGCCGGCGGTCCCCGTGCAGTCGGCGGACGACGCGGTGGCGGCGGCCGAGAGGCTGACCTACCCGGTCATCCTCAAGTCGACGTCCCCCGTGGTGCGGCACCAGCCGGGCATCGTCGGCGTGCGAAGCGACCTCGGTGACGCGGAGGCGGTCCGCGATGCCTACGAGTCTCTGAGCCACCGCCTCGGGGCCATGGGGGAGGGCACCTTCGTGGTGCAACGGATGGCGGTGCCGGGGGTCTCGTGCGTCCTCACGGCCCAGGAGGACCCGCTCTTCGGCCCCGTCGTGAGCTTCTCCGTCGCGGGGCCACCGACGGAGCTGCTCGAGGACATCGCCCACCGCATCCCGCCCCTCACCGACGTCGACGTCCGTGACCTCATCTCAGGGGTGAAGGCGGCCCCGCTGCTCGCCGGACACCGCGGCGCAGCGCCCGTCCACCGGGCGGCCCTCCGGGACCTGGTGGCCAGGCTCTCCGTCCTCGCCGACGACCATCCCGAGCTGGCCAGCGTCGAGCTCAACCCGGTCAATGCCTGGACGGGTGGTGTCGACACCCTGGGCGCCGAGGTCGTCGTGCGGCCCGCCCTCGTGCGCAAGGACCCCGGTCGTCGCCGGATGACCTGAGCAGGAGTGCAAGGATGGGGCCCATGCGCCGCGTCTCCCAGGAGCAGGATCGAGCCCTTCCCGAGGACCTCACCCTCGCCGTGACCCGCGCCGGGTACTACCCGGCGCTCGTGTGCGACGTGGTGGAGTCAGCGGTCGCAGGGGACGAGGTCGTCTCCCACCTCGTCCACCAGGAGACCACCTTCGACGACGAGTCGGTCCGCCGCCACGTCACCGTCCTGGTCGTGACGCCGCAACGCCTCGTCATCGCGCACGCCGATGACTTCTCCGAGCCGGGCGCGCCCGCGACCGCGACCGCGACGACGGAGACGGTGCCCCTCGCCGCGCTCCGCGGGGTCATGGTCACGCACGTCGTGGCCCACCCGGAGTCGTTCACTCCCGGCACGCACAGCCGGGACATCACCCTCACGATCGGCTGGGGCGCCGTGAGCCGTGTCGACCTGCTCCCGGCGCAGTGCGCCGACCCCGACTGCGCAGCCGACCACGGCTTCGAGGGCACCGTCGCGTCCGACGACATCAGCCTGCGGATCTCCGCAGCCGCCGACGGTGAGAGCGCCGTCGACGCCGCGCTCGCGTTCGCCCGCACGCTGTCGGCCAGCATCGGCGGTGGGGTGGCGCGGCGGTGACCGACGCGCCCGCCGTGCCGGACTGGTCCGCGGGCACGCTGGCCTCGGTGCTCCCGTCGGTCGCCGACTCGCTCGGTGTGCCTGACTTCGCCGGGGCCGACCGGTTCGACCTGCCACCCGCACCGCGCAGCGTCGTCGTCCTCGTCGACGGGCTCGGCTACGACCTGCTCGCCCAACGCAGCGGACACGCCCCCTTCCTGCGGCAGCACCTCAGGGAGGCAAAGCGGATCCCCTGCGGCTTCCCGACCACGACCGCCACCTCGATGGGTTCCTTCGGCACCGGCCTGCCGCCGGGCTCGCACGGCCTCGTCGGCTTCCAGGTGCTCGACCCGGACACCGACCGGCTCCTCAACGAGCTGTCCTGGGAGGACGGACCGGACCCCGTGCGCTGGCAGCCGAGCCGCACCGTCTTCCAGACGGCCGAGGACCACGGGGTCAGCGTGACCCGGGTCGGCCCGCACTACTTCGACGGGTCGGGCCTGACGAACGCCGCGCTGCGTGGCGGACGGTTCCGGGCGGCCAGGGAATTCAGTGAGCGGGTCACGGCCAGTGTCGAGAGCGTGCGGGCGTCGCGGCGGTCCCTCGTCTACCTCTACTGGGGCGACGTCGACAAGGTCGGCCACGTCCACGGCTGCCAGTCGTGGCAGTGGGGCGACGAGGTCGAGTCGGTCGACCGGGGCCTGGCCTCCCTTGCCGAACGGGTCCCCGACGACACCTCGATCGTCATCACGGCGGACCACGGCATGGTCGACGTCCCGTTCGAGCAACGGCTCGACCTCGCCCACGAGCCCGACCTGATGACCGGTGTCCGGCACCTCGGCGGCGAGCCGCGCAACCTGCAGCTCTACCTCGAGCCCGGTGCCACGGAGGCCGTCGCGGAGGCGTGGCGGGGGCGGCTCCAGGACCGCGCCCGGGTCATGACCCGGGAGCAGGCCGTCGACGAGGGCTGGTTCGGCACCACCCGTCCAGAGGTGCTGCCGAGGATCGGGGACCTGCTGGTCACGATGCAGGACCAGTTCGCCGTGGTCCACTCACAGCTCATGCGCAAGGAGATCCTCGCGCTGCTGGGCGTGCACGGTTCGACGAGCGAGGCCGAGCTCGCGGTCCCCGTCCTCGTCGTGCCGCCCCGCCGCGGCGCACTGGGTCGATAGGCTGCCGCCTCGTGGCTGAGCTCGTCTTCTTCACCGGGACCATGGACTGCGGCAAGTCGACCCTGGCCCTCCAGATGGACCACAACCACGCGGCGCGCGGGCGCGCCGGGCTCATCTTCAGCCAGCACGACCGAGCCGGCACGAACATGCTCTCGTCACGGCTCGGCCTCGCGACGGGCGCGATCGAGGTCGACGACGACCTCGACTTCTGGGAGGTGATCGTGGAGCGGGCCACGGCCGGCCAGCACATCGACTACCTCATCTGCGACGAGGCACAGTTCTACAGCTCCAGTCAGGTCGAGCAGCTGGCACGCGTCGTCGACGAGATGGAGATCGACGTCTTCGCCTTCGGCATCACCAGCGACTTCCGCACGGAGCTGTTCCCCGGCTCCAAGCGGCTCGTCGAGCTCGCCGACCGGGTGCAGGTGCTCCAGGTGGAGGCGCTGTGCTGGTGTGGTCGTCGCGCCACCGTGAATGCCCGCGTCGTCGACGGGACCATGGTCGTCGAGGGCGAGCAGGTCGTCGTGGGTGACGTGGCGTCGGACGAGGTGGGCGTCGTGGAGTACGAGGTGTTCTGCCGTCGGCACTACATGCGCCGTATGACGTCGCACGCCGCTCGCGCTGCGTCGCCCTCGCCCGCGCTGCTGCCCTTTGACCTCGACGTCTGTCCGTTGCCGCCACCTGCCCTCCCGGTGACCGAGGTGGAGTGACCGTCCCGGGTCTCGACATCGGCGCATGCTCACCCGTCCTGCGGGTATGCGTCACCGAGCAAGGGAGGCACAGATGGCTGAGCGTGTCGTCGATCCCGAGGTTCCCCCGAGCGGGGACGGGTGCGTGGAGTGCGAGGCGTCGGGCGGCTGGTGGTACGAGCTGCGCCGCTGCGCCCGCTGTGGGCACATCGGCTGCTGTGACACCTCGCCCTCGCAGCACGCCACGGCCCATGCCAGGACGTCTGGGCACCCAGTGATCACCACCTTCGAGCCGGGTGAACGCTGGTTCTACGACTACCGAGACGGCTCGGTGGGAGAGGGGCCGGCGCTGGCACCGCCGCTGCACCACCCGCTGGCACAGACCACCCCCGGCCCCGCCGACCGTGTGCCGCCCGACTGGAGAGAGCACCTGCACTGACCAGGCCCTCGCCTCCGGACGGTGGTCCCGGGGTCAGTCGGGCTTCTTGCCGAACATGATGTCGTCCCAGCTCGGCACGCTGGGCCGGCCCGACTTGCGGGCGGCAGGCTTCCTCGGAGCGGGCCGCGGACGGCGCGGCTCCGGGGTCGACGGTGCGTCGACGTCGTCGGGCCCCGTCGTCGAGACGGGGGTCGTGGGGACGCCCGGACCGGGGGCCGGGGTGCCGTTGCGGACGACGGGCATCGGGACGGTGTCCGGCAGGGGTTCGGGTGTCGGCTCGGACGTCTCTTGGATCTCTTCGGGCGCGGGGGACATGAGGTCGGGGACCGCCACGTCGGCGGCGCCATCCTCCTCAGGGTCCGTGTCGACATCCACATCAGCCACGCCCGGCAGCTCCTCCGCGGCCGCCTCGTCGTCCCCGCCCAGGTCGCCCGCTGCGCCGTCGGCCCTCGGCTCGGCACGCACCGCGTCCGGGTCGTCCTCGGGGTGCGGGTGCGCAGCCGGCGGGCTGCCCGCCTCCTCGAGCGAGAGCGCGAGCGGCGTCAGCGGCAGGGCGTCCTCCGGCGTCGCGTCGATGCCCGGAGCGTCCGAGGCGCGCGGTCGCCGCCTGCGCCCCCGCCGCGCGCTGCGCTCCCGCATCGCGGCCATGAGGTCGATCGACTCCCCGTCGCGGTGGCGGCGACCTGGCGCGTCGAGCCCACCCTCCGCCTCCACGTCGTACACCTCGGTCGCGCGGGCCTCACGGAGGTGCGGCGCCGGGATCGGACCGGCCGGCTCGACCTCCTCGTCGGCGCTGAGCCACCGAGCCTCGTCGTCGAGGGCCTGGACCGTGCGTGCGAGCAGGTCGAAGGACCACTCCGCCTGCCGTTGCCGTCCACCGGCGTTGAAGAACACGACGACGGTCCAACGGCCCTTGTGGTCACGGCGGGAGTCCCAGCGGGCGGTGCTCGAGTCGATCTGCCGGGACCGCAGCCGCTCGTCGACGCGGACGCCGAGCACGCTGCTGCTCGGTCCTCCACTCGACGACCGGAGCCGGACCTGCCGACCGAGCATCGCGACGTGCTCACGCTCAGCGAGGATCGGCCCCTCGTAGCGCCGGACCTTCTCGACCGTCCACCCGGCCCGCTCGGCCGTCTCCTCGGCCGTGAGGCCCGCCCGGATCATCGCCTGGACGTCCTTGGGCCGCAACCCTCCGTCCATCTCGATCTGCAGCTGCCCCAGGCGGGGCCGGTCCCGCCGCACCGCTGCCCGCAGCGGCTCATCGAGCGGCACCCGGTAGCGGTTGCCGCCGTCGTCCCCGAGGATCAGGTGTGCCCCGTCCTCGTGGACTCCGATGAGCCGAAGGTCCTGCATCGATGGGTCTCCCGGGTCGGTGATCAGGTCCATGCCCAACCGAGCATGCCACCCCCTCCCGCCCTGAGAAAGCGTCCACGCCGCGCCGGGCCGGTTTCTCGCCATTGAGTGCTGCCTGAGACAGTGATGTCATGGAGCCCTACGACGCCGTCCTCCTCGTCAGCTTCGGAGGTCCTGAGGCGCCTGACGAGGTCATGCCGTTCCTGCGCCGCGTGACGGCCGGGCGAGGCATCCCGGACGAGCGGCTCGTCGAGGTCGGGCAGCACTACTACCACTTCGGCGGTCGCAGCCCGATCAACGACCAGAACCGCGCCCTGCTCGCCGCGCTCCGCGTCGAGCTGGACTCCCGTGGCGAGGAGGTCCCGGTCCTTTGGGGCAACCGCAACAGCGCGCCGTTCATGAGCGACGCGCTGCGTGAGGCGTATGCCGCTGGGCACCGTCGCGTGGTCGCCGTGACCACGAGCGCCTACTCGTCCTACTCCTCCTGTCGGCAGTACCGCGAGAACCTTGCCGACGCCGTCGCGGAGCTGGCCGAGGACGGCATCGAGATCACCGTCGACAAGGTCGCGCCCTACGCGCCCCGCCCCGGCTTCCGCCAGGCGAACCTCGAGCGACTCGTGGAGGCGATGCGCGCCCTCGACGGGGCTCCCGACGCCGAGCTCGCCCTGCTCTACGTCACGCACTCCATCCCGACGGCCATGGACGAGACGTCCGGTCCCGGTGACGGCGAGGGCGACCTCTACCAGCGCCAGCACCTCGCCCTCGCATCGGCGCTGACCGAGGAGAGCAACCGCATCCTCGGCCGCGACCTCACGGGTGAGCTCGTCTTCTGCTCCCGGTCCGGTCCGCCCAGCCAGCCGTGGCTCGAGCCGGACGTCAACGACCGGATCGAGGAGCTTGCCGCGGCCGGCGTGCGCACGGTCGTGCTCGCCCCCATCGGGTTCGTCTCCGACCACATGGAGGTCGTCTACGACCTCGACACGGAGGCGGCCGAGACGGCTGAGCGGGTCGGGGTACGGCTCATCCGGGTTCCCACCGTCGGCACCCTGCCGGCGTTCGTCCGTGACCTCGTCGACGCGGTCGAGGACCGCGCCGCGGAGGCCCGGGGTGAGGCGACCTGCGACTTCCCCGGTCGGATGCCCTCGGTCTGCGCCCCGGGGTGCTGCCCGAACCTCCGCGCGGCCCGGCCCGCCCTCTGTGGCCGGGACTGAGGGCAGACCGATGGACCCTGCTGTCGAGGCCGCCGAGCTCGTCGAGCTCGAGCGGCTCTGCATCGAGTTCGCCTGCCAGGCGGCGCGGTTCATCCACGACGAACGGCCCCCGTCGGTCCGCGTGGCAGAGACCAAGTCGAGTGAGACCGACGTCGTGACGGTCATGGACCGCCGCTCGGAGGAGCTGCTCCACGGTCTGATCCGCTCGGCCCGCCCCGACGACGGCATCCTCGGTGAGGAGGGCGCACGCGTCGTAGGACGGTCTGGTCTCACCTGGGTGGTCGACCCGATCGACGGCACGGTCAACTACCTCTACGACATCCCCGCCTACGCCGTCTCCGTCGCTGTCGTCGTGGGCAACCCGGGCAGTCCGGGGGAGTGGCGACCGGTGGCCGGGGCGGTCGCGGACCCCTGCCGAGGCACCGTCCACCACGCCCGGCGCGGGGGCGGTGCCTGGACGCGCCCGGACCGGTCGGCGCCGGGTGAGCCGAGCCGCCTCAGGGTCTCCGCGGAGGCCGAGCTGGGCCGGGCACTGCTCGCCACCGGGTTCGGCTATGAGGCGGAGGTCCGGGCGAGGCAGGCGGAGGTGCTGCGAGAGGTGCTGCCCCGGGTGCGGGACATCCGGCGCATCGGGAGTGCCGCGCTCGACCTCGTCCGCGTCGCCGAGGGCACCGTCGACGCCTACGCCGAGTCGGGCCTCAAGGCCTGGGACCTCGCCGCGGGCTGGCTCGTCGTCGAGGAGGCGGGCGGAGCCGTCGTCGGGGTCGACGACCACCCCGCGCCGGAGCTGACGGTGGCGGCCGGACCGGCCCTGCTCGAGCCCGTCCGGAGGCTCTTCGCCAGCAGGTGATGACAGGTCCGTGACACCCGGTGGAACGGATGTGACAGCAGGGTCTCTTTGGGGCACAATCCGCCCACGAAACACTGTGTTTTGCTGCCCAAGCGGCGGGAACAAAAGGTGGGGGATGCGACGTTGCTCCCACGCATGAGTTGAGGGAGTGAGAAGGCGACAAATGGCTACCGATTACGACGCACCCCGCAAGACCGACGACGACCTGTCGGAGGACTCGCTCGAGGAGCTGAAGTCCCGCCGCGTCGACAAGAGCTCGTCGAGTGTCGATGTGGACGAGACCGAGCAGGCCGAGGGCTTCGAGCTACCCGGTGCGGACCTGTCCGGTGAGGAGCTCTCGGTCCGGGTCCTGCCGAAGCAGGCGGACGAGTTCACCTGCTCCCGCTGCTTCCTGGTCCACCACCGCAGCCAGCTGGCCAAGGAGATCGGCGGCCAGATGATCTGCACGGACTGCGCCGCCTGAGCGTCACAACACAAGCAGTAGGGTCGGTCCCCGTGACCGACCCTTGTGCTTGTCGCTGTGTCGCCCCGGAGCAGTCCGTGCAGCTCCTCCGACTCGACCCCGACCTGCCGCTGCCCGCCTACGCCCATCCGGGGGATGCCGGCGCGGACCTGCTTGCCCGCAACGAGGTGACGCTCGCGCCGGGGGAACGCGTTCTCGTCCCCACCGGGGTCGCGCTGGCCCTGCCCGAGGGGCTCGTCGGCTTCGTCGTGCCTCGGTCCGGCCTGGCGACACGGCACGGCGTCACGACGGTCAACGCGCCGGGCACGGTCGACTCGGGGTACCGGGGGGAGATCATGGTCAACCTCATCAACCTCGACCCGCACGAGACCTTCCTGGTCCATCGTGGGGACCGTATCGCCCAGCTCGTCATCCAGCCCGTTCTCCGGGCCCGCTTCCTCGAGGTGGACTCGCTCGACGCCACCCCCCGGGGCGACACTGGACATGGGTCGACAGGCGGCTTCGGATCCACCACGACCACACCCGCGTAACACCGAAGGACGGAACACCAACGTGGCACTCTTCAAGCGAGACAAGTCCGCGAGCCCGCGGCAGGACGACGAGCTCGCCGCAGAGGAGACGAGTGACGAGCGCCTGCACACGGACGACACGAGGGACGTGCGGTCCGGACAGGGACCGTGGGACCGCGAGGACGTGACGGACGAGTCGGAGTACCTCAACCTCGGCTCGATCTGGCTCAAGGGCGTTCCCGGCATGGAGCTGCGGCTCGAGGTCAACGAGCAGGAGCAGCAGATCACCGGGGTCACCGCGGTCCTCGGCGAGTCGGCGGTGCAGCTGCAGGCCTTCGCGGCGCCGAGGACCGAGGGCGTCTGGGTCGAGATCCGCAACGAGATCGCCGCGACCATCACCGATTCCGGTGGGACCGCGGAGGTGCTGACGGGGGAGTTCGGCGAGGAGCTGCAGACCCGCATGCCGCAGGCCGGCCCTGACGGTCGCACGATGTTCGTCCCCGCCCGCTTCATCGGTGTCGACGGCCCACGGTGGTTCCTGCGCGCGGTGGTGAGTGGCCGCGCGGCGATCGAGCCGGCCGCGGCCGCCCCGGTCCACGAGGTGATCCGCACCGTCGTCATCGACCGTGGCGGTGAGGCGATGCCGCCTCGCGAGCTGCTGCCGTTGCGGCTTCCCGACACAGCGACGACCGAACCGGGCCCGGAGCAGTCCGGCGCCCCCCGCCTGGACGACCTCAACCCGTTCGAGCGCGGTCCAGAGATCACCGAGGTCCGCTGAGGAATGACGCCCGAACCCCGAAGCGCGCTCGGGCGCATCGCCAAGCGGTTGCTCCGCTCCACGGCGGAGATCGACTCCGACGCGTTGGCCCGCGAGAGTGCTGACGTCGGCCTGCAGCACATCGGCCAGCTCGCGCCCCGCACGCTCGTCAGCGTGCGTGGCGAGATCAGGTCGGTCACCCTGCGCCCCTCTGACGAGGTCCCGGCGCTCGTGGCCGAGCTGTGGGACGGCACCGAGGTGCTTCACCTCATCTGGCTCGGCCGGCGCAGCATCCCCGGCATCGCAGCAGGTGTGAAGCTGCAGGCGAGCGGTCGGGTCACCCGACACCACGACGCGCTCACGATCTTCAACCCGTCCTACGAGATCATCGGCCGGGACGGGCACCATGGCGGCTGAGCACGGGGCCGATCCGACAGAGCCGGCCCCGCCGGAGACCGGCAACCTGCGGCGTTACGCGACCGTCGAGGAGCTGCTCAAGGACAAGCTGTCCGAGGCGATCGGTGGATGGCGCGGCGCGGTCGAGAGCGCCATACCGACGCTGCTCTTCGCGGTGGTCTGGTCCGTGCGCCGCGACCTGCGCGAGTCGCTCCTCGCCGCCGGCGCGGCGGCGCTCGTCTTCCTCGTCCTGCGGCTGCTCCAGCGCCAGGACGTCCGGTTCATCCTGTATGCCGCAGCCGGGGTCGGCATCTCCGCCTTCTTCGCGCTCCGCTCGGGTCGCGCCGAGGACGCGTTCCTGCCCGGGATGCTCCAGAACGGGGGCCTGCTCGTCCTGCTCGTCGTGACGAACCTGCTCCGCTGGCCGCTCTTCGGCTTCGTCGTCGGGGTCGCGGAGCCGGACGTCTTCGCGCAGGACCCCACGTGGTGGCGCCGGCACCGCGGCATCGTCACCGTCGCCTGCCGGCTCGCCTGGGTGCTCGTCGCACTGAACGTCGTGCGGCTCGGCATCATGGTGCCGCTCTACCTGGGCGAGCAGGTGGCCGCCCTCGCCGTCGCGAAGGTGGCCCTCGGCTGGCCCGCCTACCTCGTCGCGCTGACGGCGATGGGCGCGATCCTCGTGCGGGGCCGCACGCCGATCGACACCGGCACGGCGCGTCCGTAGCGTCTGCGACCGGCCGGCGGGTCGGATGCCGCTCGGCGGGTCAGGCGTTGGCGGTGCGGGGCCGGACGTCGGGGGCGAGAAGCCGCTGCAGGTCAGCCTCCTGCTCCGTCGTCGTGATGAAGAGCAGCTCGTCGCCGGCCTCCATCGCGTCGTCGGAGGTCGGGGCGATCGGGCGTTGCCGCCGGATGATCGCGACGAGCACCGTGTCCTCGGGCCACCTGACGTCGCCGATGCGTCGGCCGACGAACTCGCTCCGGTCGGGCAGCGTGATCTCGACCATCGAGGCGCGTCCCTGCTGGAACTCGAAGATCCGGACGAGGTCGCCGATGCTGACCGCCTCCTCGATGAGGGCGGTCATGAGGCGCGGCGTCGACACGGCGACGTCCACGCCCCAGGACTCGTCGAACATCCACTCGTTCTTCGGGTTGTTGACGCGCGCCACCGTCCGCGGCACGCCGAACTCCGTCTTCGCGAGGAGCGAGACGACGAGGTTCGCCTTGTCGTCACCAGTCGCGGCGACCACGACGTCGCACTCCTCGAGCCGGGCTTCCTCGAGGGCGGACAGCTCGCACGCGTCGGCGAGCAGCCACGACGCCTCGGGGACCCGTGACGCCTGGACGTCGTCGGCGTCCTTGTCGATGAGCAACACCTGGTGCCCGCTCGCGAGCAGCTCCCTGGCGATGGACCGGCCCACGCTCCCGGCCCCGGCGATGACGACGCGCATCGGACTCCTCACGCTCACGAGATGACGGGCGGCTGGTCGCAGATCCGCTCGACCCGCGCCATCTCCTCGCGGCGCACGGCGAGGTGGACCAGGTCCCCGGCCTGGACGACCGTCTCGGGCTCGGGGAGCATCCCCTCGCCGAGACGGGTCAGGTAGGCCACACGACTGCCGGTGAGTCGCTCGACGTCCACGAGCGGCAGGCCGACCCACTCCTCGGCCAGCGGGACCTCGGCGATGACGATCTTGCCGCTCGGGTCGGTCAGCTCGGGCATCGCCCCCTGGGGCAGGAGCCGCTGGATCATCTGGTCGGCGGCCCAGCGCACCGTCGCGACGGTCGGGATGCCGAGCCGCTGGTAGACCATCGCCCGCTGCGGGTCGTAGATGCGGGCCGCGACATGCTCGACGCCGAACGTCTCCCGCGCCACACGGGCGGCCAGGATGTTCGAGTTGTCGCCACTGCTGACGGCGGCGAAGGCGTAGGCCTCCTTGATCCCGGCCGCGATCAGGGTGTCGCGGTCGAAACCGATCCCGGTCACGGTCTGGCCCTCGAACTCGGCGCCGAGGCGACGGAACGCCGCCGGGTCGGCGTCGATCACGGCGACGTCGTGACCGTTGCGCCCGAGGGTCCGGGCCAGGGTCGAGCCCACCCGGCCGCAGCCCATGATGACGAAGTGCACGGTCGCGACGCTACACCAGCCACGCACGCGGCTCACGTGTGCGCGGTCGCGGGCTGAGCGGCATACAGTGTCCTGCGTGCCAGGCTCAGGTTCGCTCCTCAAGCGCGTGCTCGTCGGACGCGCGATGCGAAGCGACAGACTCGGCGAGACCCTCCTGCCGAAGCGCCTCGCCCT
>DASSTN010000102.1:0-6109 GCA_035707905.1 Intrasporangium sp.
AGGTCCGCCAGCGTCGTGGAGGCGCCGGACGACTCGTGAATGTGCAGGCGGTCGCCGTAGGACCGCAGCTGTGCGTATGCCGAGGCGCCGCCGCGCATCACTGCGAGCAGCTCCTCGAGCGACCCGCCGGCGGTCCCGGTCTCGAGCGCCTGGCGCACCTCGAGCACCGACGCCGCCGCGCCCCGGTCCGACTCCGCCGCCTCCAGCGAGATGAGCCGCTCGATCAGCGTGTTCGCCTGGTGCTCGTAGGAGAAGACGACGCCGGTCCGGCCGCTCCGCACGACGTTGCGCACGAACTGCAGGCCGAGCATCGTCTTGCCGTTCCCCTGTGGGCCGCCGAGCAGCGCGAGCTCGCCGGAGCGGAGCCCCCCGCCCAGTGCCTCGTCGAGCAGCGGGAAGCCGGTCGACCACACCATGGCCCCGGCCCGTTCTCCCCTGCGCAGCAACATGTCGGTGTGCTCCAGCAGCGCCGCCACGGAACGCGGCCCAGCCCCCACCCCAGATCCCCTTCTCCCCATGGGCCGATTTGACCACAAGGCACGCGAAACGGGAGGCGGTTTGGGCAGATGCGCGGATGGTCCTGACAGGGTCGGCTGCCTCGCACCTGGAGGCCCAGCCGGAGGAGACGCCCCGAACCGGCGCCTGCACGGCCGGCCGGGATTGCTCAGAGGGCCAGCCCGACGTACTTCGTCTCGAGGTACTCCTCGATCCCCTCGGCGCCACCCTCGCGGCCGACGCCGGAGGCCTTGACGCCGCCGAACGGCGCAGACGGGTTGGACACGATGCCCTGGTTCACCCCGACCATGCCGTACTCGAGGGCCTCGCTCACCGTGATGGCCCGGCTGAGGTCGCGGGTGAACAGGTAGGCGACCAGGCCGTACTCGGTGTCGTTGGCCATCCGGATGGCGTCCTCGTCGGTGCTGAAGGTCCGCACGGGCGCGACCGGCCCGAAGATCTCCCCCCGGTTGACGTCCGCCTCGGCGGTCACCCCCGCGAGAACGGTCGGCTGGAAGAACCACCCGGGTCCGTCGAGGGGCTGCCCACCGGTCACCACCCGGGCGCCCTTGGTCACGGCGTCGTCGAGCAGGGCCGCGACCTTGTCACGGGACTTCTCGTCGATGAGCGGACCGACATCAACCCCGTCGTCGGTGCCCCGCCCGAGCTTCAGCTCACCCATCCGCGCGGCCAGCCTCTCGGTGAACTCGTCGGCGACCGACTCGTGGACGTAGAACCGGTTGGCGGCGGTGCAGGCCTCGCCGATGTTGCGCATCTTTGCGAGCATCGCGCCGTCCACCGCCCTGTCGAGGTCGGCGTCTCCGAAGACCAGGAACGGTGCATTGCCGCCAAGCTCCATGGACACCCGGAGGATCTGCTCGCTCGCTTGCTCCATGAGTGCGCGGCCCACCGCGGTCGAGCCGGTGAAGGTCAGCTTGCGCAGCCGCGGGTCCCGGATGAGGGGCTCCATGACGCCGCCGCTGTCGCTCGTCGTCACCACGTTGAGCACGCCGGCCGGCAGGCCGCAGTCCTCGAGCAGCTGGGCGAGGGCAAGCATCGTGAGCGGCGTCTGGCTCGCGGGCTTGACGACCATCGTGCAGCCGGCGGCGAGGGCCGGCCCGATCTTGCGCGTGCCCATGGCGAGCGGGAAGTTCCACGGCGTGATCATGAGGGTCGGCCCGACCGGCTGCTTCATCGTCAGCAGCCGGGTCGCACCGTTCGGCGCGGTCGACCAGCGGCCGGCGATGCGCACCGCCTCCTCGGAGAACCAGCGGAAGAACTCGGCGCCGTAGGTCACCTCGCCCTTGGACTCGGCGATGGTCTTGCCCATCTCGAGGGTCATGAGAAGGGCGAACTCCTCGGCCCGCTCGGTGATCTGCTCGTATGCCGCTCTCAACAGCTCCCCGCGATCGCGCGGGGCCGTCCGGGCCCAGTCCGCTTGCGCCGCGACGGCGGCGTCGAGGGCCGCCTTGCCGTCGGCAGGGCTGGCGTCGGCGACGTGGGTCAGCACGTTGCCCGTGGCGGGGTCGTGGACCGCGAGCTTGCCGCCGCCGTCCGCGTCACGCCACTCGCCGCCGATGAGCAGGCCCTTGGGGACCGACTCGATCACTGACTGCTCGGTCACGTTTCCCATCCCCCGACCCTAACCCCCGACCTGCTCCCCCGAACGCGGCATTCGGGGTCGAACTGAGGAGTGCACCAGTGCGTTCGACGCCGAGCGCGGCGTTCGGGCGACGGAACCCGGTCAGATGCCGGCGAGGTGGAAACCGGCGGCCACGAGCAGGATGACCGGCACGGACACGAACGTCGTGACGAAGATGGCGTCGCGGGCGAGGTTGACCTCGCGTCGGTAGCGGACGGCATACGTGAAGATGTTCTGGGCGGTCGGCAGCGCGGCGGTCACGACGACGGCGAAGAGGGCCTGGCCCCGCATCCCGATGAGCAGCCCGACGCCCAGGGCGATGGCCGGCATGACGAGCGTCTTGAGCACGACGATCGTCCAGACGTGCCGGGCGGCGCGGCCGGCCGCCGGTCGGGGGCCGCGGCGCAGCGAGATGCCGAAGGCGACGAGCATGGCCGGCACGGCCATGTTGCCCAGCAGGTCGATGGATCCACCGATCACCCGCGGCAGCCGGAGGTCGAGGACCGAGATGAGCAGACCCGCAATGGCGCCGATGGTGATCGGGTTGCTGAACATCCGGCGCAGGCTCCGCAGCAGCGTCGGGCGCTCCCCGCGCGCGTCGCTGTCGAAGAGCGCCATGTAGACCGGCGTGATGATGAGCAGCTGCATGAGCAGGGTGGGGGCGACCCACGCGACGTCACCGAGGACGTAGAGGGCGATCGGGATGCCGAGGTTGCCCGCGTTGACGTAGCCGGCCGAGAGACTGCCGATGAGCTTCGCCCCGAGCGACCCTGGGCCGCCCCGCGACCTGGCGAGCAGCAGGTAGATGGCCACCGTCGCGGTGAAGGCGATGAGCGACGTGACGAGGTTGCGCGACAGCACGGCGTCCAGCGGCGTGCGCTGCATGACCTGGAGCAGCAGCGCCGGGGAGGCCACGAAGAACGCGAGGCGCGAGAGGTTGTTCTGCGCCGCCTCGTCGAGGATCCGGAGGTGCGCGAGCAGCCACCCGACCGCGACGATGATCGCGATCGTGGCGAAGCCCTCGAGCACACCGATCACCGGCCGATCCTGTCAGGTCGGCCGCCGACCGGCGCCACGAGGTCACATGACGGTGTCCACCGCGAGCTCCCCCTCGGCGTAGCGCTTGCGCAGCACCTTCTTGTCGAACTTGCCGACACTTGTCTTGGGCACCTCGTCGATGAAGGCCCACCGCTCAGGCACCTGCCAATGAGCGACCTTGCCCTCGAGGTACTCCCGCAGGTCCGCGGCGGTCGTCGTCGAGTCGGGCTTGAGGACGACCGAGGCGAGGGGACGCTCGCCCCACTTCTCGTCCGGCACGCCGACAACCGAGGCCTCGAGCACCTCGGGGTGGCCCATCAGCAGGTTCTCCAGCTCCACCGAGCTGATCCACTCACCGCCCGACTTGATGACGTCCTTGGCCCGGTCCGTCAGCGTGATGAAGCCGTTCGTGGACAGTCTGCCGACGTCGCCCGTGCGCAGCCAGCCGTCGTCGAACTTCATTGCCATCTCTGCGAGGTCCTGGTCGGTCTCGCTCCCGTTCGAGTAGTACGACCCGGTGACCCACGGCCCGCGGATCTCGAGCTCCCCCACCGTCTCGCCGTCCGGTTCGGCGACCGACCCGTCCGGTCCGATGATCCGGCCCTCGAGACCGCAGAGGATCCGGCCCTGGCTCGCCTTGTAGGTCCAGTACTCGTCGCTGCCCCTCTCGACGCCTGCCGGCGGGATGGCGAGCGAGGCCACGGGCGAGGTCTCGGTCATCCCCCAACCGTGGATGATGTCGATCCCATGGCGCTCGTCGAAGGCCTTGATCATCGGCAGCGGAGCGGCGGAGCCACCGACCATGAGCATCCGGACCGACGAGACGTCGACGTCGTTGGTGTCGAGGTGGTGCAGCAGGTCGTTCCAGATGGTCGGCACGCCGGCACCACCGCTGACCTTCTCCGTCTCGATCATGGCGGCGAGCGGGGCTGCCTGCAGGTAACGGTCCGGCATGACAAGGGTCGAGCCGGTGACCATGGCCGAGTACGGGAAGCCCCACGCGTTGGCGTGGAAGAGCGGCACGACGATGAGCAGTCGGTCGGCCGACGTGGTCCCGAGCGTCGCCCCGACGGCCATGGCGTGCAGGTAGTTGCAGCGGTGCGAGTAGGCGACCCCCTTCGGGTTGCCCGTCGTGCCGGAGGTGTAGCACATCGAGGACGCGTCGTCCTCGTCGAGGTCCTC
The DNA here is from genome assembly GCA_035707905.1 of Intrasporangium sp. Taxonomy (GTDB): domain Bacteria; phylum Actinomycetota; class Actinomycetes; order Actinomycetales; family Dermatophilaceae; genus Intrasporangium_A. The sequence goes on from DASSTN010000102.1 coordinate 4,358, forward strand.
GGGCCAGTCGAACGTCGTCGGCTGCTCCGCGATGAGCTGGGCGAAGTCGTGCACGCCCTGGACGTGCGCCGGGCCCTCGAGCGCGGCTCGGGTCTCGTCGTCGACGGGTCCGTTGACGATGACGTGCCGCACCTCGGGCAGGTGCTCGAGCAGCTTGGCGAACGGTGCCGCGAGCGTGTTGTCGACGATGATCACCTCGCTGCCGCCGTGCCGGGTGACGTAGACGAGCTGCTCGGGGAAGAGCCGGATGTTGAGAGCGTGCAGGACCGCCCCCATCGATGGGACGGCGAGATACGCGGCGAGGTGCTCGGCGTTGTTCCACATGAAGGTGCCGACCCGTTGGTCACCGGTGATCCCGAGACTGCGCAGGGCGTGGGCCAGCTGCGCCGCCTGGTGGCCGAGCTCCCGGTAGGTCATGCGCCTCGCGCCGTCACCGGTCCAGGTGACCACCTCGCTATCGCCGTGGACCGTTGTGCCGTAACGCAGCAGGGTGGAGATCAGCAGGGGCGGGGACTGCATCGTGCTCTTCATGTCCGCACTCTGCCATCGGCGGCCTGCGACGTCAGCCCTTTGCCCGCCGCGAGTTTTCCGGTCGGCACGACGTGGTGCGGCAGGATGTCAGCCATGGAGATCGAGACGCTGGACGAGCTCGACGACTACCTCGACTCCGGAGCGAGCCTCACCGGGCTGCGCCTGCAGCACCTCGACCTCACCGACTACGCCCCCCGACTCGCCGGCCACCCCGGTCTCGCGGGGCTCGTCGTGCTCGGCGGCGTCGTGCCTCCGGATGTGGCGGAGGTCCTGCTCGTCGGCGGAGCCATCGTCTTCCCGGGTCTCGCGGGAGCCCCGATCGACCCGTGGCGCGGGCTCTATGCGCCCGAGGACCTCTACGCCGGCCTCGAGGAGCACGGCTACGGACACACCCCGGACGCGAAGGCCTACGAGTGGTCGACCGACGCGAGGATCGCCACCGACGCCTTCGCCACCCTCGTGCGCGCCATCCACGACGACTCCGTCACCGACGAGCTCGACGAGTTCATCGACGACCGCTCGGTCGTCGGCGTCATGGGCGGCCATGCCGTCGCCCGCGGCACTGAGGCGTATGCCGACGCCGCCCGCCTGGGTCACCAGCTGGCCGGTCAGGGCCACCTCGTCGTGACCGGCGGGGGCCCGGGCGCGATGGAGGCGGCGAACCTCGGCGCCTTCTGCCGCAACCCCTCGGCCCTCGAGGACGCTCTCCCGCGGCTCGCGGCGGTGCCGAGCTTCCGGCCCGACGTGACCCCGTGGGCCCGGGTCGCCATGCAGGTCCGGCGGGAGCTGCTCGAGTCCGATGACGCGACCGATGCTCGGCCGGAGACCCTTGGCCCGTCCGCTCGTTCGCTCGGCATCCCGACCTGGTTCTACGGGCACGAGCCGCCGAACGTCTTCTGCAACGCGGTGGCCAAGTACTTCTCCAACGCCCTGCGCGAGGACGGCCTGCTGGCCCGGTGCACCGCGGGCATCGTCGTGCTGAGCGGCGCCGCGGGAACGGTGCAGGAGATCTTCCAGGCGGTGACACCCCTCTACTACGCGCTCGAGGACGTGGAGCTGCCCCCGCTCGTCCTGGTCGGCCGCGAGCACTGGACCGAGACCGTGCCCGTCTGGCCGGCCCTCCAGCAGCTGGCGCGCGGGCGACGGATGTCAGAGGCGATCCACCTCGTGGACTCGCTCGACGAGGTGCTCCCCTTGGTCGCAGGCGTCGACGCGCAGGCC
>DASSTN010000103.1:0-6567 GCA_035707905.1 Intrasporangium sp.
GCCAGGATCCAGTTGGACGGCACGAAGTAGGTGTACGCGCCGAATGCTGCGACCAGGGCACCGATGACCATGAGTGTGTAGTCGATCGTGCGGTTGCGGAACAAGTGTGGAAGGCGCTCAGTCTCCACACGTTCCTTCTCAAGGAGCTGCGACATCGTCCTCACCTCCTTTCCTGATCTCACCTCCAGCGTCCATCACACGCCGTGCGCACGTAAGGGTCCTTGGTCCCCCGACCTTTGACGGCCATGCGAAGCACGGCCCCTCAGAACCGTTGCTTCCGGCCGATTCCGGGTAGCCGACGGGACGCAAGTTCGCGAGAAAGGACGGCCACCATGGCTACAGGCGAGACGGGCTTCGACGACGTCACCTTCGACCTCATCTCCGTGCAGTACCACTCCCTCAAGGCCGGACACGACTACGGGCAGTACGTCCGCGACGCCGAGAACGCCGGCAAGAACGACATCGCCGACTTCTTCCGTCAGGTGATGAAGGAGGACTCCGACCGGGCCCACAAGTGCCACGAGTTCCTGCGCCAGCTCGGCGGCACCGACAACACCTCCCCGCAGGGGAACGCGGGCTGAGCGCAGACAGCAGCTGAGCGGCATACGAGAGTCGTATGCCGCTCAGCGGGTCCTGCTCGAAGATGCGGATGCGCAGGTGGCCGGCTCGGGCACCTGCGCATCACATCGACTAGGCGTCGTCTCTGTCGAAGGCGTCCTTGACGTTGCCGGCGGCGTCCTTCAACTGCTCACCACGCTGCTTCATGTCCGCCGAGGCCTGGTCGGTCTTGCCCTCGGCCTGAAGCGACTCGTTGTCGGTGGCGTCGCCCCAGGCTTCCTTGGCCTTGCCCTTCATGTCCTCAGCGGCGTTCTTGGCCTTGTCCGTGGCACTCATCCACTTCTCCCTTCGTGGGTTCATCGAGTGACCCGTGAGTACCCGCGCTCGTCGCCGGACAAACGCTTTGTTGCCGCGACGCCGCTGTCCCCGGTCTTTGGGACAATGGAGGACGTGTCCACCTCCCCACACGCCACCCAGCCGGCCAAGGTCCCGCAGACCCGCGACCTGACCCGCTTCGCCTACCTGTCCATCGCCGCGGCCATCGTCACGATCACCCTCAAGGTCCTGGCCTGGCGGCTCACGGGTTCGGTGGGTCTGCTCTCCGACGCCGCCGAGTCCGTCGTCAACCTCGTTGCCGCGATCGCAGTCCTCATCGCGCTCCGGGTCGCGGCCATGCCACCGGACAAAAACCACCACTTCGGGCACTCGAAGGCCGAGTACTTCTCCGCCGCCCTCGAGGGCCAGATGATCTTCATCGCGGCGGTCGTCATCATCTGGTCGTCGGTGGACCGGTTCCTGCACCCGCAGTCCATTGACAACGTGGGCATCGGCCTGGCCGTGTCCGTGGTGGCCTCGGTCGTCAACGGAGCGGTCGCGTTCGTCCTGCTCCGCGCCGGCCGTCGCCACCGGTCGCTCACCCTGGTCGCCGACGGCAAGCACCTCATGACCGACGTCTGGACCTCGGTCGGCGTCATCGTCGGCGTCCTGCTCGTCGCACTGACCGGAGTCGAGCGCCTCGACCCCGTCATCGCCTTCCTCGTCGGGGTCAACATCATCGTCACGGGGTGGAAGCTGCTCCAGCAGTCCGTCGAGGGGCTCATGGACATCGCGATGTCCAAGGACGACAACAGGACGATCGCCGAGGTCCTCTCCGGCTTCGTGACCGAGGAAGTCCACTTCCACGCCCTGCGCACGCGCGTCTCCGGGCACCACCGCTTCGCCGAGGTCCACGTGCTCGTCCCCGGCGCGTGGTCGGTCCAGCGCGGTCACGACCTCATGGAGGACGTCGAGGCGGCCGTCCACCGCGCTGTGGAGGACGTCACCCTCACCTGCCACCTCGAGCCGTCCGAGGACCCGCGCGCCTACGGCGACTACACGGCCGAGTTCCCGATCCCGACGCACGCTGACATCGTCGCCGCCGACTCCACGACGCGCCCCGCAACTGACGGCGGGGCCGCCCCGGCCGAGGCCGAGCCGAAGCACCGCCCATGACCGCACGGCACGTCGTCGCGCCCTCTCCCATCGGCGAGCTCACCATCGTCGCCGAGGACGGCGCGATCACGCGCGTGCACATGGACGCGGCGAAGTACCGCCCCACCGACGCGGACCGCTACGGCGAGCCGGGCGATCCCACCAAGGAGCCGTTCGCCTCGGCCGTCCGCCAGCTCGACGAGTACTTCCGCCGTGAGCGCCGCGACTTCGATCTGCCCCTCGCCCCGGCCGGGGACGACTTCGCCCAGCGCGTCTGGGCGCTGCTCCGGGCCATCCCCTACGGGGAGACGACGACGTATGGCGCCTTGGCCCGGACCCTCGGCGACCGCAACCTCGCCCAGGCGGTCGGGCACGCCAACGGCCACAACCCGATCGCCGTCGTCATCCCCTGCCACCGGGTCATCGGCGCTGACGGCAGCCTGGTCGGCTACGCGGGCGGACTCGAACGCAAGCGCTTCCTCCTCGCCCTCGAGGAGCCCCTGCCAGACCTCGCCGGCCGCCTCTTCTGAGGACTGGCGGACCACCGAACCTCACACTTCCGGGCGACGGGACGTTGACAGGTCATGAGACAGCCCTTCGAGCAGGCGGTCACCGAGCACGGCGCCCTGGTCCTGCGCGTGTGCCGGGCGGTACTCGGCCCGGCGGACGCCGACGACGCCTGGTCCGAGACGTTCCTCTCGGCGCTGCGCGCCTGGCCGGACCTGCCTGACGACGCCGACGTCCGCGCCTGGCTCATCACGATCGCCCACCGCAAGGCGATCGACATCGTCCGTGCCCGCCAGCGCGCCCCCGTTCCCGTGGCTGCTCCCCCTGACCGATCCCCGGTCCACGACGGGCTCCCACTGCCGGACGACGAGCTCTGGCGGGCGCTCGCCGCCCTGCCCGACAAGCAGCGCCTCTGCGTCGCCTACCACCACGTCGCCGGCCTGCCCTACCCCGAGGTGGCGGCGCTCGTCGGTGGCACCCCCGCCGCGGCCCGCCGGGCGAGCGCCGACGGCATCGCCGCCCTCCGCCGCACCTACCTGCCCTCCCTGGAGCGTGAGATCCATGCCTGACTCCGTCCTCGAGCCCCTGACCATCCCGACCCCCGATGACGCAAGGCACATTGCCCGTCTGCACGAACGGCTCCTGCACACGGCGACCGAGCACGACCTCGTCGACGTGACCTACCGGACCGTCGACACCCCGATCGGCCCGCTGCTCCTCGCCGCCACCCCGGCCGGCGTGGTGCGCGTCGCCTTCGCCTCGGAGGGCCACGACGCCGTCCTCGACACCCTGGCAGCCCGGGTCGGGCCGCGGATCCTGCACGACCCGGACGGCTTCGCGCAGCTCGTCCACGAGCTCGGTGAGTACTTCGCGGGCCACCGCCGCGGCTTCGAGGTCCCCGTCGACCTGCGACTCGCGCAGGGGTTCCGCAGGGAGGTGCTCGGCCGGTTGCGCGAGATCCCCTACGGCAGCACGAGCTCGTATGCCGCTGTCGCCGCCTCCGCGGGCAACCCGCGGGCGGTGCGTGCCGTCGGCTCGGCCTGTGCCACCAACCCGATCCCCATCGTGGTGCCCTGCCACCGTGTCGTCCGCTCCGACGGCACGCCCGGGGGCTACCTCGGGGGGCCCGAGACGAAGGCGTTCCTGCTCCGGCTCGAGTCGTCCGCCGCCTGACCGTCGCTAAGGGAGGCCGAGGCCAACCGGGCGGCGAGCGGGAGCAAGGTCAGCGGCATACGGGATGCAACGAAACGGCGCTCCCGCGTGTCTGCACTGGTGTACGACACTGGACGAGCCCACCGACCCGACCGGGGAGCCGATGAGACGCAGGGACGAGGACGCCTTCCGGGCGTTCGTGGCGGAGCGCCAGACGGTGCTGCGGCGGAGGGCGTTCCTGCTCTGCGGCAACTGGGCGGACGGGGACGAGCTGGTGCAGGAGGCGCTGGCACGCGTCTACGTGGCCTGGCCGAGGATCGGGTCGGGCGCCCAGGAGGCCTACACCCGGCGGACCATGCTCAACCTGTACCTCAACGACCAGCGCAAGCGACGCCGGGAGGTCCTGACCGACGAGCTGCCGGAGCCGGCGGCGAACGACCAGGACCGCGAGCTGGCGCTGACCCTGACCGAACTTCTGGACGGCCTGCCGGAGCGGCAGCGGGCGGTCCTTGTGCTCCGCTTCTGGGAGGACCTCACCGTGCCGCAGATCGCGGAGTGCACCGGCGTCGCCGAGGGCACCATCAAGAGCCAGATCTCGCGCGGGCTGGCCGCCCTGCGGGACCGACTCGCCGAACCACCCCTGAGCGGAGCCCTGACATGAGCGAGCACCGACTGCGGAAGGCGCTGGGCGCGGTGAACGACCTTGAACCACCCCGCGACGACCTCTTCGTCGAACGGGCGATGAGCCGCGGACGAGCGCGAGCGCACCAGCGCCGGTCCTGGCTGGTCGGCGCGGCGGCGGCCGTCGTGATCGTCGGTGCCGTCGGCGGCACCTGGGTCGCCGGGCACCAGGGGCAGGGCATGTCGGCCAGCTCGGCCGGTGCACCTGAAGTCGCCTCGGCCCAGTCGGACGGCAGTGCCGCCCGCGGGCCGTCACCCGCGATCTCGACTGCTCCCGTCGTGCCGCACGAGGTGCCGCCGGCCCGGGACCTCTCCGGCTGGTTCACCGGACCGATGACGCCCGTGCGTGCCGCGGTCGAGCAGCTGGCGCCGACGCTCGAGGCGCGCTTCCCCGCCGTCTTCGCAGGCGCGTATGCCGCTGACGCCGGCAACACGCGCATCGTCCTCTGCGTGACGCGCAGTAACCCTGACCTCGAGGCCCTGGTCCGTTCGTCCGTGCCTGCCGGCTCGGACGTCGAGTACCGGACTGTGACGCACTCGATCTCTCAGCTGCAGGGTGCGGTCGCGCGGGTGGAGTCGGAGAGGGCCGCGCTGCAGGCCCAGGGGGTGACCGTGCTCGCGGTGCGGGTCGACGCCCGGAGCAACCGTGTCGTCGTGACGACGACCGGCGACGACCACGGGCGGGTGGCCTCGCTCGTCGACGCAGACCTTGTCACGGTGGTCGTGTATACCTCCCACACGCCGGGGCAGATGCTGCCCGGAGGCTCGACCGTCGGACCCCTTCAGCGTTAGCCTCCCCTCCGTCGAGTGATCGCTCCCTCCCAGCCGTCCCAGCCTCCCCTTCGTCGAGTGATCGCTCCGTCCCAGCCGCCCCAGGGTTTCCGGCGGCGTCGTGCGGACCTGCCCGGCTAGGGTCGCTCCATGCGACAACCGGAGCGGCCCGAGGCGCCCATGTCCCCGGTCGAGGCGCTCCGGCGCATCTGCTTCCTGCTCGAGCGCGGCCGTGAGAACCGCTACCGGGTCGATGCGCTGCGGCGCACCCTCGAGTCGATCCGGCTCCTGCCCGACGACGAGCTGCGTGAGCGCGCGCAGTCCGGGACCCTCAAGCAGCTCAAGGGCATCGGCGACGCGAGCGCCGCGATCATCACCGAGGCGCTGCGCGGCGAGGTGCCGCGCTACCTCACCACGGTCGAGCGCGAGCACGGCGACGAGTCGGCTTGGGAGGGCTCAGAGCTGTACGCCAAGCTGGTCGGCGACCTGCACGTCCACTCGAACTGGAGCGACGGTGGCAGCCCGATCGAGGAGATGGTCCTCTCGTCGGTCGAGCTCGGCCAGGAGTGGATGGCTCTGACTGACCACTCACCCCGGCTCACCGTCGCCAACGGCCTGTCTCGCGAACGGCTCGCGCAACAGCTGACTCGGGTCGACGCGATCAACGGCTCACTCGGCGACTCGTTCCGCCTGCTCAAGGGGATCGAAGTCGACATCAACCTCGACGGCAGCCTCGACCAGGACGACGACATGCTCGACCGGCTCGATGTCGTCACCGCTTCGATCCACTCGAAGCTCAGGCAGCCATCCCTCGAGCTGACCCCGCGCATGGTGGCAGCCGTCCGCAATCCGCGCACCAACGTGCTCGCCCACTGCACCGGGAGGCTGGTCACGGGGGGACGGGGCACCCGGCCCCCGTCGACCTTCGATGCCGAGAAGGTATTCCGTGCCTGTCTCGAGAACGACGTCGCGGTGGAGATCAACTCCCGGCCCGAGCGTCAGGACCCGCCGGACGAGCTCATCGAGCTAGCCCGTGACCTGGGGTGCCTGTTCACGATCGACTCCGACGCGCACGCCCCGGGGCAGCTCGACTTCAAGTACCTCGGCTGCGAGCGCGCGGAGCGCCTCGGCATCCCCGCCGAGCGGATCGTCACGACCTGGCCGGTCGAGGACGTCCTCGAGTGGGCGCGCGGCTGACACCGGAGAGTCTCAAGGCGTCCTTGTGACCGGTCGACCCGGGGAATGCGACCGGTCGACTGCGGGAATGTGACGGGTCTACGGGGCGGTGGGAGGTCGGCGCGGGGCGGGTCGGGGATGTGCGGCATACGGATTTGGTGCCCGCCGGAATCTCCCCTATAGTTTCGACGTCCCAACGGGGATAGGTCCCCATCGTCTAGCGGCCTAGGACTCCGCCCTTTCACGGCGGCA
>DASSTN010000104.1:0-2690 GCA_035707905.1 Intrasporangium sp.
AGCCAGCGCGACCATGAAGCCGAGCTGGCTCACGGTCCCGTAGGCGAGGAGGAGCTTGATGTCGTACTGCCGCAGCGCTCGCCAGCCACCGACCAGCATCGTGAGCAGGCCGAGGCCGACGGTCAGGGCGTGCCACCCGGGAGCCCCGGCGAAGGCCGGCGCCAGCAGCGCGACGAGGTAGACACCGGCCTTGACCATCGCCGCGGCGTGCAGGTAGGCGCTGACGGGGGTGGGCGCGGCCATCGCGCCCGGCAGCCAGAAGTGGAACGGCACGAGGGCCGACTTGCTGAGCGCACCGACGAGGAGCAGCACGACCGCGGCGACGGTCACGCCGTCGAGGGCCGGCGGGTGCGCGAGCACCTCGCTGATCCGGTAGCTGTGCCGGACGCCGAGGGCGATGATGCCGATCAGCATGGCCAGCCCACCCAGAGTCGTCACGATGAGGGCCTGCATCGCGGCGCGACGGTTGGTCGAGCTGGCCGGGTTGTGCCCGACGAGCAGGTAGGAGAAGACGGTCGTCAGCTCCCAGAAGACGTAGAGGACGAGGAAGTTGTCGGTCAGGACCAGCCCCAGCATCGCCCCGGCGAAGGCGGTGAAGACCGAGGTGAAGCGCCACAACGTCGGGTCACCGGGGGCGAAGTACCAGCGGCAGTAGAGCAGCACGAGGGCGCCGACGCCGGTGACGAGGAGGGCGAGCACCCACGACAGCGTCGTGAGGCGGAAGTCGAGCTCGAGGCCGAGCCCGGGGACCCAGGTGATCCGCTGCTCGGGACCGTGCCCCGCCCGGACGTCCGTCGCCACGGAGACGAGCCAGGCGAAGGCGCTCGCGGGTGCGAGTGCGAGCAGGAGGAACGATGAACGCCCCATGAGCCGGACCAGCAACGGAGCCACTGCCGCCGCGACCAGGTGGACGAGCAGCAGTTGCACCACGGCGGCCCCTCGGTCGTCGGTCTGGTCAGGCGTTCCGACTCATTCTAGGTGGCGTCCGAGGGTGCTCCCGGACCCGACCACGGGGCGGACGACCGCCCCGGGGCTCGACGAGCCCTCCCGGGTGCCGCGTCAGAAGGTGACGAAGGTGTTCTTGGCGATGAAGAAGCCGCGTTCGTAGTCCGTGTCGATGCAGGTCACGCCGGCCACCTCGCTCAGGCAGGTGAACGGCGAGTCGGGCACGACGGTGCGGGAGCCGTAGGCGAGCTTGGGGGCCGAGGCGCCGGCTCCGGCCAGGTCGCCGTCGCAGACCGGGAAGGCACCGAGGTCGGTCAGCTTCACGCCGCGGACCTTGTCTGCGGCGGCACCGTTGCACAAGCGGTCCGGCACCTTGATGCGACCCTTGTCGAGCTCGCAGCCGGCCACCGCGGCCGAGTTGCTCACGTCGCACCGGATGTTCCCGCTCGGGCTGCGGAAGGTGCCGTGGATGGAGCCGTCCACCCTGGCCTTCGCGAACCGAGCCTTGGCCTCTCCGTAGTCATGCGGTGCGCCCCGCTGGTGCCCGACGGCGAGGGAGGGCGGCAGGGGAGCGGTCGTCTGCGGCCCGGGCGGTGTGGGCGACGTGCCGGTCGGGACCGGGGTCCCCGTCGCCGACCCGTGGCTTGTCGTCGTCCCGTTCACCGTGACGGTGACCGTCGTCGCCGGAGCCGGGGCAGCGCTGGACCCGCAGGCTGCGGTGCCCGCCACCATGGCACTCGCGAGGAGCGCGAGGGCGCACGTCGAGAGGGCGGAGCGGGCAGTCATGGCCGTCGAGTCTGGCATGGGCGGGCCCGGGCGGGACAAATCGTGCCCATCCGGTGACCTACGCTTGGGGCGTGTCCGCAGGCCTGCTCCGACCTCGCTGGATCGGGCTGTTCCTGATCCTCGTCGTCGTCGTCACCGCCTGCACCCTCCTCGGGATGTGGCAGCTCGGCGTGGCGCAGGACAAGGGCCGGGCGGAAGCGGTGAACGCGGCGGCGAAGCTGCAGCGCGAGCCGCTCGAGCGGGTGACGCAGCCGCATGCCGCGTTCGAGGCCGACTTCTCCAACCGTCCCGTCTCGGCAGTCGGCACGTATGACGCTCAGGACCAGATCCTGGTCGTCGACCGTCGGCTGGACGGCCGGGTCGGCTCCTGGGTCGTCACGCCGCTGCGCACGGGCCAGGGGACGATCGCCGTCCTCCGTGGCTTCGTCGAGGGGACCCCCGGGACGCTGCCGGAGCCGCCCGCCGGCACGGTGGAGGTGCTGGGCACCCTGGGCCCGGGGGAGTCACCGCAGGTCGACGCAGCGCCCCTGCCCGCCCCGCAGCGCGCCTCCGTCGACCTCGCCGCCCTCGTCAACGAGTGGCCGGGCCAGCTCTACAACGTCGTGCTCCTCGCGTCGACGGAGTCCGTCGGCGGCGCCGCGGTCGATGCCGCGGCATCCGGGCTGAGCCGCGTGCCGCCGCCCGAGCTGCCGTCGCACCTCAACATCAGGAACGCCGCCTATGCCATCCAGTGGTGGGTCTTCGGGGCCTTCGCCGTCTGGATGTTCGTCAAGATCGTCAGAGCCGAGTGGCTGGCGGAGCGCCAGCCGGTTGTACCGAAGGAAGAGGCCCACGCGTGAGCACCTACCCGACCAGGCTGGCCAAGCCGAAGCAGATCCGTTCGGCCCTGTCCATCTATCGCGTCATGGCGATCGTCGCCGGCATCGCGCTGTTCATCCTCATCGCCGAGATGGTGATGA
>DASSTN010000105.1:0-5425 GCA_035707905.1 Intrasporangium sp.
GGTGGACGAGGTCGAGGATCAGGAGCTGCTGCACGGGACGACCGAGCTGCGCCTGCTCCTGGCCCGCGCCTACTACCACTCGGCCCAGCTCGCTCGTGCCGAGGCGGTCCTCGTCAAGCTCATCGAGGAGGCCCCGACGGATGCCTACGCGCACCTGCTGCTCGGCCGCACCTTGCAACGTGCCGGTCGGCATGACGAGGCGAAGCGTCCCCTGGCGCTCGCCGAGATCCTCGGCGACTACGAGCGGCCCAAGGCCCACGGCGAGCCCGGCGGCACCGACCGAGCCTGACCCTCTTGCGCCACCGTCTCGAACGCGCTGCTGGTGGTCGAACTCAGTGGTGCACCAGTGCGCTCACCCTCGAACACCGCGTTCGAGGAAAAAGGCCGGTAGTAGGTCCGGGGAAGCAGGACGCATGCCGCATCGGCCGAGACGAGCATGACTCAGAGGCGGGGTGTGGGCCGTACGGCTCACACCCCGCCTCGCTGCCCCCGGCGACCGACCCTCAGCGGACGCGGAGCGCGTCGCGGATCTCAGTGAGGAGCACGACCTCCTCAGACGCCGCATCCCCGTCCTCGACGGTCCGACCGCGGCGGCGGGCGAGGGCGTTGAGCGGGACGACCACCAGGAAGTAGACGGCCGCCGCAATGATGAAGAAGCTGATCAAGGCGGTGATGAAGGCGCCGACGTGGACGCCACCGGGAACCCAGTCCGAGAAGTTCGGCTGGCCGCCGGCCTTCCCGACGAGGTCGAGGATGATCCTGACGAACGCGTTGACCACCGCGACGAAGGCGAGGCCGATGACCACCGCGATGGCGAGGTCGACGACGTTGCCGCGCATGATGAAGTCCTTGAAGCCCTTCAGCATCGAGGGGGTTCCTTTCTCGTACGTAGACCTGTCCGAGCGGGACGACCCGACGATGGAGCGCGGGGGACTAGAAACCTGCGCTCAGTGGGGCCGGTGTATCCATCAGCAGCCTAGCGTGACGTGCGTCACCCCGACCGCAAGGCGACGACGAAGATCTCGCCCGCCTGCAGGGTCGAGACCGACCGGGAGACGGCGCTCGCGCTCTGCTCGTCGAGGGCGAGGGTGATGCTGGCCGCGCCACCGGAGGACCAGGTCGAGGCCTCGGGGACCCGGGTCGCAAGGACGGCCACGTCGCGCGCGACGCGATCACCGGAGCCGCTTGCGTAGAGGTCCACCCGGCTGCCAGAGGTCACGCCGGCAGCCTGCGGGTCGAGCACTGGAACGCTCATCGCGACGGTCCCCGGCGGCTGCCCCGACAGCAGCCCTGGACCGCGCAGTCGAGAGGACGTGACCATCTCGCGCGCGGCTACCGGAGCCGCGAGCACCTCGCCGACGAGCCCGGCAGGGTCCGAGACTGCGGTATCGGGCCGCTGGCCCGGCGGCCTCGACTCCACCACGAGGTCACCCGCACCCAGCACACGTCCGGCGGGTAGGTCGCCCGCCGCCACGACCGTCGGTACCCCGGGAGCGGCGGCGCCTCGGGGGGACAGCGCGGTGACGCCGAGGAAGCCGGCGACGGCCGCGAGCAGTGCCGCCCCCCAACGCCGGATCCGGTTTCGCCTGGCAACGCGTCGGCGGCCCGTCCGCGCCAGGCCCGGGCGCAATGGTCGGCGGCGGAGCCCTGCGGAGCCATCCTCGGCGCCGCTCGGGCCCCCCGCCGTGGCGCGCGCTGCTCCCACGCCGGCGACTGCGACCGGCAGCTGAGGTGGGCGACGGCGCAGCACGGGTTGCTCCTCAGCGTCCCGGGATCTCGATGGGCAGCGTGATCCCGTCCAGACTGCGACGGCAGGGGCAGGTCGCGACGTCGTCCTCCTCGGTTGGGGGGAGCGTGGTGATCATGTCCCGGAGCACGACCTTGAGGTCGTCGACGTTGCGCGCGAAGACCCGCATGACCTCCTCGTGGCTGACCGCCTCACCACCGTCGATGCCGGAGTCGTAGTCGGTCACCATCGCGAGGCTCGTGAAGCACATCGCGAGCTCGCGGGCCAGGGCCGCCTCGGGCATCGTCGTCATCCCGACGATCGTGCTGCCCACCTGCTGGTGCATCTGCGACTCGGCCCGGGACGAGAAGCGCGGACCGTTGATGACCACGAGGGTGCCTCCGTCTGCCACGGTGTGCCCGGACCGCTCGGCACACCGGACGGCGACGCCCCGCCCTTGGGGGCAGTAGGGGTCGGCGAAGCCGACGTGGACGACCGGGCCCTCCACGTCGTAGAAGGTGTGCGCGCGACCCCACGTGCGGTCGATGATCTGGTCCGGCACGACGAAGGTGCCCGGCCCGTGCTCGGCGCGCAGCGAGCCGACGGCGCAGGGAGCGATGACCTGGCGCACGCCGACGGCCCGGAGCGCCCAGAGGTTCGCGCGGTAGTTGACGCGGTGGGGGGCGTAGCGGTGCCCCTTGCCGTGGCGCGCCACGAAGGCGACCCGGCGCCCGGCCACCTCGCCGACGACGAGCGGGTCGCTCGGCGCACCGAAGGGCGTGTCGACCTCCACCGTCTCGTGCTCGTCGAGGAACTCGTAGAGCCCGGACCCGCCGATCACACCGAGCTCGGCACGCACGTCCGGGGTCGGTGCAGGCGACTGGCTGGGACTGCTCGGGGAGGAGGTCATGCCGGAAGCCTAGGGGCGAGCGGAGGCCCGCTCAGCGGCATACCTCCTGGGTGTGGAAGGTCGTCGCGCGGGTCAGGAGGCTGTGGACGAGGCGGCCGGCGCAGCCGTGCTCGAGCTCGCCGACGAGGCGGAGGAGCCACTCGACTCGCTGGACGAGGAGGAGCCGGAGCCCGACTCGCTCGACGAGGCGGAGGTCGAGGTGGACTTCGCCTGGGCCTTCGAGTCGGTGCGGTAGAAGCCCGAGCCCTTGAACGCGATGCCGACGGGGTGGATGACCTTGCGCAGCTGCAGCTCGCCGCACTCCGGGCACTTCACGAGCGGGTCGTCGCTGAAGGACTGGCGGATGTCGAAGGCGTGGTCACAGGACCGGCAGGCATAGGAGTACGTGGGCATAGGAGTCTTCCGACAAGGGTTGGTTGGACTGGTTCCAATTCTACGTCCAGTCGGCCAGACGACCGCCCTGGCTGACGGCGCGGATGCGCCGCTCCGCGCGGTCCCTCGCCTGGGCGGTCGCGACGACGAGGAACCGGTCGCCGTGCTTGAGGGTCGTGTGCTGGTCGGGGACGAACGACGTGTCGCCCCGCACGACGAGGGCCACGTGCGAGCCCCGCGGCAGCCGCAGCTCGAAGAGGGCGACGCCGTGCAGCCGAGAGGTCTCCCCGACGGACACCTGCAGCACGTCGGCGCCGATCTCCGCGAGCGGCACCGACTCGAGGTCGACGTCGACGGCCGCGACCCCCTCGGTGAGCCGCAGCCGGCGGGCGACCCAGCCGAGGGTCGGCGCCTGGACGATCGTGAAGACGGCCACGAGGACGAAGACCAGGTCGAAGATCCACTCGGTGTCCGGCGTGCCGGTCGTGAGCGGCACGGTCGCGAGGACGATCGGCACCGCACCCCGGAGCCCGGCCCAGGAGAGGAAGGCCTGCTCCCGCCAGGAGAACCGGAACCACACGGTGGACAGCCAGACCGAGACGGGCCGTGCCACGAGCAGCAGGACGAGCCCGATGACGATCGCCGGCACGATCTGCTCGTCGAGCCGGCGCGGGTCAGCGAGGAGCCCGAGCATGACGAACAGGCCGATCTGGGCGATCCAGCCCATCGCATTGGCAAACGAGCGGAAGCTCGTGCGGTGCGGCAGCTGCATGTTGCCGAGGACGAGCGCGGCGACGTAGGTGCCGAGGAAGCCCGACACGTGCGCGAGCGCCCCGAGGGCGTAGGCGAGCACGGTCAGGGACAGGATCCCGATCGAGAAGAGGGCCGACGACGCGCTCACGACCCGACGGAGCACCTGACCGCCGACCCAGCCGACGACGAGGCCGACCGCCGCACCGCCCGCCAGCTCGAGCACGGCGTGCCAGGCGAGGTCGTACCAGGTGTGCGACTCGCCGCCCGGCGCCCCCTGGACGGCGAACGACACGACGAGGATGACGACCGGGGCATCGTTGAAGCCCGACTCGGCCTCGAGCGTGCCGGCCAGGCGGCGGGGGAGCGGGACGTTGCGCAGCACGGCGAAGACGGCCGCGGCGTCCGTGGAGGTGACGATCGCCCCGATGAGCAGCGAGATGGTCCACGACAGGGGCAGGAAGGCGTGGACCGCGACCGCGACGATGAGGACGGAGGCGACCACCCCGACGGTGGCAAGCAGCCCGGCCGGCGCGACGGCCCCGCGGATCTTGTCCCATGACGTCGTCAGGCCGCCCTCGGCGAGGATGAGCACGAGGGCCGCGTAGCCGAGGACCCGGGTGATGGACGCCGAGTCGAACTGGATCCCCAGCACGGCGTTGCCGAGGAGGAGCCCGATGCCGAGGTAGATCAGCAGGGACGGCATCCCCGACCGGATCGACAGGCGGACCGCGGCGACGGCGATGAGCAGGACGATCGACCCGACGAGGAGCACACGTGTGAGGTCGTCGAGAGTCATCCCCGACGACGTGATCGACGCGAGTGCGGTCACACGGGCTCCTGGCGTGCGGCTGCGACCATGAAACCATCCCGGCCGACCGATCCTGCAGGCAGGACCGATTCGGGTCGGCCAGGACCCGTTCTCTTTTCGTGCCGGTCAGGACCCGTTCTCATAACGACTGGGCCGCCGCGCCGGACGGGGCGGCCGGCCCTCGGAGGGCGTGACCTACGCTCGGGGGCGTGTCCCGGATCAAGCTCGTGCGTCGCATCAGCCTGTCGGTGATCGTCCTCGTGGTGCTCGCGCTCGTCGCGGCCGGCATCCTCGCGATCTCGACGGTGCGGCACTCGTTCCCGCAGCAGAGCGGGGAGCTGAAGATCGAGGGACTGACGAGCACCGTGACCGTCACCCGCGACGCCCGCGGTGTCCCGACGATCACCGCGGACAACGCCGGGGACCTCTTCCGGGCGCAGGGCTACGTCAGCGCCCAGGACCGGTTCTTCGAGATGGACCTGCGCCGGCACATCACCGCGGGCCGGCTCGCCGAGCTGGTCGGGCAGGCCGGGGTCGAGACGGACGCCGTCATCCGCACCATGGGCTGGCGACGGGTCGCCGAGCAGGAGCTGCCCAAGCTGCGCCCGGAGACCCGCCAGTACCTGCAGGCCTACGCCGACGGGGTCAACGCCTACATCCACAGGACGGAGAGCCCGGGCGAGCTCTCCCTCGAGTACACCCTGCTGGCTCGGGACAACCCCGGCTACCGGGTCGAGGACTGGACGCCCGTCGACTCGCTCGCCTGGCTCAAGGCGATGGCCTGGGACCTGCGCGGAGACTACGCCGACGAGCTTGCCCGAGCCCGGCTCTCGCGGGGCGGCCGGACCTCCGTCAA
>DASSTN010000106.1:0-15568 GCA_035707905.1 Intrasporangium sp.
CGACCGCTTCCTGCCGCCGGCCTCGCTCGTCGCCCGCGCCGAGGCGGCCGCGACGTCGGGCGGGTCAGCCGCCTGAGCTGATTACGTATGCCGCTGGGCTGGGACCGCGCCCCACGCGTGGACCCGGCTCAGCGGCATACCCTCCCATCGCGCTGCCGCGCGGCGGGGTGCACGTCGTGCGGTCTGCGGATTCGGCGGATCACGGTGCGCCAGGCCGGTACCTTCGCCGCATGGGCTGGTTCTCCCACCTTCTGGATCTGGTGCGCAGGAAGACATCCCGTCGGGAGGATCCGCCCGCGGGGCAGCTCGCGAGCATCGACGCGGTCTGCGCGCGGATGCGCACGCTCGAGCTCGGGCTCGACCTGGCCGACGGGCTCGCCGCGTTCAACGGCATGTACTTGCGGGTCACCGAGCTCGTCCGGGACCGGATCGCCGAGGGCTACTTCCGCAACCCGGAGTTCCTGACCCGGCTCGACATCGTCTTCGCAGGCCTCTACCTCGAGGCCGTCGATGCGGCCCATCCCGTCAGTGCGTGGGCACCCCTGTTCGAGACCCGCCACGAGCCTGGCCGGGTGCCGATCCAGTACGCGCTCGCGGGCATGAACGCGCACATCAACCACGACCTACCGATCGCGGTGGTGCGCGCCTGCCGACAGCTGGGCCTCACCCCGGGCAGCCGCGATGTCGAGGCCGACTACCGGCGCGTCACCGACCTGCTCGGCGAGGTTCAGGAGCAGGTGCGGCAGTCGTTCCTCGACGGGCTCGCGCTCGACCTCGACCGCCGCTATGCCGCACCCATCGCAAACCTCGTCAGCTCGTGGAGCATCGGCCGCGCCCGGGACGCCGCGTGGGTCAACGCCCTCGTGCTGTGGCAGTTGGGGGAGATGGGCGCCCTGCGGGACGACTTCCTCGACACCCTCTCGAGCTCGGTTGGTCTCACCAGCAGGGTCCTGCTGACCCCGGTCGCGCAGCTCGTCTGAGGCCGCCGCGAACGTTCTCGTAGGTCGCTTGGGCTGGGACCCCGCCGGCGCGAGGTCCCAGCTCAGCGGCATACCGGCCCTTCGGTATGCCGCTGGGCTGGCGCGGCGTGGGGACACCCCGCTCCACCTCGGTCACGGGCGCGTCAGCCGAGCAGGTCGCGGGCCGCCTTCTCGATCTCGTCCTCCCTGAGGAGCACGTGCCAGGCGGCGTCGCCGAGGGGGATGTAGCTGTCCGCGCTGGCGACCCGGCGGATGCGCCCGGAGAAGCCGGCGTCGACGAGGGCGGCGATGACGCCCTCGGCGACCCCGCCGGTGCGGCGGGTCTCGTCGACGACGAGGACTCGACCCGTGGCCCCGGCCTCGCGGACGATGTCGTCGACCGGGAGTGGGGCGAGCCACCGCAGGTCGACCACGCGGGTGCCGACACCGGACTGCTCGAGGCGCGCGGCCACCCGCAGGCTCATGTGCAGGCCGTTGCCGTAGGTGACGATCGTGAGGTCGCTGCCGTCGCCGTGGGTGCGGGCGCTGCCGAGGGGGATGTGTCCGGAGCCCCATGACCCGGGCGCCGGGTACGGCGCGAGCCAGCCGCCGTCGCCGTCCTCGTGCAGGTCCCTCGTGTGGTAGAGCGCGATCGGCTCGAGGAAGACGCAGACCCGCCCATCCGCCCGGGCGGCGGCCGCGCAGGTGCGCAGCATCGCGGGAGCGTCGGCGGGATGGGACGGTGAAGCGATGACGAGGCCGGGGATGTCGCGCAGCACGCCCACGGCGTTGTCGTTGTGGAAGTGCCCCCCGAACCCGCGCTGGTATGCATAGCCGGCGACGCGCACGACCATCGGGTTGCGGTAGCGCCTCGCGGAGAAGAAGGATAGCGTGGCCGCTTCACCCCGGAGCTGGTCCTCGGCGTTGTGCAGGTAGGCGAGGTACTGGATCTCCGGGATGGGCAGCAGTCCCGTGACGCCCGCTCCGAGCGCGAGGCCGAGGATCGTCTGCTCGTCGAGCAGGGTGTCGAAGACGCGGGCCGCGCCGAGGTTGCGCTGCAGTCCACGGGTCAGGCCGTAGACGCCGCCCTTCGCCCCGACGTCCTCGCCGAACACGATCGCACCGGGGTCGACCGCCATGAGGTCGGCGAGCGCCCGGTTGATCGACTGGGCGAGGGTCAGGGCCTCGCCGTCCTCGGGGAGTGTCCCGCCGAACGCCTTGCGGCGCAGGGGCTCCGGCGCCGAGCGGCTCGTCAGCTCCTTGACCGCCAGCGGCCGGTCGGCGGCTATGGCCCAGGTGACCGCTTCGCGGGAGGCCAGACGGGGGCGAGTGGCCACCTCCTCCGCGACGGCACGGACCTGAGCCCGCTTGGCCTCATACCGGTCGAGGACCTCGGCCGGGCTCAGGACGCCTTCGGCGACGAGCAGCCGCGCGGTGCCCAGCAGCGGGTCGCGGTCGAGATCTGCGGCGATCTGGCTGCCGCTGCGGTAGGCCGACTCGAGGTCGGTGCCGGCATGCCCCATGAGCCGCACCGTGCGCAGGTGCAGGAAGGCGGGTCGCCGCCTGCCGCGCACCCACCGGGCCGCCTCTTCGGCGATGGCGAAGGTCTCCGAGAGGTCGCTGCCGTCGGCGGTGAAGTAGCGCAGTCCGGCCCGGTTCCCGTATGCCTCCGCGATCCAGCCCTGTGGCGTGGGGACACTGATGCCGATCCCGTTGTCCTCGCAGACGAGGAGGAGGGGCACGGGCAGCCCGCGGTAGGCGACCTGGATCGCCGAGTTAATCGCACCGGTCGCGGTCGAGTGGTTCGCCGACGCATCGCCGAAGCTGCATACGACGACCGAGTCGGCGGGCCAGGCCGGATCGACGCCGAGCTTCTGCGCACGTGAGAGCGAGAAGGCCACGCCGAGGGCCCGCGGCAGATGGGACGCGATCGTCGATGTCTGGGGGATCACGGCGAGGTCCTGGCGCCCGAAGACCTTGTGCCGGCCTCCCGAGATCGGGTCGTCGGTCGCGGCGACGAGACCGAGGAGCACGTCCCGGATCCCGTCGGTGCCGGACACCTGCCGGGCGCGTTCCAGGTAGAAGCCGCCGGAGCGGTAGTGCAGCAGCGCGGGGTCAGTCGGACGGAGGGCTGCCGCCACCGCCGCGTTGCCCTCGTGGCCGGAGGAGCCGATCGTGTAGAAGCCGTCACCCCGCGCTCGCAGCCACCGCGCCGCCAGGTCGAGGTGGCGGCTGCCCAGCTGGGCGTCGAAGAGCTCGAGGGCGCGGACCGCGCTCAGCTGCGTTCTCCCAGAACGGTCCTCGCTCCGCGCTTCGAGCGGCCGGGAGGCCCCGGAGGGGAAGGCCGAGACCACCTGTCGGAAGTGCGCGTCGACCTGCTCGAGGGCCGCGCCGCTCACTGGTCCGGCTCCTCGGTGCTGCTCGTGACCGACGACTCGGACGCAACCTCGAGGACGGCACGGACGATGCCCTGGTAGCCGGTACAGCGACAGATGTTGCCCGACATCGTCTCCCGCACGCACTCCCGGTCGATCGGCTCGTCGGTCGACTGCCCGTCGATGAGCTCCGTTGCTGTCACGAGCATTCCCGGCGTGCAGAAGCCGCACTGCAGCCCGTGGTGGCGGGCCATGGCACACCTCAGACGGCCCGTCGTCGGGTTGTCGTGCAGGCCCTCGACGGTCACCACGCTGCGTCCGTCCACCTGGACGGCGAAGAGCAGGCACGAGCGGACACTGCGCCCGTCGACGAGGACCGTGCACGCGCCACACACCCCGTGCTCGCAGCCGAGGTGGGTCCCGGTGAGGTGCAGCTCGTCCCGGAGCAGGTCTGCGAGGGTCAGGCGGGGTGGCACCGCGACGTTGACCGCGCGTCCGTTGACCGTCGTTGCGAGGGCAACCCGCTGCGACAGGGCTGAACGGGTGTCCTCAAGGGTCATGCGGCGTCCTCCTCGTTGCTCCGGGCACGTCGGTGTGCCTCCACCAGCGCCTGCTTCAGCGCCTCCCGGCAGAGGTGATGCGTGTGGGCTGGGTCGTCGGTCATCGGCTCGAGGGTTCTGGTCCAGTGCGCCGCGAGACGCTCCCACGTGTCCTCCGTCGGTATGTCGCCCACGACGTCGCCGGGTTCGCTGACCACGAGTGGTCGGTCGGCTGCCGCCATGAGGCCGGCTCGCACCGCTGCGACGGTGCCGTCCGGCTCGACCGTGAGCAGACATGCGGCACCAGCCTGGGCGTAGTCCCCGAGCCGAGGCGCGAACTCGACGAAACCCCAGCCCTGCCCGGGCCTTGCGCTGGGCACGGTGACCCAGGTCAGGAGCTCGTCCGGCCGCATCACCGTAGTGAAGATGGACTCGAAGAAGTCGTCGGCGGCGATGGAACGGCGGCCGGTCGCCTTCGAGTCGACGTGCAGGACCGCCTCGTGCACGACCATGGCGAGCGGGAGCTCTGCCGCAGGGTCGGCGTGTGAGAGTGAGCCGCCCAAGGTCCCGCGGTTGCGGATCGCGACGTGCCCAATGTGGCTCGCGGCGGCCGCGACGAGCGGAAGTCGCTGGCGCAGCATCGGATTCGTCTCGAGTGTCCGGTGCCGGACGAGAGCGCCGAGGATGACCGAGTCGACGTCCTCGAAGGTGCGCGCGAGCTCGGCGAGGTCGCCGATGTCGACCAACACGTCGGGCCGCGCGAGCCGTAGATTCATCAGCGCGACGAGGCTCTGGCCGCCGGCGAGCACCTTGGCGTGCGCGCCCGAGCTGCCCTCCTCGTGCCGGCCGGCCGCAAGGGCGTCGAGGGCCTCCTCGACCGAGCAGGCCCGCAGGTAGTGGAACGGTGCCGGTTTCACTGGTCTCCCTCGCGCGCCGTCTGGGCAGCCGCGCGCACGGTCGCGGTGCTAATGGGGGTCTCGCGGACGTGGAGGGCGCCGCCGACAGCGGCGTCAACGGCGCTCGACACGGTGGCCGAGACTGCGATGGTGCCGCTCTCGCCGGCTCCGCGGACGCCGAGCGGGTTGCACGGCGTGGGCACGCCCAGGTGCCGCACCTGCACCTCGGGGACGTCGCACGTGCCGGGCAGGAGGTACTCGGCCAGCGTCGTCGAGGTCGGCTGTCCCTCGGGTGAGTAGCGGAACTCCTCCAGCAGGGCGCCGCCGATGCCCTGGGCGACGCCTCCGATCACCTGCCCCTCGACGACCTGCGGGTTGATCTCGACGCCGCCCTCGTGGGCGACGGCATAGGCCAGCACCGAGACGGCCCCCGTCCCCGGGTGCACCCCGACGACAGCGGCATGGGCACCCATCGTCCAGGTCACGGTCTCGGGGTGGAAGAACTCGACCACGTCGAGCTGGCCGAGCTCCTCCTGCTCACCTCCGGGAGCGCAGGCGGCTGCCAGGTCCGACCAGGTGACCTCGCGGACCGACGACCCGTCGGTCGTCGCGAAGCCGGACACGGTCGGCTTGACGAGCTCCGCTGACACCCCGAGCAGGAGTGCCACACGGTCCGTCGCCTGTCGCAGCAGCTCCTCGGCGGCCCGGCGGACGGCCGACCCGGCGAGCACTGCCGACCGGCTCGCAAAGGTACCCACCCCATGGCGGACGAGGTCGGTGTCGGTCCGGCGGACCGTGACGAGCTCGATGGGACACCCCAGCCCGTCTGCGGCGACCTGGGCAAAGACGGTCTCGTGGGCCTGGCCGGCGGAGGCCGCCCCGGATGCCACCTCGAAGGTGCCGTCCGCCGTCAGCCGGACTCGACCTGACTCGTAGCTGCCCCGTCCCGTCGCCTCGATGTAGCAGCCAACGCCATGGCCGACCGCCAGGCTGGGGTGCTCGGCGGCCAGGGTGGCGGCGGTCTCCGGCGGCAGCAGCTCGAGGACGGTGTCGAGGCAGCGTCGGTAGTCCCCGCCGTCGTAGACGATCGGGACCCCGTCGCGGTAGGGCAGCGGCTGCTCATAGGGCAGGTCGGCGCGCGTGAGCAGGTTGCGCTGCCGGATCTCCACCGGGGTCATCCCGAGCCGCCGGGCCGCCGCGTCGAGGCTGCGCTCGAGGGCGAAGCAGGCCTCCGGTCGGCCGGCGCCCCGGTACTGGGCGGTGATCGTCTTGTTGGTGAAGGCGGCCCGGCCGTGCAGGCGAGCCCGCTGGATGCGATAGGGGCCGAGGAGATGGATCGCCGTGTTGGCGACCACGCCGGCGACCCAGAGGCCGCCGGCACCGATGTCGAGCAGGAAGTCGTCCTCCCAGCTGAGGATGCGTCCCTCGGCGTCGACCGACAGCCGGGCCCGGTGCACCTGGTCACGTCCCTGCGCGGAGCCGGTCAGGTGCTCCTGTCGGTCCTCGATCCAGGCAAGGTCGTGTCCGGTGCGGCGTGCGAGCACGGGGACGATGACTTCCTCGGCATAGACGTTGGCCTTGGTGCCGAACCCGCCGCCGACGTCGGGCACGATGACGCGGACATCGTCGACGCTCCACCCAGTTGCCTCGCAGATGCCTTGGCGCACGAGGTGCGGGATCTGCGTTGACGTCCACACCGACACACGGGGTCCGTCGGCCCGGGCGATGACACCGCGTCCCTCGAGCGGCACCGCGCCGTGGCGCCCGATCCGGTAGGTGCCCTCGACCGTCACGGCGACGGATGCGGGTGGCACGTCGCCACCGAACGCGACCTCGATCACCGCTGCCTCGTTGTCGGCCAGGTGCTGATGGATCGGGGTGGCGCCCGGCGCGAGTGCGGCCTCGGCGTCGAGGACGGCCGGCAGCGGCCGGTAGGTGACGTCCACTGCCTCGAGAGCGTCCTCAGCCAGGTAGCGGTCGACGGCGACGACCGCGACCACGGGTTGCCCGACGTAGTGGACCCGGTCGACCGGCAGGATGGCGAGCCGCTGCTCCGGCATGCGGAAGCCGGTCGCCGCGACGAAGCCCGGGTCCGGGGTGTGCAGCGATCCGACGTGGTCGCGGGCGAGGTCGAGGTCGGCGCCGGTGAAGACACCGACAACGCCCGGCATGCCGGCGGCCGCGCTGGTGTCGATCGACTCGATGACCGCGTGTGGTTCGGTCGAGCGGAGGAAGACCACGGACAGCGCCCCGGCGGCCAGGTCCGCGAGGAAACGACCCCTGCCCGCGAGGAGGCGGTCGTCCTCCACACGCGGCACCGAGGTGCCGACGTACGGTTCGCCGGGCCCGGGGGCCGGGTGCGCCACGGCCGTGTCCCTCACTGGACCTTCTTCTCCCACCGCCACAGGAGCATCGAGATCGTGAACGAGACGACGATGAGCAGCAGGATCGTTGCGACCATCTCCGGGTAGTCGCCGTGGCCGTAGCTCTGCAGCACGACTCGGCCGAGTCCGTAGCGGGTGGCGAAGAACTCGGACAGGACCACCCCGACGACAGCGAGGCTCACCGCGAGACGCAGTCCGGTCAGCAGTGGCTTCCGGATGGCCGGGAGGATGATGTGCACGAGTGTCTGCCGCCACGACGCCTGCACCGAGCGTGCGAGCTTCCAGTAGACCTCGGGGATGTGGCGCACCCCGGCGGCGACGTTGATCAGGACGGGGAAGAGGCAGAACAGCACGCCCATGACGATCTTGGACCCGCTGAGCTGGAAGATCGGCAGCAGGATCGGATAGAGCACGATCTTAGGCACCCCGTTGAGGGCGACGATGAGCGGCTCGGTCGCCAGGCGGACCGGCTTGACGAGGCCGAGGACGAGCCCGACGAGGCCGCCGAGGACGGTGCCGATGACGAAGGCCGTCACGACCGCGATGGCGGTCTCCCTCGCGTCCACGAGGTAGTCCGGGTCGGTGAGGTCTGCGAGGAGCACGGCGACGGTCTTCGCGGGTGCAGGCACAACGAACAGCAGTCCGCTGACGACCTGCCACAGCACCACGACGACGACGGCGACCCCGACGGACCCGAGCAGCTGACGGTGGCGGTCCTTGACGTTGAGCGACCGGGCGACGCTCATGGCGGGTGCGCTCATCGGGTCCGTCCCTTCACGAGGAGCTTCTCGACGACCACGAGGAGTGCGGTGAGGATCATCGACACGACCAGGACGACGAAGATGTAGGCGAACATCGTCTGGTTGTCGAAGATCTCGTAGAGATATCTGATCCGGTAGCCGAGCCCGGCCTGGGCGGTGACGAACTCCATGGCGATGCTGCCGATCAGCGCGTAGACCACACCGAGGCGCAGGCCGGCGACGATGAACGGCGCGGCGGCGGGCAGGGCGATCGACAGGAGCAGCTGGCGCGGCGAGCACTGCAGTGACCGGGCGAGCTTGAGGTAGACCGGCCGGATCCCGTTGAGGCCCACCGTCGTGTTGAGGGCGACCGGGATGGTGGCCATGATCGTCGCGAGGATGACGACGGAGCTCGCGTTGATGCCGACCACGACGATGGCGAGCGGATAGAAGAGCACCATCGGGACGGCGTAGAACGAGACGAGGTAGGGCTCGAAGATGCGCCCCACCGTGGGCAGCTTCCAGAAGAGCAGGCCCAGCAGCAGTCCGAGCACCGAGCCGAAGACGATGGAGAGGCCGATCTCGAGACTCGTCCGTCCCGCGTCGGACCAGAACTCGGGCTGGGTGAGCAGTCCGACGGCCGAGGTCACGATCGACGACGTGGCGGGCAACACGTCCTCCTGCCACCAGCCGGCACGAGGACCGATCTCGCAGAGCAGCGCCAGCAGTGCCAGGAGGACGGTGGTGGCGACGCTGCTGTAGGCGACGTCGCCCAGCCGCCTGCGGCGGCGATGCCGCCCAGTCGGCTCTACGGGTGCCGCGGCGGTGGCAGCACCGGGCCCCTGGACAGTCGCTGGTCCCTCGGATCGCTGCATCATGGCGGCCGCCCTCACGCCGCACCTTCCTGCTGTCGGAAGCCGCGCATGGACTCCTCCTGGAGCGAGCTCCAGATGCGGTTGTGCAGCTCGTTGAACGCGTGGCTCGACACGATCGAGGGGTCCCGCTCCGTCGGCAGGTCGACGTCGACCACGTCGATGATCCGGCCGGGCCGGTAGGACATGACCCAGACCTGCTCAGAGAGCAGGATCGCCTCCGAGATGTCGTGGGTGACGAAGAGGACGGTCTGGGCGCTGCGCTGCCAGATGCTGCGCACCTCGGCGCCGAGGAAGATCCGGGTCTGCTGGTCGAGGGCCGCGAATGGCTCGTCCATCAGCACCACGCCCGGCTCCAGGGCGAGGGTGCGCGCCAGGGCGACCCGCTGGCGCATCCCGCCGGAGAGCATCGACGGGTAGGCGTCGGCGAACCCCTTGAGGCCCACCAACTCGATCGCCCAGGTGGCACGCTCGAGCTGGTCACCCTTGCTGACCCCGGCCACCTGCAGGGCGAACCGCACGTTGTCGAGCACGGTTCGCCACGGCAGGGTGGAGTCCTCCTGGAATACGACGCCAATGCCCCGGTCGGGACCGGTAACCGCCTTGCCGCCCACCTGCACCTGCCCGCCGGTCGCCTTGGTCAGGCCCGCGATGACGGACAGCAGGGTCGACTTGCCGCAGCCACTGGGCCCGACCAGCGAGACGAAGCCCTTCGCGGGAACTCGCTGCGTGACACCGCTGACGGCAAGGACGGTGCCGGCAGGGGTGTCGAAGGCGACCTCGACGTTCTCGAGGTTGATCTCGGACATGGGATTCCTCCGGTGCAGGTGGGGGACGGGTCGGGCAACGGTGGGCCGACGCCGCTGCAGGGCAGCGGCGTCGGCGTTGTCTCAGAAGCTCGCGCGGTCGGACTCGGGGAGGTACTGCTGGTCGAGCACCTTGGCCCAGTCCACGTTCTGCTTGATCTGGCCGGCCTCGACCATGAGCTGGGACAGGTTGTTGAGCGCCGCCGGGTCGACCTTGAGCGAGTAGGCCTTGCTCAGCTCCGGCGTCTCCTTGAGGGCCTTCGCGACCGTAGGTGCGTCCATCTTGATGACGCCGGCGATGTCCTTGGCGGCTGCGTCCGGGTCCTTCACGACGTAGTCCATGACCCGCTGCGCCACGGAGAAGAAGTCCTTGATGTTCTGCGGGTTCTTCTTCGCGTAGTCGGTGTTAATCGCGACGAGGTCCGCCGGGACGTCCCCGAGGACCTCACGGGAGGCGACGACGATCTGGGCGCCCTCGGCCTGCTTGCTCGTGACGAAGGGGTGCATGGCCCAGCCGGCCGTGATCTTGCCCGCCTTTGCGGCGGTCCAGTTGTCGCCCATTCCGCCGACGGCCTGGCTCTTGACGCCCAGCTTCTTCTCGAGGCCCTTGACGAGCAGCTCCGTGGAGGACCCGGCGGAGGAGAAGCCGAGGGTGGCGCCCTGCACCGGAGCCGCCTTGGGGGCGATCCAGTAGAAGTCGTTGACCTGGAACCACGGGGCGATGATCGTGAGGTTCGAGTTGGGCTTCTGCGCGGCAAGGATGACCGAGGAGTTGCCGGCGATCGCCATGTCGGCGTCGCCGCTCGTGACGACCCGCAGGGTGTTGCCGCCCCCGCCGCCCGAGTACATCGAGACGTCGAGCCCCTTCTCCTTGAACCAGCCCTTGTCGATGCCGACCTGGAGCATGGCCATGAATGGCAGGCTGTCGACGCCCGTGGCGGAGATGCTGAGCTTCTTGGTCGTGCCCCCGCTCTTGCCGGCGGCGTCGGTGCCGCCACCACAGGCCGTCAGGGTCAGGGCAGCGGCCGCCATGACGGCCACGAGGGGGATGCGCGTGGAGCGAAGGTTCATCACAAATGGCCTCTCGAGAAAGGAGATCGGGCTCTGGAATCAATTCGTGGTGGCCGGGCGTCGGCGTCGGGTGCCGAGCCAGACCGCGGCGGCTGCACAGAGCAGTCCGAACGCCGGTAGGTAGGAGGAGAGGGGGGTTGTGCTGTCCACCCCGCGGCTGGGCTCGTGGCCTCCGCGGCTGGCATCGGGCGGGCGGGTGGCCCGCGTGTCCTGGGGCTGGGTCGAGACGGTGCGGTGCTCGCGGCCTGGAGCCTCAGAGGGGCCGTGCACCTGCACGCCGTCCTCGGGGGTCAACGGTCGCCGCAGCGCGGGTGGGGCACCGGTGACGGCGCTGCCCGGTGCCGGTGACAGGGAGTCCATGCGCGGTGCCTAGACGCGGTCCGCGATCTCGGCGAACGTGCGGATGGTCGCCTCCTTGCTCTGCCCGGGGCGGACGAACGGGACGATCGAGACCTGGTCCACTCCTAGGTGCTGGATCTGGGCGAGCCGCTTGGCGCACTCCTCGGGAGTGCCGGCCAGCGCGAAGAGGTCGACGAGCTCGTCGGGCACCAGGTCGGCGTGGGATGCCTCCGTGTCCATGTGGTGGTAGTAGTCGTAGGACTCCCGGATGCGGTCCACGACCTGCTGGAGCTCCGGGTCGATCGGGGCCGGCAGGGGACGGATGACCACCCGGCTGACGTGCGCGCGGACGAGGTCACGCGCCTCGGTCGGGCTCTCGTCGATCGCGGTGGGGGTCCAGAGCACGATCCGGACGTCGTTCAGGGTGCGCCCGGACTGCTTAGCGCCGGTCTCGATCCGCTCGAGGGCCGCTTCGATGAAGTGCGGTGCGGTTCCGACGAGGACGATGACGCCGTCAGCGATGCGCCCCGACAGCTCGAGGATCTTCGGAGCGGAGGCGGCGATGTAGATCGGCACGTCGATCGGCTCGCGCAGGTAGTTGAGGTGGTACTGCGCGCCGCTGCTGGGCTCCGTCACCTCGTCGCCCCGGAAGAGGGCCCGGAGCTCGGCGATGGCCTGCTCGAGCTCGGCCAGCTTGAGGGGCTTGAGACCCATCGTCCGCAGCGACGAGTCGCCGGTGCCGATCCCGAGGATCGCCCGGCCGCCGGTGAACTCGGCGAGTGTCGCCCACGAGGAGGCGAGCAGAGAGCGGTGCCGGGTGACGGCGTTCGTGACGCCCGTGCCGAACACGATGCGCTCGGTCCCGACCGCTGCCGCGCCCATGACCACGCCGGACTCGCGCCAGATGTTCTGGGAGTCGCCGAACCAGACGTTGTCATAGCCCAGCGACTCGCACAGCTGGACGTAGTCGCGCATGGCACCCACGGGTTCCGTCGGGAACAGACCGATCCCCTTGCTCAGCACGCGGCCTCCTAGAGTTCCTGCAGCCCGGTCGGCTGGACGTCGTCGTCGTTGCATACTGTCTCTTGGATCACGTATACAATCAAGGGCCTGAGTGGAAAATTTGCCGGCCCGTCACTCCCCCCGTCTCCGGAGGTGCTCATGCAGCTGGTCAACGAGTTCGTGGTGCGGGCGGGGGCCGAGGCGGCCTTCGCGACGCTGTCGGACCTCGAGCGGGTCGTCACGTGCATCCCGGGTGCGACGTTCGAAGGGCGCGACGGGGCGGACTTCCACGGCCGCGTCGGCCTCCGGATCGGTCCTATCGGCCTCAACCTGGCCAGCACTGCCACCGTCGTCGAGTGCGACGAGACGGCGCGGCGGCTCGTCGTGCGCGGGGTGGCCCGGGACCGGACCGGCCAGGGTGGCGCCAATGCCCTGGTCACGATGACGGTGGGCGACGAGGTGGCGGGCGAGTCCCAGGTCCGCGTCGTGACTGACCTCGACCTGTCCGGCCGAGTGGCGCAGTTCGGTGGCGCGGCCATCAAGCAGGTCAACCGCAGGATCGTGGCGCAGTTCATCCGCGAGCTCGACGTCCTCCTGAGCGGGGGGAGTGGCGAAGGAGCGGACATCGCCGCAGGCCCGGACCTGCCGGCCGCTCACTTCGTCCCGTATGCCGCTGAGTCGCCTTCCGGCGCAACGGTCCTCGCGTGCTGGGCCGGCCCCAGCGCTGCCGCTGCGGCGGCCGGCCTGCTGCTCGGGGCAGCGATCGTGCAGGCGCTGCGGCGTGGCCTCGCGCCGCAGCCCGGCTGACGCCTCACGTCAAGCTCGACCCGCTGCGCGCCATGCGAGGGGGACGCGGAGCGGGCCGCCGAGCGGCTCGGTCGCACCACGCTCGCCCGCTGAGCGCCATACGAGCCGGTGGGAAGCGTCGTGCTCAGGCGGTGAAGGTGAGCACGGCCTCGAGCTCCACCGGCGCCCCGCCGGGCAGGGAGGCGACGCCCACCGCGGTCCGGGCATGGACGCCACGCTCGGCACCGAGGACCTCGGCGATGAGCGTGCTCGCACCGTCGGCAACCGCCGGGTGCTGGCCGAAGTCGCCTGCGGCCCGGACGTAGACGCGCAGGTGCAGGACCGCCTCGACGCTGCCCATTCCGTGCGTCAGGTGCGGCGACCCGTCGACGGCGGCCAGCAGGTTCACGGCGGCACGACGTGCCTCGTCCTGCGCCTGTTCGACCGAGACGTCCTCGCCGACGACGCCGGTCACCCGGAGCCCGTCCGGGCCGCGGCCCGTGTGTCCGGCCACCCAGAGCTGGGAGCCGTCGGTCCGGGTCGAGGCGTACACACCCTTGCTGAGGAGCGGCTCCGGGAGCGGGTAGCCGAGACGTGCGAGGCGCGCCCGCATCTGTTCCCGACGCGCTGCAGCGTCGTCCGGTCCCGCCACCTCACGACCGGTCATGGCCAGACCCCGTTCATCGCCCGCAGGTCGTCGGCCGTGTGGCTGCGGTGGACCTCCAGCAGCTCGACCACGCGCTCGACGTCACGGGCTGAACAGGCCTCATGGATGAGCTCGTGCTCGGCGTTGACCGTCTCCCGCGTCAAGGGCCTCTGGAAGTAGAGGGACCGGTAGGGGTCGGTCGTGTCCCAGAGGCGGCGAATCATCTCGACCGCCCGGTTGAGCCCGCTCCGGTCGAAGAGGGCGAAGTGGAAGGCCCGGTTCTGGACGCCGACGGCCACCATGTCCTGGGCGTCGGCGGCCTCGTCCATCGCCGCCATGGCCTCGCGCATGCGGACCAGGTCGGCCTCCTCCAGTCGGGGCACCGCCGCTCGTGTCACGTGCGACTCGAGCACTCCGCGGAGGTCGTAGATCTCGAGCAGGTCGGCGACCTCCAGCTTGGCGACGCTGTAGCCGCGGTGCGCCGCATAGACGACGAAACCCTCGCCCTCGAGGATCTTCAGTGCCTCGCGGACCGGGACCCGGCTCACGCCGAACTGCTCGGCCAGGCTCTCCTGGTGGATCGGGACCCCGGGCGGCAGCTCCCCCCGGATGATGAGCCCGCGCAGCTCGGCGAGCACCGCCTGCTGAGCGGTCTGGGGGCGCAGGAAGCGGTGCGAGGCTGAGTGCTGGACTGTCACGCTTCGATCATATTGGATACGGTATAAAACCTCCACGACCGAGTCCGCAAGGGAGCGCCATGGTCACCACCCTCATCACCGACATCGACGTGCTCGTCACCGGTGACCCCACCGCACCCGTGCTGCGCGACACCCAGCTCGTCATCGAGGACGGCCTCGTGATGGCGGTGGGGGAGGATGTCGCCGCACCGGACCGGGTCGTCTCGGCCGGGGGACTGAGCGTCATGCCAGGACTGGTCGACGGGCACGTCCACCCGACGTTCGGTGAGTGGACCCCTGCGCAGAATTCGGTCGGCTGGCTGCACAACTACCTCCACGGGGGCACGACCAGCATGGTCTCGGCCGGGGAGCTGCACCTGCCGGGGTTGCCGATGGATGCCCTGACCCCCGAGCTCGTGACCAGTCTCGCCGTGACCTCGCTGCACACCACCGGCCGCGTCCGGCAGTCCGGTGTCAAGATGACAGCGGGCACGGTCCTGCTGACCCCGGGCATGACGGAGGGGCACTTCGATCGGCTTGCCGCGGCCGGGGCGAGCCAGGCGAAGTTCATCTTCTACGACTGGAACCACCTCGACACGGGCGAGCCGATGACCTACCTCGAGTGGGCACACGAGCGCGGCATCACCGTGAAGATGCACTCGGGCGGCGTCTCGCGCTCCGGCTCGAGCCGGGTCGCCGGCTACGACCTGGTCTCTGCCGTGCGGCCAGACGTGGTCGCGCACATCTCCGGCGGGCCGATCCCGATGCCGGACGAGGAGATCCGCAAGACCATCGACGACCTTCCCGGGGCGATCGAGGTGTGCAGCTCGATGAACTACCGGGCAACGCAGGTGGCGGTCGACCGGCTCGCCGAGCGCGGGGAACTGCACCGGCTGACCCTGGGGACGGACACGCCGGGCGGGACCGGCGTCATTCCCCGCGGCATGCTGCGGAACGTGCTCTACCTGGCCTCGGTGTGCGGAGTCGACCCGGTGGTCGCCGTCGCGGCGGCCACGGGCAACACCGCTGCGGCGCACGGCCTCCGCACCGGTGTCCTCGCTCCCGGCCGTCCCGCCGACCTGCTCATCCTCGGGCCGATCACGGGCTCGCGGGCGACCGACGTGCTCGAGTGCTTCCAGCTCGGCGACCTGCCGGGGATTGCTGGCATCCTCGTCGACGGTGAGCCGTTGGTCCTCGGGCGCAGCGAGCAGACCCCACCCCCCAGCCGCACCGTGTCGTCCCGTCAGTTCTAGGCGGGACGTTCAGCCGCCACCCCTCGTGAGCGCCGCTCCCGGCGCTCGACCGTGTCCATCCCCAGGAGGTCTAGATGCTCAAGATCGGTTGGAAGGCGTCGGCGGAGCAGTTCGGGCCGCGGGAGCTGGTCGAGTACGCGGTGCACGCGGAGCGGGTCGGGCTGGACTCGGTGTTCATCTCGGACCACTTCCAGCCCTGGCGGCACCGCGGCGGGCACGCGCC
>DASSTN010000107.1:0-3696 GCA_035707905.1 Intrasporangium sp.
CGGAGCCAGGTCGAGACGGCGGAGCAGCTGCGCGTTGGCCGCGACGACGATG
The DNA here is from genome assembly GCA_035707905.1 of Intrasporangium sp. Taxonomy (GTDB): domain Bacteria; phylum Actinomycetota; class Actinomycetes; order Actinomycetales; family Dermatophilaceae; genus Intrasporangium_A. The sequence goes on from DASSTN010000107.1 coordinate 53, forward strand.
GTCGACAGGGACATGAGGATCGCGCCCACCTCCATCGGCAGGACGAAGCCCACCGGCGCGAGCACCCCGGCGGCGAGCGGCACCGCGAAGAGGTTGTAGCCCGCAGCCCACCAGAGGTTCTGCTTCATCTTCCGGTAACCGGCACGGGACAGCTGGATGACCGAGAGCACCGACCGCGGGTCGTCGGAGGCGAGGATGACGCCGGCGGAGGCGATGGCGACGTCAGTGCCTGCTCCGATCGCGATCCCGACGTCGGCCTGCGCCAGCGCCGGCGCGTCGTTGACCCCGTCGCCGACCATGGCAACCGTGCGGCCCTCGCGCTGGAGCTCGGACACCTTGTCGCTCTTGTGCTCGGGTCGCACACCGGCGAACACCTGGTCGATCCCGAGCTCTGCAGCGACCGCCCGGGCGACCGGTTCCGCGTCGCCGGTGATCATCACGACGTGGATGCCGAGGGTGTGCAGCGCCTCGATCGCCTGACGCGACTCGTCCCGGACCTCGTCTGTCAGGGCAAGTGCTCCCGCGACCTGCCCGTCGGCGAGCACGTGCAGGACGATGGCGCCCTCGTCAGACCACCGGGCACTGTCCTGGAGCGGCGAGAGGCCCTGGTCAGCGAGGAGGTTGGGGCCGCCGACAGCGACGGTCCGGCCGTCCACCTGGGCGGTGACTCCGACGGCCGTGGAGGAGCGGAAGTCGGTCGCCGCGGGGATCGACAGCCCGCGCTCCTCGGCCGCCGTCACGATCGCTCGGGCCAGGGGGTGTTCGCTGTCGCTCTCCGCCGCTGCAGCGAGGGCGAGCAGCTCATCGGTCGTCAGGCCGGTCGTGACCATGTCGTGCACCACCGGCTGGCCCTTGGTGAGTGTGCCGGTCTTGTCGAACAGGACGGTGTCGACGCGCCGCATCCGTTCGAGGGCGGCGCGGTCCTTGACGAGGACACCACCCTTGGCGGCCCGCTCGGTCGAGATCGACACGACCAGCGGGATGGCGAGCCCGAGGGCGTGCGGGCAGGCGATCACGAGCACGGTGATGGCGCGCACGAGCGCGCTGTCGGGTGCCCCGAGTAGGGTCCACGCGACGATGGTGAGGACGGCCGCCGCGAGGGCGAACCAGAAGAGCCAGCCGGCAGCGCGGTCTGCGAGCAGCTGCGCGCGGGTGGTCGACGACTGGGCCTGCGCGACGAGGCGCTGGATGCCCGCCAGCGCCGTGTCGTCGCCGACTGCGTCGACACGGACCCGGAGGGCGTTGTCGGTGGCGACGGTGCCGGCGACGACGTGGTCGCCCACCTCGCGGCGCACCGGCCGCGACTCCCCGGTGATCATGGACTCGTCGACGTCCGCCGCGCCGTCGACCACCTCCCCGTCGGCCGGGACCCGGCCTCCAGGGCGGACGATGACGATGTCGCCGACCTGGAGACGGGACGGTGCGACCGTGGTGACGCTGTCGCCGTCGACGCGCTCCGCCTCGTCCGGGAGCAGGGCCGCGAGTGAGTCGAGCGCACTCGAGGTGCGCGCGAGCGAGCGCATCTCCAACCAGTGGCCGAGCAGCATGATGACGATGAGGAGCGCCAGCTCCCACCAGAAGTCGAGGGAGTCGGAGAAGAAGCCGAGGGTGGCGCCCCACGATGCGACGAAGGCGACGGTGATCGCCATCCCGATGAGCAGCATCATGGCGGGCTTGCGCGCCCGCAGCTCGCTGACGGCCCCCCTGAGGAACGGGCTGCCGCCCCAGGCGTACATAACGGTGCCGACCAACGGCGGCACCCAGCGCAGGCCGGGGACGTCAGGCAGCGTGTAGCCGACGAGCGTCGCGAACATCCGACTCAGCAGGACCGTCGGCACCGACAAGGCGAGCATGAGCCAGAACAGCCGCCGGAACATCGCGACATGATCGCCGTGGCCCCCGTGGCCCCCGTGGCCCTCATGCGCAGGAGGTGACGCCTGCCCCTCGGGTGACCCGTCCGGCTCGTGCTGGGCCATGCGTGCAGAACCATGCTGGTGGCTCATCTGCTCTTCGCTCACGATCGCTCCTCCTCGAGGTCGAGTGTACCCCCCTGGGGTATATATTGGTGCAACGTCGCCGGTTCTCCATCCATTCCGGGCCGGACGGGCATTTCGCGGGGGAACGTGCATTGAGGAAGTGGAACGTCCCCAACGCTCCCTATGGTCTTCCCATGGATCACCCGCCGGCGCCCGAGTTCGACGAGCAGGACCTGTCGGCCGCCCGCTTCGAGAGCGTCAACCTTCACGGGGCGAGCCTGCGCAACGTGGACCTGACCGGGGCCCGCCTCCGCTCCGTGGACTTCAGCGGCGCGGACCTGCGAGCCGTCGACCTGCACGGGGTCCGCATCCGGGGAGCGGAGCTGTTGAACGTCCGGATCGACGCCGAGCTCGAGAACGTCGTCATCAACGGCGTCGACGTGGCACCGCTCATCGAGGCGGAGCTCGACCGCCGGGACCCACGTCGGGCCCTGATGCGCCCGTCTGACCCCGCCGGCTTCGCGGACGCGTGGCACCTCCTCGAGCGGCTCTGGGACGAGACGGTCGAGCGCGCCCGGACGTTCCCGCCGGAGGCGCTGCACGACAGCGTCGACGACGAGTGGTCCTTCATCCAGACTCTGCGCCACCTCGGTTTCGCGAGCGCCGCCTGGGTCGGCCGCATGGTGCTCGGCAACCCCAACCCCTGGCACCCGCTCGACCTGCCGTGGGACGAGGCACCGGGCTGGGCCGGCATCCCGTGCGATCGCGACGCGCGACCTGCGCTCGGCGAAGTCCTCGAGGTCCGCCGGCGACGGCAGGACATGGTGCGGGACGTCATCGAGGGCCTCACGCCTGTCCGGCTCGCCTCCACCCTCACCAGGGCTGAGCCGGGTTGGCCCCAACTGGAGAACTTCCCCCTCAAGCAGTGTTTGCTCATCGTCCTCAACGAGGAGTGGCACCACCGCCTCTTCGCCGAGCGCGACCTCACCGCGCTGCAGGTCATGAAGTCCCCACAGAAGGAGAGCTGAACCATGGACATCGTGCTCGTTGCCGGCCTATGGCTGGACGGATCTGCTTGGGACGCAGTCGTTCCCGACCTCGAAGCGCTGGGCCATCGAGCCATCCCGGTCACCCTGCCGGGGCAGGGAGACGGCAGTCCCGAGGCGACCCTCGACGATCAGGTCACCGCCGTGGTCGCCGCCGTGGATGGCGCGCAGGGCCCGCCACTCGTGGTCGGCCACTCGGCTGCGTGCACCCTCGCCTGGCTCGCCGCCGATCGCCGGCCGGACCGCGTCCGCGCCGTCGCTCTCATCGGGGGGTTCCCTTCATCCGAGGGCGAGCCCTACGCCGACTTCTTCCCGACCACCGACGGGCTGATGCCCTTCCCCGGCTGGGAGTCGTTCGAGGGGCCTGACGCGGCCGACCTCGATGAGGCAGCCAGGACAGCGATGGCACAGCAGGCCATCCCTGTTCCGGAGGGCGTCGCCAAGGGCGTGGTGCACTACACCGACGACCGTCGGTATGACATGCCCGTCCTGCTCGTCTGCCCGGAGTTCTCTCCCGGGCAGGCCAAGGAGTGGATCGCGGGCGGTGACGTGCCGGAGCTGGCCAAGGCGTCCCGGGTCGACTATGTGGACATCGACTCCGGTCACTGGCCGATGTTCACGA
>DASSTN010000108.1:0-5561 GCA_035707905.1 Intrasporangium sp.
TCTGCGTCGCAGCCGTCCACCTCGCTCCGCAGCTGGTGGTCCTCGTGGCGGGGGCCACGCTCGCCGGCTGGCGACCGGACCTCGTCGGAGTCGGTGCCCTGCTGGTCGCCCTGCTCCTCGTCTTCCTCCTCGCGCTCGGCGCCGGCCTCCTCCTCGCCGCACTCAATGTGCTGTTCAGGGATGTGGAGAACCTCGTCGACCTCGTCCTCATGGTGCTCGTCTGGGCGAGCCCGGTGCTCTACTCCTGGCAACGGGTGCGCGACCTGCTCGGCACGGACTCGTGGCTCCTTGCTCTCTACCAGGCGAACCCGCTCACCGTCGCCGTCGAGCTGATGCACCGGGCCACATGGGCCGGCGCCCCCTCGGCCGACGAGCAGGCACTACCGCCCGGGTTGTGGGGGAGCACCTCGGTGGCACTGCTGGTGGCGGTCGTGTTGGTCATCGTGGGGCAGTGGGCTTTCCGGACCCTCTCCGGTCGATTCGCGCAGGAGCTGTGATCGTGCCGCCCACCGCAGTTCAGGTCACCGGCCTGTCGAAGCACTACCGACTCCGCCACACCCGCTCGCTCAAGGAGAGCATCGTCTGGGCCGTCCAGGGCCGGAGCCGCCGGGACCAGTTCAACGCGCTCGAGGACCTCTCGTTCTCGGTGGGCGTCGGCGAGTCCGTCGCGCTCCTTGGCCGCAACGGCTCTGGCAAGTCGACCCTCCTCAAGATCATCGCCGGCGTGATGGCCCCAGACACCGGCTCGGTGTGGGTGCGCGGGCGGATCGCCGGACTGCTCGAGGTGGGCGCGGGACTGCACCCTGACCTGACCGGTCGGGAGAACGTCTTCCTCAACGCCTCGATCCTGGGGATGGCGCCGCGGGAGATCAGCCGTCGGTTCGACGACATCGTCGAGTTCGCCGACATCGGCCCCTTCCTCGACACGCAGGTCCGCTTCTACTCCTCCGGAATGTTCCTGCGCCTCGCGTTCGCCGTTGCCGTCCACACGGACCCGGACATCTTCCTCGTCGACGAGATCCTCGCCGTCGGGGACGAGCCGTTCCGTCGCAAGTGCCTGGCCCGCATCCGGGAGCTCACCGACGAGGGCCGCACCCTGGTCGTCGTCAGTCACGACCACGGGCTCGTGGACCAGCTGTGCACCCGCGCGATCCTCCTCCGGGGCGGTCGCATCGCCGCTGACGGGCCCGTGCGGGAGGCGGTTGCGGCAATGGACTCTGGGCGATGAGCCCTTGGCTCCCGCTGGTCGGGCCGGCTGTCGCCACCGTCGCGCTCCTCCTCGTGCCCGGGCTCCTGATCGGGTATGCCGCTGGGCTGCGCGGTCTCGTGGCGTGCGGTCTCGCGCCGGCGCTGTCCATCACGGCCATCGCCCTGGGCGCCGTCGTCGGCCCGCTGGTTCGCGCGCGGCTGGACTGGGTGCTCGTTCTCGGGATGACCCTGTGCCTCGCCGCGGTGGCATGCGTCCTCAATCGGGTTCTCCGACGCTCCCGGGTGCCGGTGACCACCGAGCGCCCTGCTGCGGTCGTCGCGGGCGTGGCCGGGGCCTGCCTGGGGGCGGTCCCGATCATCCTCGCCGTGGCCCGCGGGATCGGCCGTCCCGACAGGTGGCCGCAGACCTACGACGCGGTCTTCCACCTCAACGCCGTCCGGCAGGTGCTCTGGACCGGGAACGGGTCGAGCCTCGACCTCGGGACGACCGGGCAGCCCGAGAAGAGCCACGCCTTCTATCCGGGTGCCTGGCACGACCTCGTCGCCCTCGTGGTCCAGCTGACGGGGGCAGAGCTGGTGACCGCTGTGACGGCCGTCTCGATCACCCTTGCCGCCGTCGCCTGGCCCCTGGGGTGCGTCGTCCTGACCCGCCAGCTCTGCGGTCCGACGCCGGGTGCCCTCTTCGCTGCCGGCCTCGTGAGCGGCGGCTTCGCGGCAGCGCCATACCTGCTCTTGTCCTACGGCACCCTGTGGCCCAATGCTCTCGCCACGGTGCTGCTACCCGGCGTGCTCGCGCTTCTCGCCGTTGTGCTCCGGCTCGCACCGCACGGCACGGTAGGGCCCGGTCGGGCCGTCCTGGCAGGGCTCCTCATCGCGCCCGGCTGCGTCCTCGCCCATCCCAACGCGGCCGTGACCGCAGTCGTGTACGGCTCCGTGATGGCGGCCTTCGCGCTGTGGCACTGGGCCGCGCGAGGGTCGGACCGACGGCGCGTCGTCGCCGCGGGAGCGGCCCTCGTCGCGCTCGCCGGCGCGGACATCCTGCTCCTCGTCTCACCACTCTTCCGAGCGACGAGAGGCACTGACTGGCCGGCCCGCGGCACGCCCGCCCAGGCTCTCGGCGAGTTCGTCTTCGGCGCCCCGGTGAGCGGACCGCTCCCGGCGGTCATGGCAGGGCTCCTGCTGCTGGGGGTCTGGCGAGCACTGCACCTCGGGACGCTGCGCTGGCTCGTGGCCTGCCACGCTGCCGCGGGTCTGCTCTACGTCGCGGCACGTGCGAGCGACTCTCGCTGGGCCCAGGTCCTGACGGGGCCTTGGTACAACGACTCGTTCCGGCTCGCGGCGCTCGGACCGGTCACCGGCGTGCCGCTCGCCGTCATCGGGCTCGCCTGGTGCGTCGCTCGCCTCGGGGCGCTGTGGCGCCGGCGATCGGGGGTGCTGTGGCGCCGGCGACCGGTCACCCTCTGGGGAGGCGCGATGGTCGGGCTCGTCCTCGTCACGCAGGGCCTGTCCGTGCACGACAACGCGCGGGTGATGGCCACCTGGTACCGGTCCACCAACCTGCTCGGGGCGCAGGAGACGGCCCTCCTGCAGCGGTTGCCGAGCATCGTGCCACCGAGGACCGCCGTCGCGGGCAACCCCTGGAACGGCTCGGCCCTCGTGCAGGCGCTCGCGGGACGACCCGCGACCTTCCCACACCTCAGCGGTGCCTGGGGTGCCGACCGAGAGCTCGTGGCCTCGTCCCTGGCATCGGCGGTCGGGGATGCCGCCGTGTGCCGCGCGGCTCGGCGGCTCAGGGTCGGCTACGTCCTCGACGGACCTCCGGCATTCTGGCCGACGGACCCGCGCACCCGTAGGTATCCGGGTCTCGCGGTGGGCGGCCACGCGGGCTTCGAACCTGTTGCCACCGGGGGACGGCTGACGCTCTACCGGCTCTCCGCCTGCTGACCCGGTGCGCTTCCCGGGGTGGTCGCCGGAACGAGGGCCGGGGGGCGGGCAGTAGCATTGCGGCGTGCGTCGCGGCCCGACGACCTCGGACGGCCGGACCAGAACCAACCAGGAGGAGCTGCGACCTGTGAGCGATCTACGGCCTGCCGCCGTGATCGTCCTCGCTGCCGGCGAGGGCACACGCATGAAGTCCAAGACCCCCAAAGTGCTTCACACGATCGGCGGCCGCAGTCTCGTCGCGCACGCGATCAGTGCCGCCCGGGGGACCGGGCCGGAGCATCTCGCGGTCGTCATCCGGCACCAGCGAGACCGGGTCGCGGCCCACGTCGAGCAGGTCGACCCCGAGGCGACCATCGTCGAGCAGGACGAGGTGCCGGGCACGGGACGTGCCGTCGAGTGCGCCCTCCTCGCGCTGCCCGAGGGACTCTCCGGCACCGTCCTCGTCACCTACGGTGACGTCCCGCTCCTGACCGCGGAGACGCTGCACGAGCTGCTCGTCGACCACGAGCAGACCCAGAGCGCCGTCACCCTCATCACGGCCACCCTCGACGACCCCACGGGTTACGGCCGGGTGCTTCGTGACGCCGACGGAGGCGTCGCCGCGATCGTCGAGCAGAAGGACGCGACGGAGGCACAGCGGACGATCCGCGAGGTCAACTCCGGCATCTACGCCTTCGACGTGACCGTCCTCCGGGAGGCCCTGGCGCAGGTCGGCACCGACAACGCGCAGGGCGAGAAGTACCTCACCGACGTCGTCGGGATCGCACGTGAGCGCGGGCTACGCGTGACGCCATACCTCGTCCGGGACCTCTGGCAGACCGAGGGCGTCAACGACAAGGTGCAGCTCGCCCGGCTCGGCACCGAGTTCAACCGCCGCATCGTGGAGCGGGCGATGCGCCAGGGCGCCATCGTCATCGACCCCGCGACGACGTGGATCGACGCCGACGTCACCATCGGCCAGGACACGGTCGTCCAGCCGAACACCCAGCTGCTCGGCGCGACGACGATCGGCGCGGAATGCACGATCGGCCCCGACACGACGCTCAAGGACACCGAGGTCGCGGACGGGGCGAGCGTCATACGGACCCAGGCGGACCTCGCCGAGATCGGCGAGGGCGCGACGGTCGGCCCCTTCTCCTACCTGCGCCCGGGCACGAAGCTCGGCGCGAGCGGCAAGATCGGTGGCTTCGTCGAGACGAAGAACGCCGAGATCGGTCCCGGAGCGAAGGTTCCGCACCTGACCTACTGCGGCGACGCGACGATCGGGGAGGGCGCCAACATCGGCGCCGGCACGATCTTCGCCAACTTCGACGGGCTGACGAAGGCCCACACCGAGGTCGGGGAGTGGAGCTTCGTCGGCAGCAACTCGGTCATCGTCGCCCCCCGCACCATCGGCGCCGGCAGCTACGTCGCCGCAGGGTCCGCCGTCGTCGCCGACGTCGGACCGGGCCAGCTCGCCGTGACCCGAGCGCATCAGCGCAACGTCGAGGGCTGGGTGGCCCGCCGCCGCCCGGGCACCAGGTCGGAGAAGGCGGCCCAGGCGGCAGCGGCCGCCGAGGCCGAGGAGGCCCTCGCCAACGAGGACGGCGCGGTCGTCGAAGGCGACCGACTCGAGCAGGGCGCCAACCCCACCCCGCCCACCGAGCAGGCCAGCGAGACGAAGGACGCCCGATGACCGGGATCAACAAGACGACCGAGAAGCACCTGATGGTGTTCTCCGGCCGGGCCCACCCGCAGCTGGCGCAGGAGGTCGCCGACGAGCTCGGGACCGAGCTGGTGCCGACCTCGGCCTACGACTTCGCCAACGGCGAGATCTACGTCCGCTACGAGGAGTCGGTCCGCGGCTGCGACGCCTTCGTCATCCAGAGCCACACGTCACCGATCAACGAGTGGATCATGGAGCAGCTCATCATGGTGGACGCGCTGAAGCGTGCGTCCGCCAAGCGGATCACCGTCGTGCTGCCCTTCTACGGCTATGCCCGCCAGGACAAGAAGCACCGGGGCCGTGAGCCGATCTCGGCCCGCCTCATGGCCGACCTGTTCAAGACCGCCGGGGCCGACCGGCTCATGGCGATCGACCTGCACACCGCCCAGATCCAGGGCTTCTTCGACGGGCCGGTCGACCACCTCATGGCGATGCCGATCCTGTCCGACTACGTCGCCCAGAAGTACGGCCACCTCGACCTGTCCGTCGTCTCCCCGGATGCGGGCCGCATCAAGGTGGCCGAGGACTGGTCGAACCGCCTCGGCGGCGCCCCGCTGGCCTTCATCCACAAGACGCGCGACATCAGCCGGCCCAACGAGGTCGTCGCCAACCGCGTCGTCGGTGAGATCAAGGGTCGGGTGTGCATCCTCGTCGACGACATGATCGACACCGCCGGCACCATCACCAAGGCCGCCGACGCCCT
>DASSTN010000109.1:0-3884 GCA_035707905.1 Intrasporangium sp.
GACCTCGGGAGGCAGGTGAGCGGCATACGCGTCCCGGAAGACGACCGCCTGCACGAGGCCGACGGCAGGGGCGTCCGACTCCCGGCCGAGACGGACGCTCGCGTCAGCGAGCGCTCCCGGCTCGGCGTGGTCGTGCCCCTCGTGCCCGTGCCCATGTCCTGCGTCCACCACGGGGCCAGTGTCCCAGCCTCGCCGAACCGCTGCGCTTTTGCCCGCCCTGTGGTCGGTCTCGCATACTGGACCCATGTATGGCAATGACGTCATCGACCCGAACGACCCCCTCAACGCGGCGGAGACACCGGCCTACGAGCAGGCCCGGGAGCACGACGACCGGCGTGCCGAGGTGGGCGGGGACTTCGATGCGCTCATCGCCGCCGACCAGCGGATCGAGCCGCGCGACGCGATGCCGGACAAGTACCGGCAGACCCTGATCCGGCAGATCGCGCAGCATGCGCACTCGGAGATCATCGGGATGCAGCCGGAGGGCAACTGGATCACGCGTGCCCCCTCCCTGAGACGCAAGGCGATCCTCACCGCGAAGGTGCAGGACGAGGCGGGGCACGGGCTCTACCTCTACTCCGCTGCGGAGACGCTCGGGATTGACCGGGCCGAGCTGCTCGACCGACTGCACAACGGCAGCCAGAAGTACTCCTCGATCTTCAACTACCCGACGCTGACGTGGGCCGACTGTGGCGCCATCGGCTGGCTCGTCGACGGCGCGGCGATCATGAACCAGGTGCCGCTCTGCCGCTGCTCCTACGGCCCCTACGCCCGGGCGATGATCCGGATCTGCAAGGAGGAGTCGTTCCACCAACGTCAGGGCTTCGAGATCCTCTGGGTGCTGTCGCGCGGCACGGACGCGCAGCGCGAGATGGCGCAGGACGCGGCGAACCGCTGGTGGTGGCCCGCCCTGATGATGTTCGGGCCGCCGGACAGCGGTGAGGCCGCCTCACAGGGGCACACGGCGCAGTCGATGGCGTGGGGCATCAAGCGGTTCAGCAACGACGACCTGCGGCAGAAGTTCGTCGACATGACGGTGCCGCAGGCCCAGAAGCTCGGCCTGACCCTGCCCGACCCCGACCTGAAGTGGAACGAGGAGCGCGGCCACTGGGACTTCGGCCCGATCGACTGGGACGAGTTCTGGCGGGTGCTCCGCGGGGACGGCCAGTGCAACGCCGAGCGGATCACCCAGCGACGCCGGGCGCACGAGGAGGGCGCCTGGGTCCGCGAGGCGGCCAACGCCTACGCCGCCAAGCACTCCCGCGGGCAGGAGCATGCCGCGTGAGCCAACCGACGGCGGAGGCGGCCGGCGCCACGAGTGAGAAGAGCTGGCCCCTCTGGGAGGTCTTCGTGCGCGGCAAGCGGGGGTTGGCGCACACCCATGTCGGCTCGCTGCACGCCCCCGACGCCGAGATGGCGTTGCGCAACGGCCGGGACATCTACACCCGCCGCCAGGAGGGGGTATCGATCTGGGTCGTCCGCGCCGACGACATCACGGCCAGCAGCCCCGACGAGAAGGACTCCTTCTTCGACCCGGCGGCGGACAAGATCTATCGCCACCCGTCGTTCTACGACGTCCCTGAGGACGTGGAGTACCTGTGACGGCTGGAAGCGCGCCCTCGCCGGAAGCCGGCTCAGCGGCATACCTCCTCGCCGTGGCGGACGACGCGATGGTCTACGCGCAGCGACTGGGGGAGTGGCTGACGAACGCGCCCCAGATCGAGGAGGACATGGCCCTCGGCAACGTCTCGCTCGACCTGCTGGGCCAGGCGCGCGGGCTCTACCCGCGCGTCGGCGAGCTCGACGGCACCGGCCGCGGCGAGGACGACTACGCGATGTTCCGCGACGAGCGGCAGTGGCGCAACGTGCACCTCGTCGAGCAGGAGCGGGGCGACTTCGCGCAGGAGATGGCGCGGATGCTGTGGTTCGCGGCGTACCAGAACGAGCTGTATGCCGCTCAGCTCGCTTCCAGCGACCCCGTCGTCGCGGGGGTGGCGGGCAAGGCGGCCAAGGAGGTGCGCTACCACCTCGACCATGCCCGGCACTGGGTGGTGCGGCTCGGGGACGGGACGGACGAATCGCACCGGCGGATGCAGGCGGCGCTCGAGTGGGCGGCGCCCTACGTCGACGAGCTCTTCGACGACCACCCCGTCACGGTTGCGGCCGTGGAGTCCGGGCTCGTGGGGAAGCGGCCGAGCGAGCTGCGTGATGCCGTGCAGCCGGTCGTCGAGGCGGTCGTCTCGGAGGCGACCCTGAAGATGCCCGACGCCCCGGCGTGGCGCTCCCGTGGCGGTCGCGACGGCATCCACTCGCGCCCCATGGGCTATCTCCTGGCAGAGATGCAGCACATCGCACGGTCACACCCGGGAGCGACGTGGTGAGTGCGGTGGCGGTCGAGTCGCGGGCGGGCAGCGGGGTCGCAGAGGCGATCTCGGCGATCCCCGACCCCGAGGTGCCGGTCATCTCGATCGCCGACCTGGGCATCCTCCGGGATGTCGCCGTCGACGAGCCGGGCCGGTCCGTCGTCGTCACCATCACCCCGACCTACTCCGGCTGCCCCGCCATGGAGGCGATCCGGTCCCGCATCGAGCACGAGGCGGCGGCTCGGGGCTATCGGGCCGACGTCCACACCCAGCTGTCCCCGCCGTGGACGACCGACTGGATGACCGAGGTGGGCAAGGAGGCGCTGCGCCGCTTCGGGATCGCACCACCGGGGCCGGTTCGGTCGACCGGACCCGTTGCCGTGCGGTTGTCGCGCCACGTCGTCACCTGTCCGCACTGCGGGTCCGACGACACGACCGAGATCACCCACTTCGGCTCGACCGCGTGCAAGGCGCTGCGCCGCTGCAACGCCTGCCGCGAGCCGTTCGACGAGTTCAAGGCCCTGTGACGACGCCCATGACGGACACCCAGACCACCCTCGCCGCCGAGGAGAGCTCGCCGGCGCCACACCGAGCGCGCTTCCACGAGCTCGAGGTCGTCGACATCGAGCGGCTCACGGATGACGCGGTCGCCGTCACCTTCCGGGTCCCCGACGAGCTCGCCGACGACTACCGCTTCCTCCCCGGCCAGCACCTGACGCTCCGTGCCGAGATCAACGGAGAGGACGTGCGCCAGTCCTACTCGATCTGCCAGTCCCGCCATGCTCCCGGACGGGCGCGCACCCGGCGGGTGGCCGTCGCCCGCGTCCCCGAGGGGCGGATGTCGAACTGGATCAACGACCGGCTTCGGGTCGGTGACCGGCTCGAGGTGATGACGCCGCTCGGGTCGTTCACCTGCGCGACGCGGCCGGACGCGCGCCGGCACCACGTGGCGGTCGCGGCGGGTTCGGGGATCACGCCGGTGATCTCCCTGCTCACCGCCGCCCTCGAGGAGGAGCCCGGGTCGCGTGCGACGCTGCTCTACGGCAACCGCCGGACCGACACGATCATGTTCCTCGAGGAGCTCGAGGACCTCAAGAACCGCTTCCCGGGGCGCTTCCAGCTGGTCAACGTCCTGTCGCGCGAGCCACAGGAGGTCGAGCTCTTCCACGGTCGGCTCGACCCGGAGCGGCTGGAGGCGCTCTTCGCCGCCCTCGTGCCGGTCGAGTCGGTCGACGAGTGGTACCTGTGCGGTCCGTTCGGCATGGTGACCGGCGCGGAGCAGCTGCTCCACGACAAGGGCGTCGACCCCGCCCACATCCACCACGAGATCTTCCACGTCGAGGACGGCAGCGAGCCGCGCCGGAAGGTGGTCGTCGACGTCAGCGCGCCGCCGGAGGCCGTCGTGACCGTGACTCTCGACGGCCGGACGACAGCCGTGCCGATGCCGAGCAAGGACGAGTCGATCCTCGACGCGACGCTCCGGGTGCGCTCGGATGCGCCCTTCTCGTGCACCAACGGGGT
>DASSTN010000110.1:0-2304 GCA_035707905.1 Intrasporangium sp.
CTGGCCCTACAGGCGGACTGAGCCGTCGGAGGGGATGGCAAAATGGGGGGACCGTCTCGCCCCAAGGAGTGCCCGTGGCTCGCGTCCTGCTCACCGCAGCCGTGGTCTTCGCGACGATCTACGCGTTCGTGGACTGCGTGCAGACCAAGGGGCGGCTCATCCGGGTGCTGCCCAAGGCCGTCTGGCTCCTCGTCGTGCTCGTCCCGGTGCTGGGGCCGATGCTGTGGTTCATCTCCGGGCGTGTCGACTCGCGTGGTGGGCAGCCACCCGTCGGGCGCAGCGGACGACCGTCCGGACCGCGCGGTCCCGACGACGACCCCGACTTCCTGCGGCGGTTGTGACCAGGCTCGTGGGCCGGCGCGCGTGATGTCGTCGCACGGCTGCGGTCCGCCCGGTCGGGTGCCGCCGCCCCCTCCCCTCGGGCCACTCCCTCGGCCCCACTAGCTCACGAAGGACCCATGGCCACCCTGTCCCAGTGGATCGAAGGCGCCCGCCCGCGCACCCTGCCCGCTGCGATCGCCCCGATCCTCGTCGGCACCGCCGCGGCCTACCAGACCGGCAACGTCGTCTGGGGCTACGCCCTCCTCGCGCTCGTCGTCGCCCTCGCGCTGCAGGTCGGGGTCAACTTCGCCAACGACTACTCCGACGGCATTCGCGGCACCGACGAGACCCGCGTCGGGCCGGTTCGGCTCGTGGGCCAGCGGCTCGCCGCACCCTCCAGCGTGAAGTTCGCGGCGTTCGCGTGCTTCTTCTTCGCGGCCCTGTGCGGCCTCGCGCTCATCGCCCTCTCGGGGCTCTGGATCATGATCCCGATCGGGGTCCTCGCGATCCTCGCGGCGTGGTACTACACCGGCGGCTCGCGGCCCTACGGCTACATGGGGCTCGGCGAGGTGTTCGTCTTCGTCTTCTTCGGGCTCGTCGCCACGCTCGGCACGATGGCGACGATGACACCGCTGACACCTGCTGCCTGGTGGGGCGCGATCGGGGTCGGTGCCCTCACCTCGGCGATCCTCGTCGCCAACAATCTGCGCGACATCCCGACCGACCGCGTCACCGGCAAGCGGACCCTCGCCGTGCGGATGGGCGACCGTGGGACGCGGGTCTTCTACCTCGCGCTCATCGCCGTGGCGTTCGTCATGACCGGCCTGGCCACCGCGACGACGCCGTGGGTCCTGCTCGCCGTGCTGTCCGTGCCACTGCTCGTCCGGCCGGTGCGGGCGATGGTGGGCGGCGCCCATGGCCGTGACCTGATCCCCGCCCTGGCCGGGACCGGTGTCTTCGAGCTGGCCTGGGCCCTGCTCTTCTCCATCGGCCTCGGCCTCGGCCGCCACCTGGGCTGAGCGCGCCCGTCAGGCGCGGTCGTCGCGCGCCTCGGCCGTCCCACTCTCGACCGCGTCCGCCTCCGCATCCTCGGCGAGCTCGTCCTCGGACCGCTGCTGGCGGGCCGCGACCCGCGCCTCGTGCCGGGCCATGAGCTTGGCCGTCATCTCGTCACGCATGCCGCGGAGCAGGACGTAGGAGGTGATCGACGAGGCGAGAGCCGCCAGGACGATGAGGACGATCGTGTTCTGCCGCAGTCCGACGAGCCAGAAGAGCAGGGTGAAGCCGAAGAAGATCAGTAGGCGCAGCACCGTGTAGCGCAGCATGGACAGGTCACATTCCCGAGTAGTTGTGCATGCCGACGAAGGTCGACACGAGGTTGACGGCGGTGAAGTTGATGATGACCGCGGCGTAGCCGGCGAGCGCGATGTACATCGACTTGCGGGCATCGACGCCCGCGGTGGCCCGCGAGTGCATGTAGGCGGCATAGACGGCCCAGATGACGAACGTCCACACCTCCTTCGGGTCCCACTGCCAGTAGGCGCCCCACGCCTGCTTCGCCCAGATCGACCCAGCGATGAGGGTGAACGTCCAGAGGATGAAGGCGCCCATGTTGAGGCTGTAGGCGGTCCGCTCGAGAGCGGCGGCCGAGGGCAGCGACTCGATGAAGTTCGGCTGCGCGGGCGGGTGTTCCTCGCGGCGGCGCCGCAGCAGGTAGACCCCGCCGATCGCGGCCGCGATGGTGAAGAGCGCGACGGCGAGGAAGGCGACGGTGACGTGGATCGCGAGCCAGTACGACTTCAGCGCCGGCATCAGCTCGTGCGCCTCGGTGTAGAGCACGGTCACCGACAGCCCGAGCACGAGCAGGATGGGGATGACGATGAACGCGCCGAGCCACTCCCACCGGTTGCGGCGGGCGAGCAGCGAGTAGGCGACGCCGACCGCAGCGACCGCCGCCGTCGCGAACTCGAACATGTTGCCCCA
>DASSTN010000111.1:0-11277 GCA_035707905.1 Intrasporangium sp.
ATGACACCGACGAGCCGCTGGTGGGTCTGCAGGGCGATCGAACCGGCCCGCTCGGCGACCTCGGCCGCGGCTTGCTGCGGGGTCGTCACGACGAGGATCTCGGCGTTCGGGATCAGCTGGGCGACGGAGATCGCGATGTCACCGGTGCCGGGCGGCAGGTCGAGCAGGAGGACGTCGAGGTCACCCCAGAAGACGTCGGCGAGGAACTGCTGCAGGGCCCGGTGCAGCATCGGGCCGCGCCAGACGACGGGCTGGTTGCCCGGGACGAACATGCCGATGGAGATGACCTTCACGTCGTTGGCGACCGGCGGCAGGATCATGTCGTCGACCTGCGTCGGCCGGTGCTCGACGCCGAGCATGCGCGGCACCGAGAAGCCATAGACGTCCGCGTCGACGACTCCGACCCGCAGCCCTTGCTCGGCCAGGGCAGCGGCGAGGTTGACCGTGACGGACGACTTGCCCACGCCGCCCTTGCCCGACGCGACGGCATAGACCCGCGTCAGCGAGCTCGGCTTGGCGAAGGGGATCTCCTTCTCCGGCGCGCCGCCCCGCAGCTGCTGACGCAGGGCCGCACGCTGCTCGTCACTCATGACATCGAGGCTGATGTCGACCCCGGTGACCCCCGGGACCTTCGCCAGGGCCGCCGTGGAGTCGTTGGTGATCGTGTCACGCATTGGGCAGCCCGACACCGTCAGGTAGATGGTCGCGGCGACGTGCCCCGCCTCGTCGATGTCGACCGACTTGACCATGCCGAGCTCGGTGATCGGCTTGCGGATCTCGGGGTCGTTGACGGTGGACAGTGCCGTGAGCAGGTCGTCACGGCTCGGTAGTGCGGCGGCAGACATGTTCAACATCGTATGTCGCGCTCGGTGACCTCCCGTCCGGGCCCGGTGTCTATCTCGCCACACGCGCGGGACGGACGGCCTGGGCTACTCCGCCCGGCGCGCCTCTTCGCGGGGCAGGATCAGCTGGCGCTCCTCGAGCTCGTTCAACAGGTCGCGCAGCTCGGACCGGACGAAGTCGCGGGTCGCCTGCTCGCGCAGGGCGAGCCGCAGCGAGGCGACCTCGCGGGTGAGGTACTCGGTGTCGGCGAGGTTGCGCTCGTCGCGGGCCCGGTCCTGCTCGAGGGCGACCCGGTCACGGTCGGCCTGGCGGTTCTGGGCGAGCAGGATGAGGGGTGCGGCATACGAAGCCTGCAGCGACAGGAGCAGGGTCAGCAGCGTGTAGTTCTGGGCCCGCGGGTCGAACTGCTGGTCGATCGGCATGAAGGTGTTCCACGCGAGCCACGCGGCACAGAAGACCGTCATGCCGATGATGAAGCCGGGCGTGCCCATGAAGCGTGCGAACTTCTCGGAGAGAACGCCGAACGCCTCCTGGGACAGGCTGACGCGCGGCAGGAAGGTGGCGCGTTGTTCACGCGGCTGGTCGAGGCGGTCGGTGCGCCGCGTGACGCGGGTCGGCTGGTCGGTCATGGCGTCACCTCCAGCTCGTGGCGCTCCTCACGCCAGTCCTCGGGAAGGATGTGGTCGAGCACGTCGTCGACCGTGACGGCGCCGATGAGGCGGCCGTCGCCGTCGACCACGGGCAGCGAGACGAGGTTGTAGGTCGCGAGCGTGCGGGCCACGGCCCCCAGGGCGGCCCCCGCCTCGAGCGGCTCGACGTCCTTGTCGATGATGGTGCCGACGCTCGCGTGGGGCGGTTCCCGCAGGAGCCGCTGGATGTGGACGAGGCCGAGATATCGGCCGGTCGGCACCTCGAGCGGAGGGCGGCACACGTAGACCACCGAGGCGAGCGCGGGGGCGAGCTCCTCCTTGCGCACCATGGCGAGCGCCTCTGCGATGCTCGCCTCGGGTGCGAGAACGACCGGCTCGGTCGTCATCATGCCGCCGGCGGTGTTCTCGTCATAGCTGAGGAGGCGGCGCAGGGGCGCAGCCTCGTCGGGCTCCATGAGCTGGAGGAGCTGCTCGGCCTGCTCCGGGGGCAGGTCGGCGAGCAGGTCGGCGGCGTCGTCGGGCTCCATCGCCTCGAGGACATCGGCGGCACGCTCGGTGTCGAGACCGGCGATGATCTCGACCTGGTCATCCTCCGGCAGCTCCTCGAGCACGTCGGCGAGCTTGTCGTCGTCGAGGGCCGCCGCCACCTCGGCGCGGCGCTTGGGGTTGAGGTCGTGGATCACCTCGGCGAGGTCGGCGACCTTGAGGTCGTCGTAGGTCTCGAGGAGCCGCTCGGCGCTCTGGGCCGCGGACTGCTCGTGCAGACCGGCCACGTCGCGGATGTCGACGAGCATGGTCTTGCCCGAGCGCCGGCGGGTGAGCCGCGACATCGCCCGGGACGCGGACGAGACGCCCGATACCTGCCGCACGAAGACCTTGACGGCGAACCAGTCCCGCCGGACGCGCTGCTCGATGGCGAGGTCCTCGACGACGGCCGTGGAGATCCCGGCTGCCTCGGCCTCGGGGCCGCGGACGCGGACCGTCCGGTCGAAGAGCTCAGCGGCGACGAGGGTCTCGTTGGTGCGCTGCTCGAACCGGCGCATGTTGACCAGACCGGTCGTGATGACGGCGCCCGCGTCGATCGAGGTGACCCGGGTCATCGGCAGGAAGACCCGGCGTCGCCCGGGCACCTCGACGACGAGGCCGATGACGCGCGGCTCCGGACGGGTGTGCGAGAACATGACGACGACGTCCCGCACCCGACCCACCTGGTCGCCGAGCGGGTCGAAGACGGCGAGACCGGTCAGGCGCGCGACGAAGACGCGGGTGCTCGCACTCATGCCCCAAGGCTAGAGGGTGCTCAGGTGCGGCGGCGCGTCCCTCGCCGGTGCCGGCCGCGCCAGTGCCATGGCCGCCACGAGGCCGTCGTCGCGGGCGTCTCGACGGGTTCCGCCCGGTGCGAGGCCGAGTCGTAGTGGCCGGGTCCCTCGATGGGCTGGTCGAAGGGCCGCAGCGCAGTGATCGTGCACTGCTCTGCCCACCGGGTGACGCTGTCGTCCACGGCATTGAGACGCGCCGCCTTGAGCAGGTCGGCGGCCGTCGTCCATTCCGGGGTGCCGGGGTCGACGACGGTTGCCCTGGCTCGTGTCGTCAGCAGCCGGCCGCCGGTGTCCTTGCTGCGCAAGATGATCCGGACCTCGTCGGGCAGCCAGGGGAGGGCCTGCTCGCCCGGCCCGCTCACGACGTACGCCGTGTCGTCCGCCCACACGTGCCAGACGCCCCAGGTGCGTTCGTCGGGTGTCTCGACCCAGAGCAGGCCGGACTTCGACATGGCCTCGGCCAGCAGGGCGCTCGCGTTGACGGCCGGCACGTCGCTCACATCGACCACCCTAGCCGCCGCCCGGTGACGTCGGTCATAGGTGAAGTCAGTCATAACGCCACGCGTTGCGGCGTTGCTAGCGTGCCCGCATGCGCAGCGCCAAGGACTTCTTCAGGCCCCTCGCCGTCGGAGCGCCGGCACCGGTCACCGAGGTGCCGGCCCGGCCCAGCAGGATGATCCACTTCTTCGACCCGAGCAACGAGAAGATGGCCGCCAAGGTGCCCGCCATGGTGGGCAGCGTGGACGTCCTCCTCGGCAACCTCGAGGACGCGGTCAAGGCGGACAAGAAGGAGGCTGCGCGCGCCGGCCTCGTCACGATCGCCAGGTCCACCGACTTCGGCGAGCACACGCAGCTGTGGACGCGGGTCAACGCGCTCGACAGCCCGTGGGTGCTCGACGACCTCACGACGCTCGTCACCGAGATCGGCGACAAGCTCGACGTCATCATGGTCCCCAAGGTGCAGGGCGCCGAGGACATCCACTACGTCGACCGGATCCTCGCCCAGCTCGAGGCGCGGGCCGGGCTGACGCGACCGATCCTCGTCCACGCGATCCTCGAGACCGCGCGAGGCATGGTCAACGTGGAGGAGATCGCCGGGGCGAGCCCGCGGATGCAGGGAATCTCCCTGGGACCGGCCGACCTCGCCGCGGACCGGCGCATGAAGACGACGCGTGTCGGTGGTGGCCACCCGGGCTACCTCGTGCGCCAGGACGCCGTCGACGACGACATCCACGGCGGACGGACCACCTACCAGCAGGACCTCTGGCACTACACGATCGCCCGGATGGTCGATGCGTGCGCGGCGAACGGGATCTTCCCCTACTACGGGCCCTTCGGCGACATCAAGGACGTCGTCGGCTGCGAGGACCAGTTCCGCAACGCCTTCCTTCTCGGCTGTGTCGGAGCGTGGTCGCTCCATCCGGCGCAGATCGACATCGCGAAGCGCGTCTTCTCCCCGTCGGCCGAGGACGTCGCGCACGCGCGCCGCGTCAAGGAGGCGATGGGCGACGGCACCGGCGCCGTCATGCTCGACGGCAAGATGGAGGACGACGCCTCCCTCAAGCAGTGTCTCGTGATCCTCGAGCTCGCCGAGCGTCTCTCGGAGACCGACCCGGAGCTCGCCGAGCTCTACCGGCAATGACCCGTATGCCGCTCTCCCACTTCTCGACGAAAGGTGCACTCGAGTGAGCGCCCAGTCCCAGGCCAGCCCAGCGGCATACGGCGGCTACCGCCCGCGGCGGTCCGTGCTCTACATGCCGAGCTCGAACGAGCGCGCCCTCGAGAAGGCCAAGACGCTGGCCGTCGACGCGCTCATCCTCGACCTCGAGGACGCCGTCGCCCCGGACGCGAAGGGGCAGGCGCGCGAGAACGCTTGTGCCGCAGCGAAGTCCGGCGACTACGGCAACCGCGAGGTGACGATCCGAGTCAACGGCATCGGCACCGAGTGGCACGACGCAGATCTTGCGGCCGCGGCCGCGGCAGGGCCCGACGGGATCGTCGTGCCCAAGGTCAACTCGGCCGAGGAGGTGCAGCGGCTCGTGGAGGCGATGGAGGCGGCCGGCGCCCCCGAGCACACGCGGCTGTGGGCCATGATCGAGACGCCCGTCGCGATCCTGCACGCCGAGGAGATCGCCCGCGCGTCCGACCGGCTCGCCGTCTTCGTCATGGGCACCAACGACCTCGTCAAGGAGCTCGGCGCCGAGCACGTGCCGGGCCGGGCCCCCATCCAGACGAGCCTGCAGCTGGCCGTCCTCGCGGCTCGGGCGGCCGGGATCGCGATCGTCGACGGCGTCTACAACAACGTCAAGGACGCCGAGGGCTTCGCCGCCGAGTGCCGTCAGGGCCGCGAGCTGGGCTTCGACGGCAAGACGCTGATCCACCCCGGCCAGGTCGAGGCCTGCAACGCGGCCTTCGCGCCGAGCGAGGACGAGGTCGCGAGCGCGCGCGAGATCATCGCGGCCTTCGAGGCCGCCCGGGCGGAGGGACGCGGTGTCGTGACCGTGAACGGCCGGATGGTCGAGAACCTCCACGTCGACACGGCCCGCAAGGTGCTGGCCACGGCCGAGGCCATCGCCGCTCGCAACGTCTGACCGCCGACGCCCTCGCGACGCCTCGACAATCCAGCCCGGGCTGGGTTGTCGGGGCGTTTCCGCCTCCGTGGCCTCGACATTCCCGCCGCGGCTGGGTTGTCGTGGCGTTTCATGCTGCCGCCACCTCGCCTTTTCAGCCGGGGCTGGATCGTCGTGGTGGCACGGCGGTCAGCTTCTGCGGGTTGCGGATGGCGTGCACCTCGGTGATCCGGTCGCCCTCGACCGTGAAGAAGTAGACGGAGTCGGTGCCGTCCGGCCCGGAGATGACGACTGCGAGCTCACCGTTGACCTCGCGGAACTCGTACGTCAGCGTCGCGGCCTCGGGTGTGGTGAGCACGCCCAGGAGCCAGCGGGCGACCTTGTCCGCCGTGTGGATCGGTCGCAGGGCGGCGCGCCGGACGCCGCCACCGTCAGTCACGAGGGTGACGTCGGGGGACAGGACGGCGAGCAGTCCCTTGACGTCGCCCTGCCCGGCCGCCTCGACGAACCGCTCGACGACCGCGCGGTGGCGTGGAGCCTCGACGGCCTGCCGTGGCTGCCGTGCCTCGACGTGGGAGCGGGCCCGGCGAAGGAGCTGCCGGACCGCGGCCGGCGACCGGTCGAGCGCCCGGGCGACCTCGGCCGAGGGCATCCCGAAGACGTCGCCGAGGACGAAGGCTGCCCGCTCGAGCGGGCTGAGCGACTCGAGGACGATGAGCAGCGCCATCGACACCTCGTCTGCGAGCACCGCGGCCTCGGCACCGTCGACGGCCGGCCCCGTCGCAACCGGCTCCGGCAGCCACGGACCGACGTAGCTCTCCCGTCGGGCCCGCAGCTGGCGCAGGCGGTTGAGCGCGAGCCGGGAGGTAATGGTGAGCAGGTAGGCCCGGGCGTCGTCGACCGTCTCCGGGTCGACCCCGCTCCACCGGATCCACGCCTCCTGCACCACGTCCTCCGCGTCGGCGTGAGAGCCGAGGATCCGGTAGGCCGCGCCGACGAGGAGTCGCCGATGGGCCTCGAAGATCGCCGTCGCGTCGGTGGTCATCTGACGGCTACCTCACAGTGGTCCTTGAAGCCCTGGCTGGTCAGCCCGAGAGCGGAGTTCGTCCGGGAGCGCTGGTTCTCGAGGGAGATCATTGCAGTGAGCTCCACGAGCTGCTCGTCGGTCAAGTCGAGCCGCAGGCCGGCGACCATGTCGTCTGTGACCTCCGGCGGCGTCGCGGTCATCGCCTCTGCGTACTCGAGGACGCGGCGTTCGAGCGGGGAGTAGAGCTCGCTCGAGCGCCAGTCCGCCAGATGCCTCAGCTTGGCCGGGTCCATGCCCCGGTTCCGGGCCAGGTAGTAGCCGTAGTCCATGCACCAGCTGCAGCCGATCTGCGCGGAGACGGCCGCGACGGCGAGGTCCTTGAGGCCCGGGTCGAGGGTCCTCCACCGCTCGACGCTCATCTCGAAGCGCCCCGTCGACAGGAGCACCCGACGGTGGTGCATGAGGGCGAGCCCGGGCTCGAGCACGGCACCGAACCGCCGTCTGCTCCACCAGGTGACGGCCCGGTTGAAGAGGGTGTCCGGGTGCTCGAGCGGGATGCGGGCAGTGGTGGTCATGTCGGTCCTCCTGGCTCGGTTCGAGTGGGTCATCAACGAGGACACCGGAGCGCCGGGAAATGTGACATCGGCTCCCAGCAGGACTCGCCAAGGGCGCAGCACGGGTGGACACGCCGTGGGAGGGTGCTGCATCGCGGCGCGATTGCGGCCACACTGTGGCCCGTGCCCAGCCGCCCCTCGCCGACCCGCGTCCGTGCCGGCTCGCCACCGCTGCGGGAGCGCCAGGCGCGGCAGCCCGAGGCGCCGCTGAAGCTGACCCGCCGGGGAATGCTGACCTTCGGGGCCCTCGGGGCCGCGACGGTCCTCGGCGTCGGCACCACGCTCCTCGGCGGTGATGAGACGCCGCTGCCCGTCACCATGACGCCCGAGGTCCACGCGAGCCCGGTCGCGGTGGAGCAGACGGGGCTGCAGACGCACACGCGCGTCGGCGGAGCGACATACGTCTACGAGGTGGACGGGCAGCCCACCGCCTACTACGTGACGACTGCGTTCGGGACCCGGCTGGAGCGGTGGTACGCCACCCATCTCAAGGAGACCGGGCAGCGGCCGGACGAGGTCCGTTCGTTCGGCGCATGGACGCCGGGGGCGCAGGGGTCGTGGCATGGCTCGGGTGAGGCGTTCGACGTGGCGCGGCTGCGCGCCAGGGGCAAGGACCTCGTCTCGGCGCGCTACGACAAGTGGCGCGACGACACCGCAGCCGAGGTGCGCACCCGACTGCGGCTCTACTGGCAGCTCGCCGCAGGTCTGCACCTGGAGTTCGCGGACGTCGTGACCTACCTCTACGACTCGAACCACAGCAACCACATCCACGTCGACACCGGGCGGTTCGGGCCCAACGGTGCGCCGCGGCTCATCGCCCGCTCCGAGGTGCAGGTGCAGGGGATCCAGGCGATGTGCCGGCACGTCTGGGGGCGCAGCGAGGTCGAGATCACGGGTCGGCTCGACAGCGCGACCCGCGACGCGACGAGCAAGGTCATCGCCGACCACGGTGGCGAGCACGCGATCGACGACGGGGTGGAGGGCTGGCGGGCGTTCCTGCTGCCGACCCTGCGCGCGGCGTGAGTACGATCACCCACCGGGGCCGAGCACCGCTGCGCCCGTAGGATCGAGCGCATGGCCAAGCGCGTGCTCACCCCGCAGTCGGAGGACTTCCCCCGCTGGTACCAGGACGTCATCGCCAAGGCGGAGCTCGCCGACAACGGCCCGGTGCGCGGCACCATGGTGATCCGGCCCTACGGCTACGCCATCTGGGAGCGCATGCAGGCCGACATGGACGCGCGGATCAAGGCCGCCGGTGCCCGCAACGCCTACTTCCCGCTCTTCATCCCGGAGTCGTACCTGAAGCGCGAGGCCGAGCACGTCGAGGGCTTCAGCCCGGAGCTCGCCGTCGTCACGCACGCCGGCGGCAAGGAGCTCGAGGAGCCCGTCATCGTCCGGCCGACGTCCGAGACCGTCATCGGCGAGTACATGGCCAAGTGGGTGCAGAGCTACCGCGACCTGCCGCTGCTGCTCAACCAGTGGGCCAACGTCGTGCGGTGGGAGCTGCGGCCGCGGCTCTTCCTGCGCACGAGCGAGTTCCTGTGGCAGGAGGGGCACACGGCGCACGTGTCGCAGGAGGACGCCCGCGCCTACGCCGAGCGGATCCACGTCGACGTGTACGACGCGTTCATGCGCGAGCTGCTCGCGATCCCGTCGGTGCTGGGCCGCAAGACGGCCGCCGAGCGGTTCGCCGGCGCGACGAACACCCTTGCCCTGGAAGCGATGATGCGTGACGGCAAGGCCCTGCAGATGGGGACGTCGCACGAGCTCGGGCAGAACTTCGCGAGGGCCTTCGACATCCGCTACCTCTCCGACGAGGGTGTCGAGGAGCACGCCTGGACGACCTCGTGGGGCAGCTCGACCCGCATGGTCGGCGGCCTCATCATGACCCACGGGGACGACCATGGCCTGCGGGTGCCGCCGCGGGTCGCGCCGGTCCAGGTGCTCGTCACCGTCGTCAAGGCCGGGGAGGGCGTCGTCGAGGCGGCGAGCCGGCTCGTCGCCGACCTCGTCGCCGCGGGCGTCCGCGCAGAGCTGGACGACCGCGTCGACACCCCCTTCGGCCGCCGCGCCGTCGACGCGGAGCTGAAGGGGATCCCCCTTCGGGTGGAGCTCGGCCCCCGTGACCTCGCCGAGGGCTCGGTCGTCCTCGTGCGCCGGTTCGACGGGTCGAAGCGCAGTATGCCGCTGCGCCAGGTCCGCGAGACCGTGCCGTCCCAGCTCGCCGAGGACCAGCAGGCCCTGTATGACGCTGCCCTCGCCTTCCGCGGGGCCCGCACGGTCGAGGCCGCGAGTATCGACGAGGCGGCGGAGGGCGCCCGCACCGGTTGGGCCACCATCCCGTGGTCCGTCCTCGGTGTCGATGGCGAGAGGAAGCTCGCCGAGTCGGGCATCACGGTGCGGTGCCTGACGATGCCGGACGGCAGCGTGCCTCCGAGCGAGGATGCCGACGGCGTGCTCGCGGTGGTGGGCCGGGCCTACTGATGGTGGACTCCGCGTCGTACGAAGGGTCCTCGGATGCGCCGCCTGACACGCTGACCCCGCTGCTGCGCCAGCGCGAGAGCGTCATGGTCTACGACAGGGAGTACGTCATCCCGCCGGAGGACCTCCGCGCCATCCTCGAGGCGGCCCGCTGGGCGCCGTCGGCCGGCAACTCGCAGCCCTGGGGGTTCATCGTCGGACGCCGCGGCGACGAGACGCACCGCAAGATCGTCCAGGTGCTCTCCGCGGCCAACCAGGCGTGGGCACCGGCCGCGTCGGTCATCATCATCACGCTCCACCAGGTCGCGACGGACTTCGACCACGAGATCGCCTACTCCGACTACGCGATGTTCGACCTCGGTCAGGCCGTCGCGCACATCACCGTCCAGGCGCGGTCGATGGGCCTGCAGGTGCGGCAGTTCGGCGGCTTCGACCACCGCGCTGCCAACGAGGCGTTCGAGGTGCCGCCGCACTGGGCCGCCACGACCGGGATCGCGCTCGGGCTGCCCGCGACCCACGGCGAGGAGGCGTCGCTGCCCGGCTGGGTCCAGCAGCGCTCACGCCTGCCACGCGAGCGCCTTCCGCTCGAGGCGTTCGTCCACTCGGGCAGCTTCGGCCACCCCGCCGACTTCCTCGCCGAGCCCTAGTTCCTTCCCCGAACGCACCGCCCAGGGTCGAACTCACTGGTGCACCACCGAGTTCGACCCCGAACACCGCGTTCGAGAGGTCTACCAGCGGGAGGCGCCGGCAGCGGCTGCGGCGAGGTCACCGAAGAACTCCGCCGCGTCGACCTCCAACCCGCGCCGCACGAACCAGTCCGTCATGTTGCGGGCGTCGCGCTCGAGGTAGTCGAAGCCGTGCGGGTTGCCGATGACGTCGACGACCTGCGGCCAGTCGATGATGACGAGACGCTCGTCGTCGAGCAGGACGTTGTACGGCGACAGGTCACCGTGTGCCCAGCCCAGCTCGGCGAGGGCCGTCATGGCGGACCGCAGCTGCTCGAAGAGGTCAGCCAGCAGGTGGGCCGGCGGACGGGCCTGGACGAGCCGCGGGGCAGCCGTGCCGTCGGGGTCGCCGATGAACTCCATCAGCATCTCCGACTCGGTCAGCTGGACCGGATAGGGCACCGGCAGACCTTCACGCCAGAGGGTGGTGAGCGTGTCGAACTCCGTGTAGGCCCACATCCCGCTGATCATCTGCTTGCCGAAGGCCGTCCGGGTCCGCATGGCCCGCATCTCGCGGGACTTGCGGACGCGCCGTCCCTCCAGGTAGCCGGCGTCCCGGTGGAAGAGCCGGTGGTCGCTGGAGCGGTAACGCTTGGCTGCCATGAGCAGGCCGTCCCCGCCCCGTCCCGGAACCCAACGCCGGACCAGGTGGACGTCGGCCTCCTTGCCGGTCTTGAGGATGCCGAGGTCCGACTCGACGGCTCCAAGGTCGGTGATGACCCAGTCCGGTCGGGGCGTCGGACCATGGGTGGCGCCGTCCCACGTCGACCAGCGCTCGCCCTCCGGCGGCGCGTCCGGCTCGGTGTCGACCGCGAGGGCAGCGTCGGTCAGGGTCAGGTCGTGCGATTCGAAGGTGTTGCGTGACAAGAGAACTCCAAGGTTGTCGAGCTGTGGGCGGTCACGCCCGGGACCGTGATGGACATGTCGACCTCCTCGGAGTGCATGCCGGCCCGACTGGCCGGCGGCTGCGGACAAGCCTCCCTGTCGGGGAGCACACGGGACAACTGAATATTCGTCCCGGCCAGTTCCCCGAATCGGTATCAACCGG
>DASSTN010000112.1:0-5261 GCA_035707905.1 Intrasporangium sp.
GCACGCACGTCGAGAGCGCGCCGACCTTGGGCGCGACCTGGGGTAGCCCGTAGAGCGTGATGACCCCGGTCAGGAGGACGGCCGCGATGAGCAGGTTCATGAGGGGCCCGCCCATCATGACGATGATCTTCTTCCACGGCGGCAGCTTGTAGAAGACGCGGTCCTCGTCCCCCGGCCGGACCTCCTCCATCGAGTCGGCCCGCGCCTGGTCGGCCATCTGGCTGAACCGCCCGGTCGAGGCCCTGCGGAGCTGCCCGGGGCGGTCCCCCGGCCGTGGCGGGAGCATCCCGATCATCCGGACGTACCCGCCGAGCGGGATCGCCTTGATGCCGTACTCCGTCTCGCCCTTGCGACGGGACCACACGGTCGGACCGAAGCCGACCATGTACTGGGTCACCTTGACGCCGAACTTCTTGGCCGGCACGAGGTGGCCGATCTCGTGCAGCGCGATCGACAGCGCGACGCCGACTGCGACGATCAGGACACCCAGGAGGAACAGCACCCCTCCATTCTCACATCACCTACTGTGGCGCTGCTGTGCTCGACCGAACCTAGGCGTGCGCAACGACAGGATTGCCTGACTCGAGCGGCTCAGATGCGGGCCGCGGCCTCCCGCCGGGCCCACGCGTCCGCGGCCAGCACGTCGTCGAGCGTGAGGTCGGTGACGCTGGGACCCCGCTCAGCGGCATACGCGTCGACGACCTGCGCGACGGTGTCGACGATGTCGAGGAACGGAATCCGCCCCTCGTGGAAGGCGTCGACGCACACCTCGTTGGCGGCGTTGTAGACGGCCGGCCAGGTGCCGCCCGCCTCCCCCACCCGCCGCGCCAGGGCCACCGCCGGGAACGCCTCGTCGTCGAGCGGCTCGAACTCCCAGGTCTGGGCCTTGGTCCAGTCGACCGGCACGTCGACGTCCGGGATCCGCTCCGGCCACGTCATCCCGAGGGCGATCGGCACGAGCATCCTCGGCGGCCCGGCCTGCGCGATCGTCGAGCCGTCGACGAACTCGACCATCGAGTGGATCAGCTGCTGCGGGTGCACGACGACCTCGATGCGGTCGAACGGGATGTCGAAGAGCAGATGCGCCTCGATGACCTCGAGGCCCTTGTTGACGAGCGTCGCGGAGTTCGTCGTGATGACCCGTCCCATGGAGAAGTTCGGGTGTGCGAGCGCCTCGGCCGGGGTGACCCCCTCGAGCTCGGCCCGGCTGCGGCCCCGGAACGGTCCGCCGCTCGCGGTGATGACGAGGCGCCGCACCTCGTCGGCGGCGCCACTGCGGAGGCACTGGGCGATCGCCGAGTGCTCGGAGTCGACGGGCACGATCTGGCCGGGGGCCGCGAGCGCCTTGACCAGCGGTCCGCCGATGATGAGCGACTCCTTGTTGGCGAGCGCGAGGGTCGTGCCGGCCCGCAGCGCGGCGAGCGTCGGCTCGAGGGCGATGGCGCCGGTGATGCCGTTGACGACGACGTCGGCGGGCCGGGCGGCGAGCGTCGAGCTCGCCTGTGGCCCGGTCAGCAGCTCAGGGTCGTATGCCGCCGCGCCGGCCTTGTCGGCCACCCGGGCCATCGCTCGGCTGAGCTCTTCCTCGGTGCCGCCGGCGGCGGCGACCACGGGTGCCTGCAGCTCGACCGCCTGGCTCGCGAGCTGCTCGAGGTTGGCGCCGGCCGCGAGTCCGACGACCTCGAACCGGTGCGGGTTGCGGCGGATGACGTCGACCGCCTGCCTGCCGATGGAGCCGGTAGAGCCGAGCAGGATGACCCGGCGGGGCCGGGTGGTCGTCGCGTCAGTCACCCGCGCATTCTCCCCCAAGCGCCCAGCTTCCTGCTTCCATGGAGGGATGGACGACCCGGACCCGCCGCCCGACACTGCCGACCAGCCGACGGACCAGCATGCGGGGCAGCCTGCGGACCAACCCGAAGGGCAGAGCTCGGAGCGGAGCTCCGGGCAACACGTCGAGCCGGGCCTGCGCCCGATCGTCACCATTGCCGCCCTCTACGGCGCCGGCGGCAGCTCGATCGGCCCGCTCGTCGCCGACGTGCTCGGGGTTCCCTTCCACGACCGCAACATGCCTGAGGAGGTGGAGCGGCACACCGGCCTGCCCGCAGAGGTGGTGGACGACGTGGACGACGCGCCGCGCACGTTGTCGGACCGGTTCTTCTCCCGGCTCGGCCAGAGCTCCCTCGTCTCGGGCGCCGAGTCCGGGTCACCGGAGATGGTGGACCTGCAGACGCGGCGCGTGCGCTCCGGCATCGAGCAGACGCTCGCCCGCATCGCGCTCGAGGGCGGTGTCGTCATCGGTCGTGGCGGGAACGTCGTGCTGAGCAGGTACCCGTGGGCGCTGCACGTCCTGCTCCGGGCACCCCTGGAGCAGCGCCTCCTGCGCCGGATGCGCCTCGACGGCATCGACCGCGCGACGGCCGAGCGACGGCAGCGCTACGAGGACGACGCGCGGGTCAAGTTCGTCCGGCGCGTCTACGGCATCGACGGCTCCGACCCGGCTGGCTACCACCTCGTCATCGACACGAGCGAGCTCGACGACGAGACGTCCGCCGACCTCATCGTGCGGGCCAGCCACTACCGGCTCGCCCGGGCCACCGAGGACAGGTGAGGCGAGCATGGCGCTGCGCAGGGTCGAGTACGTCGGCTACGCCTTCGGCGACGTCGGGAACAACCTGACGTTCTCGATGGTGGCGGCCTTCCTCCTCATCTACTACACGGACGTCGCGGGGATCTCGGCAGCCACCGCAGGCATCCTCTTCCTCATCGCGCGGGTGTGGGGCGGGGTGACGGACCTGGTGGCGGGCCGCACGGTGGACCTCACCTCGACCCGTTGGGGACGCTTCCGGCCCTTCATCGCCTTCGGGGCGATCCCCTTGCTCGTCCTGCTCGTCCTGCTCTTCTCCATCCCCTCGGGGCTGTCTCCAGGGCTTCGGACCGTCTGGGCCTTCGTGACCTACCTGCTCTTCTCACTCGCGTACAGCTTCGTCAACATCCCCTACGGCTCGCTCGCGGCCGCCATGACGCAGAGCCCCGACGAGCGGGCCAAGCTGTCGAGCTCGCGCTCCATCGGCGCCTCCCTCACCATCCTCGCCATCGCGGTCGTGGTCTCGCCCCAGATCTCTGCCGCCAGCAACCTGCAGCGGACCCTGACACTGACGACCATCGGGTTCGCCGTGATCGGCTACCTCAGTTATCTCTTCTGCTTCTCGACGGCTCGCGAGAACATCCAGGTCCGCGCCGCGAAGGTGTCCATCGGCCAGACCGTCTCCATGCTGAGGCAGAACCGGCCACTACTGCTGCTGTGCCTGGCGACGCTGCTCTTCCTCACCGGCATGTTCTCGCTGCAGACCGTCGCGGTGTTCTACGCCCGCGACATCCTCGGAAGTGCCGACCTCTACATCGTCCTCACGCTCATCCAGACCCTCGCCATGGTGGGCGCGGCAATGCTCGTACCGAGCCTGGCCGGCTCCATGGGCAAGCGGAACACGTACCTTCTGGCGGCGCTCGTCGTCGTGGTCGGCGGCGCTGGGGTGGCCTTCGCCCCGACGGGCTGGACCGCGCTGTCGATCATCGCGTACGGGGTGCTGGGCCTCGGCACGGGTACCGTCAACACCCTGATCTTCGCCTTCCAGGCCGACACCGTGGACTACGGCGAGTGGAAGAGTGGCGTGCGCGCCGAGGCGAGCAACTACGCGCTGCTCTCCTTCACTCGAAAGGCGGGCCAGGGAGTCGGAGGTTGGGCCGCGGCCTTCGCCCTGTCCCTAGGCGGGTACGTCGCCGCGTCCGGCAGCCAGCCGGGATCCGCGCTGACCGCCATCCGGGTGGCTGCCGGGCTCATCCCGGCCGTCCTCGCCGTCGCGGCTGGCTTGGTCATGCTGGTGTATCCCTTGTCGGAGAAGGTGTTTCGCGGCCTCGTGGCCGAGCTCGCGGAGCGGCACGCCCTCACCCCGGCCGACGAGCGTGAGGGTTGAGCCAGCCGGAAGGCCCCAGCTTCCTTCCGGACCCACACCTGGCCCGCCGTCACCTCAGGACGCCGGGATCCCTCGTGATCTCAGCAGCTCCTCACGCTTGAACGCGTAAGCGACGGCCCACGTCATGCGGAGCCGGTACAACCGGATGTCGTCACCCCAGCTGAGCGGGCTGCTGCCGTAGTGAGCGGTCCAGTGCGCGTCGACCTCGTCGCGCGCCGGCCCCGGCGGCAACAGCTCCGCCGTGCCGTGACTGAAGAGCGCGAGGTCCTCGCCGTCGACGTGCGCGACGCTCACCGCGGGGCGCCGCTCGAGATGCCTCGCCTTGGCCGATCCCCCGTCGGTGCCGAAGGTCCAGGTGCCGTGCAGGAAGTGACCGTCGAGAGCGCTGATGCGGGGCTCGCCGCGCGCGGTGACGGTCGCGACGGAGAGGACCTTCATCCCCGTCAGGAGCTGCACCAGGTCCTCTGCCGAGAGCGTCCGCTCGTCGGTGATGATGGACCGCAGGTGCCCGGTCGCCCGGCCTCGGGAGGCGTCGAGCAGGGCCTGCAGAGCTCCGATCTCCTCCGGTGTCTCACGCATGGCGTAACCGTAGCCGCGGCCCACGACAGCACTCGTGGCTGAGCGTCTCGCCCCGGGACAGCAGCACCGGCCAGCTAGGAGACCACGACCCTCTCGTCGATGAGCCGCTCGCGGACCTCACGCCCCTCGGTGATGAAGCGGCCGTGCTCGAAGTCCTTGGCGAACTCCAGGTCGATGTCGGCGCGACCGTGCCGGTTCTTCTCGAGGGTCAGGACCGACCACTCCCGGAACCGCTGGATGTTCGCGAGGTCGTAGACGAGGTGCTCGCGAGAGACCACGTCGACCTTGTCACTGAGGATCATGACGACGTCGGCCTCGAATGCGAGGGACGAGGCGCCCCGCAGGTCGTGGGTGCGCATGCGGCGCCCCGCCCCGAGACTCGACTTGTCCGCCGCCGAGACCGCCACGACGGGCACGTCGAGGTCGAGCGCGAGGTCCTTGACGCCCTCCACAGCGACGGTGATGCGCTCGTCCTCGCCGGCCGCGTCGACCGGGATCTTCTGGAGGTAGTCCACCAGGACGAAGGGCGCCTGCCCCGTCCGGTCGTGCACGTCCATGACGACGGTTCGTAGGTCCGCCAGCGTCGTGGAGGCGCCGGACGACTCGTGAATGTGCAGGCGGTCGCCGTAGGACCGCAGCTGTGCGTATGCCGAGGCGCCGCCGCGCATCACTGCGAGCAGCTCCTCGAGCGACCCGCCGGCGGTCCCGGTC
>DASSTN010000113.1:0-19060 GCA_035707905.1 Intrasporangium sp.
CGCTGCCACCGCGTGGGGCAAGGAGCTCAAGCAGGCGGGGGTCAACGTGAACCTCGCCCCGGTCGCCGACACGGTGCCGACGAGCGTCGGCACCGCGAACCAGCCCATCGGCCGGTGGGGGCGCGAGTACTCCCACGAGCCAGACCGGGTCGCCACCATGTCGGTCGCGTTCCTCAAGGGGATGCATGCGGCCGGGGTGGCGACGACGGTCAAGCATTTCCCGGGCCTCGGGCGGATCACGGGCAACACCGACCTCACCGTCCGGGGCATCACCGACTCGGGCACGTCGAGCGCCGATCCCTACCTCCAGCCGTTCGCTGCCGGCATCGCGGCCGGGACCGACCTCGTCATGGTCGGTTCCGCGGTCTACAGCCGGCTCGATCCCGGTGTCAATGCTGTCTTCTCCCGCAAGATCGTGACCGGTCTGCTTCGCGAGCAGCTCGGGTATGGCGGCGTCGTGATCACCGACGATGTCGGCGTCGCCAAGTCGGTCGCGGCGGTGCCCGCCGGCGCCCGCGCGACCCGCTTCATCGCGGCCGGGGGCGACATCGTCCTGACAGCGAGCCCCAGCACAGTTCCGGTCATGCACGGCGCCATCACCGCCCGGATGCAGTCCGACCGGGCCTTCGCCGCTCAGGTGGAGGCGGCCGTGACGCGAGTGGTTGCCCTGAAGGTCGAGCGCGGCCTCGTCCGCTGCGCCTGACCTATTGATCGAGAGAAGCGTCCGCTCGATCGGGGAAGCGCACTGTCGATCGGGAGAAGCGCACTGTCGATCGGGAGAAGCGCACTGTCGATCGTGAGAAGCGCACTGTCGATCGGGAAAGGGGACCGGTCGACGCGAGTCAGACCAGGACGCGAGTCAGGCCAGGACGGTCGTGACGGGCATCGACGAGTCGGTCGGCAGGCCAAGGTCGCTCGGCGCTCGCCCCTTCACCACCATCTGCGCGCCAAGCGCGGCGACCATCGCGCCGTTGTCGGTGCACAGTCCCGGCCGTGGCACGCGCAGCGTCACCCCGGCCTTGGCGCACCGTTCCTCGGCGAGGGCCCGGAGGCGTGAGTTGGCCGCGACGCCGCCGCCGATGAGGAGGTGCTCCACGTCGTTCTCCCGGCACGCGAGCAGCGCCTTCTTGGTGAGCACGTCGACGACCGCCTCCTGGAAGCTCGCCGCCACGTCCGCGACCGGCACCGGCTCACCCGCGCGGTGCCGCGACTCGACCCACCGTGCGACGGCGGTCTTGAGACCCGAGAACGAGAAGTCGAAGCGGTGCCGCTCCAGGTCCCGCCTGCTGCTGAGGCCCCGGGGGAAGTCGATCGCGACGCGGTCGCCTTCTCGGGCCGCCCGGTCGACGTGCGGACCGCCCGGGAACGGCAGTCCGAGGACCCGCGCGACCTTGTCGAAGGCCTCCCCCGCGGCGTCGTCCATGGTCGAGCCGAGCGAGCGCACGTCGTCGGTCACGTCGGGGACGAGCAGGAGTGACGAGTGCCCACCCGAGACGAGCAGCGCCATCGTCGGCTCGGGCAGCGGGCCGTGCTCGACGATGTCGACGGCGACGTGTGAGGCGAGGTGGTTGACACCGTAGATCGGTTTGCCGAGCGCGACCGCCAGCGCCTTGGCGGCTGCCACCCCCACGAGGAGCGACCCGGCGAGGCCCGGGCCCGCGGTCACGGAGATCGCGTCGAGGTCGCGCAGCGCGACCCCGGCGTCACGGCAGGCACGCTCGATCGTCGGCACCATCGCCTCGAGGTGGGCCCGGCTCGCGACCTCGGGCACGACCCCGCCGAAGCGGGCGTGCTCGTCGACACTGCTCGCGACGGCGTCGACGAGCAGCGTCTGTCCGCGCACGATGCCGACGCCCGTCTCGTCGCACGAGGTCTCGATGCCGAGGACGAGTGGTTCGTCAGTCATGGGTTCCTCCGATCAGCTTGCGCATGACGAGCGCGTCGACGTCGCCCGGCTGGTAGTACCTCCGGCGGACCGAGATGACCTCGAAGCCGCTTCGCTCGTAGAGCCTCCGCGCGGCCGCGTTGTCGGCACGCACCTCGAGCAACAGCGACCGTATGCCGCTCAGCTCGGCCCGCCGGACCAGCTCGGTGAGCAGATGGCGCCCCAGTCCTCGGCCCTGCGCGGCCGGTGCGACGGCGATCGTCATGACGTCCCCGCTCTCCCCCGCATGGTCAAGACCGGCGTAGCCGAGGATCTCGCCCTGCTCGTCGACGGCGACGACGTAGTCGCGGCGGGGTCGTCCGGCGAGCTCGTGCCACCAGGACTCGACGGTCCAGGCGTCGTCGGCGAAGAGGTCGCGCTCGAGGACGGCCAGCGTCTCGAGGTCGGTCCACTCGAGTTCTCGCAGCCGCACGTCCTCCCCGAGTTGTGCTGAACCGGTGTCAGCAACGGGCATCGAGACACCTCCAGCCGGGCAGCGAGCGGGTCATCCGAGAGTCGACTTCGTCGGGGCGGCGGGAGCGACGTCCGGGCGGCGGAGGTAGAGCGGCTCGAGGCCGTCGAACTCCCCGCCCGCCGCCATCCGCCGCGCGGCGAGGTCGGCGAGCGCGCCCGCCGGGACGTCGAGCAGCCGGTCGGCATTGGTCCCCGCATCGGCGCCGTGGTCCGTGGTTGTCGGCGAGGGCGCCTGGCCCGGGCGCGCCTCGAGGGGAAATGCCTCCGGGTAGAGCAGCGGGCCGCGGCCGACGGCGGGCATGGCCCGCCAGTCGTCGGGCAGGTTGACGGCCTTGTCGACGACCGGCCCGGCCACGCGGGTGGCACCGTCGCGATCGAGCCGGTAGTGAGCGGCATACACCTCCTTGCGGCGGGCGTCGGTCGCGACGAGGAGGTCACCCCGGTGGCCGCCGAGCCAGGCAGCGTGGGCGAGCGCATCGAGGCTGCAGAGGCCCCGGACGGGCAGGCCGAGCGCGAGCGCGAACGTGCGTCCGGTGACGATCCCGACGCGGAGCCCGGTGAAGGGGCCGGGTCCGATGCCGACCACGACGTCGGTCACGTCCTCGGGTCTCGCGTTCGAGGTGGCGAGCACGCGCTGCAGCTCGGGGGCGAGGTGCTCGGCGTGCGCGCGGGCGTCGAGGGTCGTCTCCTCGGCGATCACGCGGGTGCCGTCGTGGAGCGCGACGGTGATGGCGGTCGTGGAGGTGTCGATGGCGAGCAGGAGCACCGGGTCAGGTTATCCGGCTCGCCGTCGAACCCCTGCGGTCAGCGGCTCATTGCGGCCGGTGGCAGCGGCCGGGTCGGCGGCTGCTCCTTCGGGCCGCGCAGCGGCTGGTGACTGGAGCCTGCCCCCAGGAACAGCGCCGCGAGGATGGCGAGCGGCACCACCACGGCGCCGGTTGACGTGGCGAGCAGCGACCCCAGGCCGTCTCCCTCGGGGTGCGCCTCGATGAAGAAGCGCACGAGGATCACGACGAAGGGCAGCGCGGCCGTCGTCATCATCAGGGCACCGGCGTGCCAGGGGTGCCGTTGCCCCACCACCGCGATCGGCACGGCGAGGACGAGCGCGATGATCGGCATCGTCGGCAGGTCGACGGGGTTGAAGGCCACCGTCACCGCCGTCCAGACGGCATAGAGGACGACTGCGCCGGTGAGCACCGTTGTCGCGAGCTCCGGCCGGCCCAGCGCCAGCACGACGAGCGCGACGAGAGGCACCACGACGGCGGCCGTGAGAAGGACCGCCAGCCACCCACCGGGGTCGTCGAAGACGTAGCCGAGAGCGAGGATGATCCCGGCTGCTGCGAACACCGACGTCAGCGCGAGCGTGGTTCTGCGGAGGATGATCGAGGCTGACATCTGCACCACCTGCTTCCCTCACCACCAGACTCACGGCGCGTGGGGGCGCCGACCAGTGCCGAAGGTCCCGCGTCCTGCCCGCCCTCAGGCACTCAGGAGGGTGTCGAGGAGGGTGTCCCAGCGTGCCCCCACCGCCACCAGTCGTGCCGTCCGCTCGGGCTCCCCGGTCAGGGAGATCTCGAGCCGCGCCTCGGAGAGCTGTTCGGCCAGGCCGGCCCCCCACTCGACGATGGTGACGCTGTCGTCGAGGTCGGCGTCGAGGTCGAGGTCGTCCAGCTCGAGCTGGCTGCCCAGACGGTAGGCGTCGACGTGGACGAGGGCCGGTCCGCCGACGAGCGAGGGGTGGGTCCGGGCGATGACGAACGTCGGAGACGTCACCGGGCCACGCACCCCCAGCCCCTCCGCGATGCCTTGGGTCAGGGTGGTCTTGCCGGCACCGAGGTCGCCGGTCAGCACGACGAGGTCGCCCGCCCGCAGCCGCTGCCCGAGTCGGCGCCCGAACTCCTGGGTGTCCTCCTGGGTCGGGAGCCGCACCTCACGCTCCACGGCCGGGCCTCCGCTGGCCGGAGTGGGCGCGGCGCGTCGGACGCGTCGTGCGGGCCCGGGAGAGCCGTTCCTTCGCGACGTTGGTGACGGTGCGGCGGACCCGGGGCTGCTGGCTCACCTCGAGGTGCTCCACCTTGGACCGCACGGCCCGCTCGATGAGCTGGGTGAGCTGGGCGTCGAGCAGGTCGGGGTGCTCGAGCATGATGACGTGCCCGGCGTCGTTGACGAGGACGTGCTCGGCGCCCGGGATGCCCGCGACGATGAGGTCGCTGTGCTGGGGCGGGGTGAGGACGTCGTCCTTGCCGTTGAAGACGAGGACGTGCACACCGCGGAAGTGCTTCAGCGCCGGTCGGACGTCGAAGCCGTCGAAGGTCGCGAGGTAGTCGTTGATGACGTCGAGGGGCGTGCCGAGCAGGATGTCGGCGGTGAACCGTACGAGCGAGGCCGCCACGGGCGAGGCGAAGGAGTTCTGGTCGACGAGGAACTCCTCGAGCGTCGCGCTGGAGCGGCGCACCCAGGACCAGAGGTCCGGGCGCTCGCTGAGCGGCGTCAGCACGGCAGGCCCGAGCCGCTCCAGCAGGAGCCGGCCGATCGTCGCGCTGCGCCCACCGTTCGCGAGGGTGATCCCGCCGGGGCTCGTCGAGACGAACGCGACGCCCACGACCCGGTCCTGAACCAGCTGGGGGTCCAGCTCGCCCAGGGCCATGATCGTCATGCCGCCCATCGAGTGGCCGACGAGGACGAGGTCTCCCGTCGGCGCCACCTGCTCGATGACCTCCTGGAGGTCGCGGGCCAGCCGCTCGATGACGTAGGACTTGCGGTCCCCGCGGCCCGACTTGCCGTGGCCCCGGTGGTCCCAGCTCACGACGCGATAGCCCGCCGCCTTGAGCGCACGGCGCTGGAACATCCAGCAGCGCAGACTGAGGCAGTAGCCGTGGGTCAGCACGATGGTGGGCAGCTCGTCGGCACGGCCGCTGGCCGTGAGACCGCGGGCCGCGGCCTGCGCCGCCTCGGGCTCGGGCTCGTCGATCTCGACGTGGAGGGTGACACCGTCGTCGGTGAGCACGACCCGTTCCTCGTCGGGCACGACGTCGTAGGTGTCGCGGGTGTCGAGGGCGAACATCGCGGCGCGGTGCTTCGTCGCCCGGTCCGCGACGACACCAGCGGCGACGCCGGCGGCGACACCGGCGAGGGCCGCGCCGACGCCGATGAGGGGGTTGCGGCGACGCTCCGGGCTCATCGGGACTCGCCCGGGCAGAGGTTGACGTGGATGCGCGGCACCCGGGCACCGACCCGGGTGACGATCTCGTAGCTGATCGTGTCGGTCACCTCGGCCCAGTCCTGGGCGGTCGGCTCTCCGGGGGCGCCGCCGAAGAGCGTGGCGACCTCGCCCGCCGCGGCCGTCGCGCCTGCACCCAGGTCGACGACGAACTGGTCCATGCAGACACGGCCGGCGATCCTCGTCCGCGTGTCCCCCACGAGGACGGGGCCGACGTTGGTCGCGTTGCGCGGGATGCCGTCCGCATACCCGGCCGGCACGAGACCGACGACGGTGTCGTGCTGCGGGGCGTAGAGGTGTCCGTAGCTGATTCCTTGCCCAGCCGGGAGCCGTTTGACCAGGGCGAGGCGGGCCCGGAGCGACATGACGGGCCGCAGCCCGAAGTCGTCGTCGACCTGCGGAACCGGGCTCAGGCCGTAGAGCGCGATGCCGGGCCGGACGAGGTCGGCGTGTGCCGAGGGGTGCAGCAGGGTCGCCGCGGAGTTGGCGAGGTGGCGCACCTCGAGCCGGCACCCCTCGCGCTCGGCCTCGGCCGCCGCCTCGAACAAGCGGTCCTGCTGCGCCAGGACGGTCGGGTGGTTGGGCGCGTCCGCGTGGGCGAAGTGGGTCCACACGCCGACGACGGCGATGACCCCCTCGGCCTCAAGGGGGCGGGCGTGCCGCACGAGCGTGGTCCAGTCGGCGCCGTAGGCACCGCCCCGGCCGAGCCCGGTGTCGACCTTGAGGTGGACCCGCGCCGTCCGGCCGACGGCCCGGGCGGCGGCGGCGATCTCGTCGAGCGCCCACGGAGCCGAGGCGGACAGGTCGATGTCGCGCGAGATGGCACCGCCGAAGTCAGCGCCCGGCACGGCGAGCCAGGTCAGCAGGCGCGTCGTGATGCCGGCGTCGCGCAGCGCGAACGCCTCGGGCATCTGCGCCACGCCCAGCCAGGTCGCGCCGGAGTCGACTGCGGTGCGGGCCACTGGGAGGAGGCCGTGCCCGTAGGCATCGGCCTTGACCACGGCCATGAGCTGCGCGTCGGGGGCGCGGTCGCGCAGGACGCGCACGTTGTGGGCGAGCGCAGCGTGGTCGATCTCCGCCCAGACGGGCAACGCGTCGGGTATCTCCGTGGTCATCGGTGGCAGTCTCGCATGTCGTGCCGTCAGGCTCCGCGCGCGAGCAGCTCCCGGACGGCAGAGGGTATGGCGTGTGCGACCGTGAGCGCGCGCAACGGGCCTCCTGCTGAGGCACGCTCCGCGGCCAGGCCGTGGACGAGCGCGCCGAGGGAGCCGGCGTCGAGCGGGTCCAAGCCGGCGGCCAGCAGGGTGCCGAGCAGGCCCGAGAGCACGTCCCCCGCACCGGCAGTGGCGAGCCAGGCGGGCGCGTCGGCCTGTGACCGGATGGGGCCGGCGGCGGCGACGAGGGTCGTCGAGCCCTTGAGCAGCACCGTGGCACCGGTCAGCTCGGCGATCCGCCGGATCGCCCCGACCGGGTCGGCCTCGACCTGCTGCCGGCTGACCTCTCCGGTCACCCCCTGCCACGGTCGAGTGGCCGGATCGACCCGCGCCCCGAAAGCCTGGCCCGTGCTCACCCCATCGCCGGAGCCGACTTCGTTCCGGCCGGTTGACCCGTCGGCCCGGGCGGCGAGCAGCCGGGTCAGCAGGCGCGCCGCCTCCCCGGCGTGCGGGGTGAGCAGGGTCGGGGCCGGGCGAGGGCCGTCGACGAGGTCGAGCCCCCCCGCGTCGATGACCACGGGCAGGTCGGACGCGAGCGCTGCACGGGCGACCCGGAGCTGGTCCTCGTCGCTGCTCTCGACGTCCATGCCGGAGCCGACGAGCCACGCCTGCACGCGCCCCTCGCCGTGCACGGCCTCCGGCACCGCGGCCCGGACCAGCTGGGTCGGGTTGTGCGGCCCGACGTAGCGGACCATGCCGACCCCCGACTCCACCGCGGCGGTGACGGCGAGGATGGCGGCCCCGGTGAAGTGCTCG
The DNA here is from genome assembly GCA_035707905.1 of Intrasporangium sp. GTDB lineage: Bacteria > Actinomycetota > Actinomycetes > Actinomycetales > Dermatophilaceae > Intrasporangium_A. Next base: position 7,589 of record DASSTN010000113.1, read on the forward strand.
CCGCCGGCCACGACCCCGAGGACGCCGCGGGAGTACTTGTCGTCGGCGGGAGCGGGCACCGGCCAGAGCCGGGCGGCGTCGTCGAAGGTGAGCCGCTCGACCGCCGCCGGGGCGGTGGTCACGTCGAGGCCGATGTCGACGACCGTCAGGCGGCCAGTCGCCCCCTCGCCCGCGGGCAGGAGGTGAGCCGGCTTCGCCACGCTCATCGTCACCGTCTCGTCGGCCCACACGACGTCGTCGGCGCGCTCACGGCCCTCGGGGTCGAGGCCGCTCGCGACGTCCACCGCGAGAACCCAGGCGTCCTCGTCGACCGCCTCGACCAGCTGCACGGCTGTAGGCCTCAGGCCCGGCTTGCCGCCGATCCCGGTGATCCCGTCGAGGACCAGGTCGGCTCCTGCCACGACTCGGCGGGCCCCCTCGAGGTCGTCGGCCGCGACGATCACCGTCACGCCGGACTCCTCCGCGGCGGCGAGACCGCCCCGGTGCGCGCCGGAGCGGCCCTTGTCGCTGACCAGGAGGGCAGCGACGGGGAAGCCGGTGTCGGCAAGGAGGTGAGCGGCATACAGGGCATCTCCCCCGTTGTCGCCCGAGCCGACGAGCGCGACGACGGTGCGCCCACCGTGCTCCGCAAGCCGCGCAGCGGCGACCTCGGCGATGCCCTCGGACGCCCGCCGCATGAGGGTGCCCTCGGGCAGGTCCGCCATCGCGGCCTCCTCGACGGCGCGGACGGCGGGGATCGACAGTGCCCGGATCATGAGCCCTCCGCGATGACGACGGCCGACGCGATGCCCGCGTCGTGGGACAACGAGACATGCAGGGAGGCGACGCCCAATTGGGTCGCCCGCGCGGCCACGGTGCCGGTGACCTCGAGGGAGGGCTTGCCGACGTCGTTCGTCGTGACCCAGGCATCGGTCCAGGCGAGGCCGCCCGGCGCGCCGAGCGCCTTGGCGAGCGCCTCCTTGGCCGCGAAGCGTGCGGCCAGGGATGCGAGCCCGAGCTCGCCCTCCGCCTTGGTGAACAGGCGGGTCCGCAGTCCCGGGGTCCGGTCGAGGGCGGCGCCGAACCGCTCGATGTCCACGACGTCGATGCCGACCCCGATGATCACCGGTGCGCCCCGGTCACTCGACGGTGACCGACTTGGCGAGGTTGCGCGGCTGGTCGACGTCGAGGCCCTTCGCGGTCGAGAGCCACAGGGCGAAGACCTGCAGCGGCACGACGGTCAGCAGCGGGGCGAGGAGCGGCGCGGTCGCCGGGACGCGGATCACCTCGTCGGAGAACGGCACCACGTCCTCGTCCCCGTCCTCGGCGATGACGAGGGTGCGCGCGCCGCGGGCGCGGATCTCCTGGATGTTGGAGACGACCTTGCCGTGCAGGCCGTGCTCGCTCGATGGTGACGGGACGACGACGAAGACCGGCTGCCCGGGCTCGATGAGCGCGATGGGCCCGTGCTTGAGCTCGCCGGCAGCGAAGCCCTCCGCGTGGATGTAGGCCAGCTCCTTGAGCTTGAGGGCGCCCTCGAGGGCCACCGGGTAGCCGACGTGCCGCCCGAGGAAGAGCACGGCCCGGCTGTCGGCCATGAAGCCGGCGATCTCCTTGACGCGGCCCATCCGCTCGAGGACCGTCTCGATCTTGCCGGGGACCTCGGCCAGCTCCTTCAGCACCGCCTTGATCTCGTCGACATAGGTGCCGCCCCGCAGCTGGGCGAGGTAGAGGCCGAGGATGTAGCTCGCCGTGATCTGGGCGAGGAACGCCTTCGTCGAGGCGACGGCGATCTCCGGGCCGGCGTGGGTGTAGAGCACGGCGTCGGACTCACGCGGGATCGTCGAACCGTGGGTGTTGCAGATCGAGATCGTCAGGGCGCCGAGCTCGCGGGCGTGCTTGACGGCCATCAGGGTGTCCATCGTCTCGCCGGACTGGCTGATCGACACGACAAGAGTGCGCTCGTCGACGATCGGGTCGCAGTAGCGGAACTCGTGGGCGAGGGAGACCTCGACCGGGATGCGGGTCCATCGCTCGACGGCGTACTTGGCGACCATCCCGGCGTAGGCGGCCGTCCCGCAGGCGACGATGGTGATCCGGTCGATCTCGCGCAGCTTCTCCTCCGGGATGCGCAGCTCGTCCAGGGTGAGCCGCCCCTCCTCGTCGGTGCGCCCCAGCAGGGTGTCGCGCACGGCGTGGGGCTGCTCGTTGATCTCCTTCTCCATGAAGGTCGCGTAGCCGCCCTTCTCGGCCGCCGCGGCGTCCCAGGTCACCTCGTAGGCCTTGCCGTCGGCCGGCGTGCCGTCGAAGTTCATCACCGTCGCGCCGTCCGGGGTGATCGTCACGATCTGGTCCTGGGCGAGCTCGAGCGCGTGCCGCGTGTGGCCGATGAAGGCGGCGACGTCGGAGCCGAGGTAGTTGGCATCCTCGCCGAGGCCCACCACGAGCGGGCTGTTGCGTCGGGCACCGACAACGACGTCGGGCTGGTCGGCGTGGACCGCGAGGAGGGTGAAGGCACCCTCCAGCCGGGCGACGACGGCGCGCATCGCCTCGGTCAGGTCCGGCGTGACCTCGTAGGCGGCGGCGAGCAGGTGGGCCACGACCTCGGTGTCGGTCTCACTGCTGAAGACGGTGCCCTCCTGGAGCAGGCCGTTCTTCAGGGCGTGGAAGTTCTCGATGATGCCGTTGTGGATGAGGGCGAGCTTGCCGTCCGTTCCCCCGCGGTGCGGGTGGGCGTTGGTGTCGGTGGGCCCGCCGTGAGTGGCCCAGCGGGTGTGGCCGATGGCGGTGCGGGACGCCGGGAGCGGGTGCTCGTCGAGCTCGTGGCGCAGGTTGGCCAGCTTGCCGGACTTCTTCCGGGTCTCGACGCGGTCACCCGCGACGAGCGCCACGCCGGCCGAGTCGTACCCCCGGTACTCGAGGCGCGACAGTCCCTCCATGACGACGTCGAGCGACGTCCCGTCGGCGACACGACCCACGTACCCCACGATTCCACACATGGGCAACAGCGTAGGGGACGTGCGACGGTGCCCCGGCCACCCGCCCGACCGAGCGGACCCCCGGTGCGTCCGCTGGGCGGCATACGGCTGTGACCGGCGCCACCGCCTCGAAAGCGGGCCCATCCGCCACAATGCTCCCGTGCCCTCGCAAGCGAACGGAGCAAACGGCTCCATCCCGTCGCTCTACGTCGAGCTCGACCGCGCCGCGTGGTCGCGGCTGCGCGAGAACCACCCCCTCAGCCTCGACGCCGACGACCTCGCCCGCCTGCAGGGGCTCGGTGACCGCGTCGACCTGCGGGAGGTCGAGGAGGTCTACCTGCCGCTCTCCCGGCTGCTGCTGTTCTATGTCGCGGGCACCAAGCAGCTGCACCAGGTGACGACCGACTTCCTCGGGGAGCGCCCGGCGAAGACGCCCTTCATCGTCGGCGTCGGCGGGTCCGTCGCCGTCGGGAAGTCGACCACCGCGAGGATCCTCCGCGAGCTCATGGCCCGCTGGCCCGACACCCCGCGGGTCGAGCTCGTGACGACCGACGGCTTCCTGCTGCCCAACGCCGAGCTCGAGCGACGCGGCCTGATGCAGCGCAAGGGCTTCCCGGAGTCGTACGACCGCCGCGCGCTGCTGCGGTTCGTCGCTGAAGTCAAGGCCGGCAAGGCCGAGGTCTGCGCGCCGGTCTACTCCCACCTCACCTACGACATCGTGCCGGGTGAGCGGATCGTCGTGCGCCAGCCCGACGTGCTCATCGTCGAGGGCCTCAACGTCCTGCAGGCCCCCATGGTCCACCCGGTGCGCGGTACCGGCATGGCGGTCAGCGACTTCTTCGACTTCTCCGTCTACGTCGACGCGTGGGTCGACGACGTGCGCAAGTGGTACGTCGGCCGGTTCCTGCGCCTGCGGGAGACGGCGTTCGCCGACCCCAACTCGTACTTCCACCGGTATGCGGCGCTCTCCGACGAGGAGGCCGTCGCCACCGCGAACCGGATCTGGCGCGAGATCAACGGGCCGAACCTCGTCGAGAACATCCTGCCGACCCGCTCGCGGGCGACCCTGGTCCTGTCGAAGGACAAGGACCACTCGGTGCGGAGGGTCCGGCTCCGCAAGATCTAGACCCACGGGGGCTCACGGGCCTGAGCGGCCCGGCGCCCCCGTGCTCCCCCGAAACGACGGCCCCGCCGCTATAGCGTGAGGCGGCCGGGTTCGCGGCTCAGTACCAGTGCGGGCTCTTCGAGAGCCAGAAGGACCAGGCGTTGCACGGGTTGCCGTAGGACTGCTCGATGTACCAGAGGCCCCACTTCATCTGCGTCACCGGGTTGGTGCGCCAGTCGTTGCCGAACTTCGCCATCTTGTTCCCCGGCAGCGACTGAGGGATCCCGTAGGCCCCCGAGCTCTGGTTCGTCGCGGTCCACTGCCAGGCGCTCTCGCCGTTCCAGAGGTTGACGAGGCAGTTGTACTGCGCGTCACTGGTCCAGCCGTGGTCCGCCATGAGCACGCGGGCCGCCGCGCGCGGGTTCTGCTTCGCTGCCGCGATCGCCTGGGCGCGGGCCGCCTCGGCAGCCTGGCGCTTCTGCTCCTCGGCCTGGATCTTCGCCTGCTTCTCCGCCTCGACCTTTGCCCTCGCCTCGACCTGCTTGGCCGTGTTGACCCCCGCCGCCGCGATCGCCGTACGCCGCTCATTGCGGGACACCGAGGCGGCGGCCCGGTAGGCCGTGTCGACGACGGTCGTCCGGGCCAGCTCCTCCGTCTGGGCCGCGAGTCCGTCACCGACGACGAAGGCCGCCTCCCCCGAGCGGAGCCCGGTTGCAGCGGCATACCCGATCGCGGTGACCCCGAGCCCAAGGGCGAGGCCGGCCGCAACGACCGGCCGGGCGACGCGCCGCTTGGGTGCCGAGTGGTGGCGGTGGGCGCGGGTGCTCTCCGGCGCCGGCGCCTCGAATGAGCGGTGGCGTCCTTCGTATCGGGGCATGGGTCGGTTGGTGCCTTCCTCGGGTTGCCCGCAGGTCAGCCGGGCAGCCGCAAGTCAGTTGGAGGGTGGTCCTTGGCAGCGACAGGGAGCAAACCTGACGTTACCGAGTTGAGACATTTCGGTCTCACACGGTGCCAGCGATCGGCTCGGATGGCAAACCGAGGCCACGCTGCGGACCCGCGACGCGGGCCCCTGACCCGCGCCGCGGCCGCCCCGTCAGGGCTCGATGCCCTCCAGCAGGTCGGTCACGAGAGCCGCGATGGGGCTGCGCTCGCTGCGCGTCAGGGTGACGTGGGCGAAGAGCGGGTGGCCCTTGAGCTTCTCGATGACCGCCGCCACACCGTCGTGCCGCCCGACCCGGAGGTTGTCGCGCTGCGCGACATCGTGGGTGAGCACCACCTTGGAGTTCTGGCCGATCCGCGACAGCACGGTCAGCAGCACGTTGCGCTCGAGGGACTGCGCCTCGTCGACGATGACGAAGGTGTCGTGCAGCGACCGGCCGCGGATGTGCGTGAGCGGCATGACTTCGAGCTGGCCGCGGGCCATGACCTCCTCGACGACCTCCTGCGAGACCAGCGCGCCGAGGGTGTCGAAGACCGCCTGGCCCCACGGGTTCATCTTCTCCTGCTCGGTGCCGGGCAGGTAGCCGAGCTCCTGGCCGCCCACGGCGAAGATCGGGCGGAAGACGACGACCTTGCGGTGCGCCCGCCGCTCCATGACGGTCTCGAGGCCGGCGCACAGCGCGAGCGCCGACTTGCCGGTGCCCGCGCGGCCGCCGAGCGAGACGATGCCGACGTCGGGGTCGAGGAGCAGGTCGAGGGCGACCCGCTGCTCGGCGCTGCGGCCGTGCAGGCCGAAGGCGTCGCGGTCGCCGCGGACGAGGCGCACCTGCTTGTCGGCTCCGACCCGCCCCAGACCGCTTCCCCGCGGCGAGAGCAGCACGATGCCGGTGTGGCAGGGCAGCTCGGCGGCACCCGCGTGCTCCAGCCGGCCGGTCTCGTAGAGGTGGTCGAGCTCGTCGACGGTCACCTCGAGCTCGGTCATGCCGGTCCAGCCCGAGTCCACGCCCTGCTCGGCGCGGTACTCCTCCGCCTCCAGGCCGCACGCGGACGCCTTGACCCGCATCGGCAGGTCCTTCGAGACGACTGTGACGTCGGCGCCCTCGTTGGCGAGGTTCTTGGCGACCGCGAGGATCCGGGTGTCGTTGTCGCCGAGCCGGAACCCGGCGGGCAGCGAGGTCGCGTCGGTGTGGTTGAGCTCGACCCGCACCGTGCCGCCGACGTCACCGACCGTGACCGGGCGGTCGAGGCGACCGGCGCTGACCCGCAGCTCGTCGAGCAGCCGTAGCGCCTGGCGCGCGAAGTAGCCGAGCTCCGGGTGGTGCCGCTTGCCCTCGAGCTCGGTGACGACGACGACGGGCAGGACGACCTCGTGCTCGGCGAACCGGAGCATCGCCCGAGGGTCGGACAGCAGGACCGAGGTGTCGAGGACGTACGTCTTGCGCGGATCTCGGGGAGCGGTGCTCACCCGGTTGCTCATCCCGTTGCTCGTCCGGCGACGCGGCGCTGCGGTGGTCTCGGTGTTGGGGCTCTTCGCCATTCCCACTCCCTGACGGCGCGCGCGTCGCACGCGCCTACTCGCTCCCGAGCCGGGCGGCCACCGGACGGTGCGGCCGGACCCGGCCCTCCCGTCGAAGCGTGTGCTCCATGAGTGGGCCTCCTGGCGGCGGCGGGCGGGTGCCCTCCGCTGTCTCCGACGCTACGCCTCGTAACAGCGGGGCGGGCGCAGGGACGCGCCGTGTCGCCGGCCCTCCACGTGTTGTCGCCGAACCTCCACCCACTGTTCAGGTATGCCGCTCCGCCGGTTCACGTGCCGAAGCGCCGGTGGCGCCCGGCGTAGGCGCGTAGGGCCCGGAGGAAGTCGACGTGCCGGAAGTCGGGCCAGTACGCCTCGCAGAAGTAGAACTCCGACTTGGCGCTCTGCCAGAGAAGGAAGCCACCGAGACGCTGCTCGCCGGAGGTCCGGATGACGAGGTCGGGGTCGGGCTGGCCCTTGGTGTAGAGGTGCTCCGCGATGTCCTCGACCGTGAGGTCCTCGGCGATCTCCTCGAGGGTCTGGCCGTGGGCGGCCCGGGCCCGCAGCATCGCCCGGACCGCGTCGGCGATCTCCCGACGGCCGCCGTAGGCGACGGCGACGTTGACCGTCATCCCCTCGACGTCCGCGGTCCGCTGCGCCGACTCGCGGAGGCTGCGGGCGACCTCGGCGGGCAGCAGGTCGGGCGCGCCGACCAGCTTGAGGTGCCAGCGGCCGGTGTCGGCGAGGTCGGAGACGGCGTTGACGATGATCTGGAGGAGCGGCGTCAGCTCCTCGGCGGCCCGGCTGAGGTTGTCGGTGGACAGGAGCCAGAGGGTGACGTACTCGACCCCGGCCTGCTCGCACCACACGAGCAGGTCCTGGATCTTGTCCGCCCCGGCCTGGTGCCCCTTCGCCGTCCCCTCCCCGCGGGCCCTGGCCCAGCGGCGGTTGCCGTCGAGCATGACGGCGACGTGACGAGGCATCGACTCTCGGGGCAGCTCCTTGGCGACCCGTCGCTCGTATGCGCCGTAGACCACGTCGCGCCAGCCCACCGACATCCTCCTCGGGCTCATCGGCGACCTCACTCCGGGGCCGCGCGGTAGCCAACCTACCGCCCGCGCAGAGCTGGACGGCAGGCCCGTTGCGGGACGGCGCGAAGGTATGCAAGATCTTCACGAGGCCGGCACGAGACGGACACCCGCGACACTGGGGCGCGAACCTACGGAGGCGTAAGTTACGCTGGCGCTATGCCTGAGCAGAACGCCACCGATGGGCCCGTCGCGGCGGTCAAGGACCTCGTCGCCACCGTCAAGCCACGACTGAGGGGCTGGCTCCATCTCGGGATGTTCCCCTGCGCCCTGGTCGGGGGCGTGGTCCTCACCGTGCTCGCCGAGCCCGGCACCGTGCGCACCTCGGCGCTCGTCTTCACCGTGACGGCCGCCCTGCTGTTCGGTGTCTCGGCGGTCTACCACCGCGGGACGTGGGGGCCGCGGATGGGCGGGCTGCTCAAGCGGCTCGACCACTCCAACATCTACCTCATCATCGCCGGCACCTACACCCCCTTCGCCGTGACCCTCCTGCCGTGGGGCCAGGCGCGCACCCTCCTCGCGCTCATCTGGGGCGGGGCCCTCGCTGGCGTCGTGTTCCGCGTCCTCTGGGTGCGGGCGCCGCGTTGGCTCTACACCGGCCTCTACATCGCGCTCGGCTGGACCGCGATCTTCTATGTGGTGCCGTTCTGGCGCACGGGCGGCGTCCTCATCGGCACGCTCATCGCGCTCGGTGGCCTGCTCTACACGGCAGGCGGGGTCATCTACGCCACGAAGCGGCCCAACCCGTCACCGCGCTGGTTCGGCTTCCACGAGGTCTTCCACGCCTTCACGCTCGCCGCGTTCACCTCGCACTTCGCGGCGGTGGCGCTCGCCGTCGCGGCCAACCCGGTCGCCAGCTGATCCGTATGCCGCTCAGCCGGGCAGTCACGCCGGGCTGACCTGCGCGCTTGGCGGGGTCGCTGTCGCGCGGAAGGCGTGCCAGCGGGCCTGGCGCGAGTCAACCGGGCTTGGTGAGGCGCGCGGGATGGTCAGGCGCGCGGGGTGGGACCCGTCCCGCCGTTCGGCGCCTCGCCCGTCTCGGGGGTGTCGATCCCCTGGTCGTCGGCCCGGCGGGCTCCCTCACCGAAGCCGTCGTGGGTGACCTGCTCGCGGCGCTCCTGCTCGACGCGGTCGCGCTCGATACGGTCGCGCTCGCGGTAGGCCATCCGGCGCATCCGAGCGTTCATGTTGCGCATCAGGAACCACAACGCCACGGCGAGCAGGAACACTGCGATGAATCCGTAGATCCCGGGGCCGACCGGGAGGTTGCCGCTGCCGCCCATCAGGCTGTCTCCTCGATGTCCTCGGGCACGCGCCCGTCATAGGCGATGGTGAGATCGCGGGAGGTCGCCATGGCATCGGCCTCGTCGGCGGTGCCGAGGCCGGCGAAGAGGTCGTCCTCCACCTCGTGGATCGGCACGTAGGACAGCGCCGCCTCGAAGTCCTCGTGCGGCCAGACCTGGCGCTGCAGCCAGACCGGCACGCGGAACCAGAACCCGTCCGGGTCGACCTGGGTGGCATGCGCGAGGAGCGCACGGTCGCGGGTCTCGAAGTACTCGCCGCACTGGATCTCGGTCGTGGTCCGGCCCCCGCTGCGACGTGGCTTCCAGTTGGCGAGCCAGTCGGTGTAGGGGCTCTCGAGGCCCTCGGCGACCATCGCGTCGTGGATGGCCGTGAGCCGCTCGAGGCGGTGCCCACTGTTGTAGTAGAGCTTGAGCGGTTGCCACGGCTCGCCGGCATCCGGGAAGCGGTCCGGGTCTCCCGCCGCCTCGAAGGCCGACATCGAGACGCGGTGGCACATGATGTGGTCGGGGTGCGGGTAGCCACCCTTCTCGTCATAGGTCGTCATGACGTGGGGGCGGAACTCGCGGATGACGCGGACGAGCGCCTCGGTCGTCACCTCGAGGTCCTCGAGGGCGAAGCAGCCCTCCGGAAGTGGCGGCAGGGGATCACCCTCCGGCAGCCCCGAGTCGACGAAGCCGAGCCACGTGTGCTCGCACCCGAGGATCTCCTGGGCTGCCTTCATCTCCCGACGCCGGTAGGCGACGATGTCGCGCTCGATCTCGGGGTTGCCCTTGAGCTTCTCGTTGAGGATGTCTCCCCGCTCGCCCCCCGTGCACGAGACGACCATGACGCGGTTGCCCTCGGCGACGTACTTGGCCGTCGTGGCCGAGCCCTTGCTCGACTCGTCGTCGGGGTGGGCGTGCACCGCCATGAGTCGCATGCCTCGGGACAACGTCGCTCCTCACGTCTGGGTGTCGGTGGGGATCCGGCGGGCGCGGCGCCCGGCCGGGTGCGGGCCCCGTCGACCGGTGGGACAGACTGGACCCGTCCCGCCATCCTCTCATCGTCAACCCGGCGTTACCCACGTCGGCCCCACGGAGCCGCGAATGTCCCTGCCCAAGCCAGCGCCCGGCACCCTCAAGTGGTGGATTATCGGCACGATCGGCATCGGCGGCGGCATCGCGATGGCGATCTGGTTCGGGCTCTCCGCCTCGCTCGGGGTGCCGACCTGGGAGACGCTGTCGTCGAAGGTGGTCAACGACCAGACCATCACGGTCAGGTTCCAGGTGACCCGGCCGTCCGGTCAGCCGATCACGTGCCAGGTGCGGGCCCTGGCCAAGGACTTCGCGACGGTGGGGAGCATCGAGGTCAAGGTGCCCCAGGCCGACGGCGACACGTCGGAGGAGAGCGTGACGTTCCGGACGACGACCCGTGCCGTCGCGGGCGAGGTCCGGACCTGCGCCCTGCCCTGACCCCACGCAGCTCAGCCCAACGCCCCGCGTCGCTTTCGTTCGGGTGCGTCTGGTGGGCCCATTTGTTATCCTTGAAGTTCACCTGAGGTCACGACCGGTGACACACCGAGATCCGGTCGGGGCCTTCCTTGTTTCGGGCGCCCACGCGAGCACCGCGTGGGCGCCGTTTCATCCGAGGAGTTAGACAAAGTGACCGAGACTGCTGCGAGCTTCCTGACACAGGAGGCCTACGACCGCCTCAAGGCGGAGCTGGAACAGCTGTCCGGCGAAGGTCGGATCGAGATCGCGCGCAAGATCGAGGAGGCCCGCGAGGAGGGCGACCTCAAGGAGAACGGCGGCTACCACGCGGCGCGCGAGGAGCAGGGCAAGATGGAGGCGCGCATCCGGCAGCTGCAGGAGCTGCTCCACAACGCCGTGATCGGTGAGACCCCTCCCGACGACGGCATCGTCGAGCCCGGCATGGTCGTCACGGTCGAGATGTTCGGCGACAAGGAGACCTTCCTGCTCGGCAACCGCGAGATCGCCGACGACACGGACCTGCAGGTCTTCTCGGAGAAGTCCGCGATGGGTGCGGCGATCAACGGCAAGAGTGTCGGCGACACGACCTCCTACGAGGCGCCGAACGGCAAGACCATCGAGGTCAAGATCCTCAAGGCGAAGCCCTACAAGGCCTGACCTGCTGAGCATCACGACGGGCTGACCGCCCGACCCGGGAACACACCGGGTAGTCGTCAACGCACCGGTGTCAGAGCCGGGGTGTTGCCGGTTACCCGGTGTGTTTCTGCATGTGGCCGCCCTGTCCTCAGAGCTGCGCGGCGACGGCCGCGGCGAGGTCGGGCTCGTGCTGGGCGAGCAGGCCCGCGACGAAAAGCAGGTAGGCCGAGTCGACGTCGGCCCGAGCCGCGCGCGGCACGCGCCAGCCACCCGCGTGGTCGCCGAGCACCGAGCCCAGGATCCGCTCGCGGCCCGCGGCGCCGGCGTGCCGCAGCACTCCCCCGGACCCGAGGAGCGTGGTCACGTTCGCGAGCGGCCGGGGCGACTCCGTCGGCTGCGCCGGCCGGGCATGGCGCCGGACGGCGACCAGCGCGGCCAGCCGGGCGAGCTCCACGTCGAG
>DASSTN010000114.1:0-17773 GCA_035707905.1 Intrasporangium sp.
GCGCTCATGCGTCCGGGTCGATGAGCCGCTGCCGCACCGCATACATCGCCGCCTCCATCCGCGAGTGCATCTGGAGCTTGTCGAGGATGTTGCGGACGTGGTTGCGCACGGTGTTCTCCGAGATGAACAGCTCCCGGGCGATCTCGCGGTTGAGCCGGCCGCGGGCGACGAGCTTGAGGATGTCGAGCTCGCGCTTCGTCAGCCGGGGCACCTCGAGGCCCGGCGCTTGCGCAGCCAGCTCCTCGTGGTCGCTGAGGTGCGCGAACTCGGTCAGCAGCTTCGCGGCCATCATCGGCGAGACGAGGGCGTGCCCGTGGTGCAGGCCCCGGATACCAGCGGCGACCTCCTCGGGGGGCACGTCCTTGAGGAGGTAGCCGTGCGCGCCGGCACGGACCGCCTCGAAGAGGTGCGACTCGTCGTCGGAGCTCGTCAACATGAGGATGCGAGCCGACGGGACCCGCTGACGGATGGCCCGGCACGCCTCGATGCCGCCGCGCCGGGGCATGCTCACGTCCATGAGGATGACGTCGGGCAACGTCTCCTCGGCCTGCTCGACGGCCTCGATCCCGTCGGCGGCCTCACCGACGACCTCGATGCCCTCCTCGGTGCCGAGGATCGTCTGTAGCCCACGCCGGTAGAGGGCATGGTCATCGACGATGAGGACCCTGATGCACTCGGCGCTCGTTGTCTGCACGGTCGACATCTTTGCAAGAGTTCCGGAGCCGGGGTCCCGCGACCCGCGGGCCCCCGGCTCCTGACCCGATGCCGTCAACTCGTCGCCGCCGCGACGGCCGGCTCAGCGACGGGCGCCGCCTGGGGCTCGAGGTGGATCACGCCGTAGCTCCAGCCCCGACGCCGGTAGACAACGCTCGGGTGACCGGTGTCGGCGTCCTGGTAGAGGAAGAAGTCGTGTCCGACCAGCTCCATCTGGTTGAGCGCGTCCTCGAGGGTCATCGGGGCGGCGGAGTGCACCTTCTCGCGAACCTCGATCGGCGAGTTGCCGACGGCGCCGAAGCGGTCGAGGTCGTCGGCAGGCCCACCCTCGTCGGCGGCCGCCGGCTCCTCGCCGTTGACCTCCGCGGGCGTGAAACGTGCGGTCGCCTGGCCGACTGATTCCGGGAGCCGTCGCCCTCGGCTCACCCGCCGCTTGTCATTGCTGCGGCGGAGCCGTTCGAGCAGCTTGTCGAGAGCCACGTCGAGCGCCACGAACTTGTCGTCCTTGCACGCCTCGGCCCGGATGACGGGGCCCTTGGCGCGGCAGGTGATCTCCACTCGTTGTGAGCCCCGACTGACGCGTTCGTTGGTGACGACCACGTCGACGCGGTGGATCTTGGGGGCGAGGGCCGGCACCTTGGCCAGACGCTCCTCGAGCTGCTCACGGAAGCGGTTGGGGATCTGGACGTGACGCCCAGTGACGACGATCTCCACGGTTCCTCCTGGATCGCGAGTTCGGTTGGGTTTCCGGGCCCGGGTGAGGCCCGCACAGGTGCCGCGGCATCACCCTCTCGCTCGATCACAGCGCAGGCGCCCCTGACGGCACCGGCGGGACTGGGGGTTGTTACCCCGACCCTAACCGCCCTCGACAGCGGGCGGAAGGGATGCCCGAGCGGCGTGGCGCCCCGACCCGTTCAGAGCGTGGCAGCCCCTGCGGAGGCGTGCCGCGGCGGCCTCCGGCGACGGCGCCGGGGGACGGCAATCGTGACTGCCAGTACCCTGCGCGCGCCTGCCTCCTCAAGGGCTCGGGTGCACTCGACGAGCGTGGCTCCGGTGGTCATGACGTCGTCCACGACGATGCAGTCACGGCCGTTCACGGCACCTTCCAGGCCCTTCCGAACATGGAAGGCCCCCGTGACGTTGGCTCGCCGAGCGGTCGTCCCGAGGCCGGCCTGGTCTCGCACGCCGCGCTGCTCGTGCAGGACGGCGAGGACCTGCAGACCGGTGAAGGGCGGGTCTGCCGCCGCCCGGCGGGCGAGGTCGTGGAGCGGGACGTCACCACGGGTGCGCCGGGATCGGCGCGAGGACGGGGCAGGCACCATGAGCGCCGCCGCCACCGCCTGGGGGCCGTCGGTGAGCGCCGCGGAAAGGGCCGGGCGAAGCAGGGGCACGAGCTGGTCGACGAGGTCCCGGCGGCCCTCGTCCTTCCACGCCGTGACGGCCGCCCGGAGCGGGTCGGCGTAGGTGCCCCAGGCGTAGACGGCCGGCATTCCGGGCGGCGCCGGGTCGGGCGTCACGAGCCGCGGGCCGTCCGGGAAGGCGAGCCGGTTCAGTGCACGGCCGCAGCGCCGACACCACGGCGATCCGGTGCGGTGGCATCCGGCGCACTCGGCCGGGAGGAGGAGGTCGAGCAGCGACTGCAGGGGCATGGCCCAATTCGAGCCTGCTCCTGCGTCCAACGCAGAGGTCGCCGGGACGGGTTGTGGATGAGGAAGGTTCAACAGCCGCAGGTGTGGAACGCCACTCGGACGTTGCCGGCGACGGACTCAGCGTCCCGGGACGAGAATGTCCGTCCCGTTCGACACCACAGGCCAGGTGCGTCCGGCACGAGCCAGGACCTGCCCGGTGTCAGTGACGATCATGATGCCCCGGGCGCCCCCGACCGTCGTGATGGAGACGGCCCCCGGCACCGCTGCGAGGCGGCTGTCCGCGGGCTCGGACTGCCCGTGCCGGCGGATCCCGTCAAGGCCACCACCGACCGTGCCGATCCAGGGTCGCACCGGGTCCTCCTGGCCGATGCGACCGAGCACGGCGTAGGAGTCGCCGTCGAGCCACGTGACATCGCGCAGGAGGGTCAGCGGCTCGGCCTGGCGCCAGGGCGCCGCCAGACCCGTCGGCTGTCCACTCGGTGCCCGGACGATGCCTGTCACGTCGAGCCGCGCGTCGTGGCCCTTGGCATCGGTCGAGATCACGAGCAGCCGCGCGTCATCGGGGGCGATCGCGATCGCAGTGACCCGCCGGTCAGCGAGCCAGGGAGCCGAGATCCGCTGAGGTCGCTCGACGCCGGCCGCCGGGTCCGCGTGGGTGGCCCACAGCCCGCCCCCGCCGTCGGGGGCCAGCCCACCGACCCAGAGGTAGCCGGCGGCATCATAGGTCGGGCGGGTCAGCTGGGTGGCGAAGGACGGCAGGACCGACGCCCGCCCGTCGCGCCACCGGGCCAGCTGGCGCCCACCACCGCCTACGCCCGCGATCTCCTTGCCGTCCACGGACATCGCGAGCCGCGTCCATGCCGCTGGCATCGCGCTCGGGTCCCCGTCCTTGTGGGCCGTGTCCGCCGGCTTGCGGGCGACGCTCGTGTCGGGGATGGCGAGGGGGTCGACCCGTGAGAACGACTCACCCCTGCGGACGAGGGCAGTGTCGAAGCTCTGGATCGGGACCCGGCCGTAGTCGAGCTCGTCGGCCGTGGAGACCCAGGCCCCGATCCCTGGCAGCTCGAGCTCGACCCCTTGGACGGCGAGGCCGACCGACTGCACGGAGCCGACCTGACCGAGGGTCGCGGTCAGCTGGGCCCACATGGAGGCTCGCTCGATGGGGTCGGCCTTGAGGGCCGCGTCCGTGAGGTTGACCTGTGCCCGGCCGTTGTTGACCGGGACCGCGTTGACGGAGAGCCTCGTCGACGGGGGCACCCCGCTGCGAACCGCGCCCGCGAGGTAGTCGGGCACCGGCGCGAGCTGGGCCCGGGCGAGGGTGGTGACGATGCGGGACCCGCTGGGGAACCAGCGGACGTCGGGCACGAGGCGGCGACCGCTCGGCGTGACGTAGTAGACGCGCCGGGCCTCATAGAGCCGGTCGAACGCCGCCGAGTCGAGCCAGAGCCCAAACCCGGTGCGGGGCAGCTCGATCCGCCACTCGCCGGCGACCTTCGTCAGACCGAACGTCACGGTCGCCCGGGTGCCCGGTGAGAGCTCCTGGTAGCGGCCGTCGGGAGACACCCGAGCGACGGCGAGGGCGGTGACCTCGACCTGCTCCGGGCCGAGCTGCTTGAACGTGAGGTCGTCGGCAGTGTCGTAGACGATGACGTCCTCGCTCGTCCAGCGCCACAGGTCCGGTGACTGGGGGGCGAGGTAGGACTTGCCGGTCTCCCGGTTCTCGTCGACGTCCTCGTTCGAGCGGATGAAGCCGAGGACGATCTGCTCCTGGCTCGCCCCGTCGAACGGCCCCTGCGGGAGGACCCGCACGGGGTCACCGACCGGCTCATCGAGCCGCCGTCCCTCGAGGACCGGCCCGTCCGAGGGAAGGCCCCCGCAGGCCGCTACGCCGAGGACGGCGGAGGCCGCCAGCGCGACCGCCACGATCCGCCGGCCCCTGGTCATCGGCGCGACTCCGGCGTGGGGGTCGCGGTGGGTAGGACCCGGCCGGGGGTGGTCGAGGCCCGGCCCGCTGAGGCGCCGCCGGTCAGGGTCCCCCCGTTGGAGGCGACCTCTCGCCCGGCGCGGGGCCCGAGCGGCGTCAGCGGCAGCGGTGAGCCGGTGATCGTCGACCCGGCCTTCTTCGGCAGGGTGAGGCGGAAGCATGAGCCCTGTCCGGGCGCTCCCCACGCCTCGAGCCGCCCGTCGTGCAGCCGGGCGTCCTCGAGGGCGATGGCGAGGCCGAGTCCCGTCCCACCGGTCGTGCGGGCTCGCGCCGGGTCCGCCCGCCAGAAGCGCGTGAAGACGAGCGCGGCCTCGCCGGGGCGCAGCCCGATCCCGTGGTCACGCACCGTGACGGCCACGGCGGAGTCGTTCTGCCCGAGGGTGATCTCGATCGGCCGGCCCTCGCCGTGCTCGACGGCGTTGGAGACGAGGTTGCGCAGGATGCGCTCGATCCGTCGTGAGTCCATGTCGGCCACGACCGGCTCGTCGGGCTGCTCCAGGACCAGCTCACTGCCCTTGCGCTCCGCGAGGGTGCGGTGCGCGTCCACGACGTTCCCGACGCAGAGGCGCAGGTCGGTCGCCTCGATCTCGAGGACAGCCGCGCCCGCGTCGAACCGGGAGATCTCGAGCAGGTCGGACAGGAGCGACTCGAAGCGGTCGAGCTCACCTCGCAGCAGCTCGGCGGAGCGGGCCACGGCGGGGTCGAAGTCACCGCGGGAGTCGTGGATCAGGTCACCGGCCATCCGGATGGTGGTGAGCGGGGTGCGCAGCTCGTGCGAGACGTCGGAGACGAAACGCTGTTGAACCCGCGAGAGGTTCTCGAGCTGGCCGATCTGCTGCTGGAGCGAGGCCGCCATGGCGTTGAAAGAGTTCGCGAGCCGGGCGAGGTCGTCCTCGCCCTTGACCCGCATCCGTTCACCGAGGTTGCCCTCCGCGAACCTCTCGGCGATGCGCGCCGCTCGCCGCACCGGGTCGGCGACGAGACGGGTCACGACGAACGCGACCGCACCGACGAGCAGGACGAGAGCCGCGGCGCCGAAGAGGAAGGTCTGCCCGATGAGGCCCATGATCTGGCGCTCACGGTCCATCGGGTAGATGAAGTAGAGCCCGTAGGTGCGCGCGAGCGGGAGGTCGACCTGCTGGCCCACGATGACCGCGGAGACCTCGCGACCGTTCTCGTCGATGGTCGCCACCTGCAGGTGCTGCCGGTCCGGCGAGCTCGACACGGCCTGCCGAAGGCTCTGCGGGATGAAGCGCACCCCGATCTCGTTGCTCTCGATGGGGCCGATGGCCACAGGCGCCGTGTTGTTGTCGGTCCGGGAGAGGACGACGTAGCGCCGCTCGTTCCCCGCGTCCTGGCGGTAGGACTTGACCAGCTCGGTCGCGAACTGGGTGACCTGCGCGATGGACTCGGTCTGGTCGGTGTAGAGGATCTGGCGCTGGGCGTCCTTGGCGAGCCGCAGGCTGTCCTCGGCCGCGATCTTCTGCCGGCTGTCGACCAGTCCCTGGGCGATGGCGCCGTACAGATAGGTGCCGACTGCGCTCATCACGAGCAGCCCGAGCAGCATCGTCACGACGACGACGCGGAAGCCGAGCGAAGAGCGCCAGAGGTGGCGGGTGCGCTCCCAGCCCTGGCGCAGCGTGGACCCGGCCCGCTGTGCGAGCCCGTCGCGGCCGGGCTGCTGCTTCATCCTCAGGCGGGACCTGCCTTGTAGCCCACGCCGCGGACGGTGACGACGATCTCCGGGTGCTCCGGGTCGTGCTCGATCTTCGAGCGCAGCCGCTGGACGTGGACGTTGACGAGACGGGTGTCGCCGGCGTGCCGGTAGCCCCATACCTGCTCGAGGAGGACCTCACGGGTGAAGACCTGCCATGGCTTGCGGGCGAGGGCGACGAGCAGGTCGAACTCGAGCGGGGTCAGCGACAGCGCCTGCCCGTCCCGCTTGACGCTGTGGCCGGCGACGTCGATCTCGAGGTCGCCGATGGTGAGCTTCTCCGGGGCCGGCTCGTCGCCCCGGCGCAGCCGCGCCCGCAGCCGGGCAATGAGCTCCTGGGGCTTGAAGGGCTTGACGACGTAGTCGTCCGCGCCCGACTCGAGGCCGACAACGACGTCGACGGTGTCGGTGCGGGCCGTCAGCATGACGATCGGCACGCCACTCTCGGCGCGGATCCGGCGGCACACCTCCATGCCGTCGAGCCCCGGCAGCATGACGTCGAGCAGGACGAGGTCGGGCTTCGAGTCGCGGAACGCGCCCAGGGCCTCGGACCCGTCCGCAACGTGGGTCACCTCGAGACCCTCGTTGCGCAGCACGATGCCGAGCATCTCCGCGAGTGCCAGGTCGTCGTCGACGACCAGAACTCGACCCTTCACGTCACACTCCCTCCGCGGCGTCCCCACCCGCCGTCCGCTGCCAGTCCGACCACATCATCACACACGCGCGCTCGTGCTCACGCGTGCGTGCGCCGCACCCGACTGGCGTGTCAGCCCTGGGTGATGTACCACTTGCCCTTGAGCTTGACCGCCTTGAGGTTCTTGATGATGCCCGCGGCCAGGTCGGGGGTCGTCTTCGCCGTGTCGAACGTGGCGGTGTCGCCCTGGACCTTGGCACCCTGGACCTTCAGACCCTTGAACATGTCCTTGACGGACTTCAGCTGCACGAGCATGGGCGTCACGGCCTGGGCGCACTGCTCCTTGGCGTCCGGCAGGTCCTCGATCGCCGTGCCGTTCACGGCCATGAGGCCGCAGACGGTCGAGCTGTCCCCGGCAAGCAGCGCGGTGAGCCAGCCGGACATGGCGGCCTCAGGGGTCGACTGGTCGACGTGGATGGTCGGTGTCGGGCTCGTCGGCGTCGTGCTCGTCGGGCCTGGGGAGGGAGCGGTCGTCGCGCCGGAGGACCCGCCGTCCGTCACGCCCGGTGCGCTGGTGGTCGGCGCGGACGTCACCGCCCCGCCCTGCGTGCTCGTCGCGGTGGGCCCGGAGGACGAGCACCCCGCGACCATGAGCGCGAGCGCTGCCGTCGCTGCACCACGCACCAGCCTCTGCATCCGTCTTCCTGTCCGCGTGTGCAACGTCCCTCCGCGTCGCTCGTTCGTTCCCCGGCCTCAGGCAAGGGTATGCCGCCCAGCTGGCCCAGCTGGGCGGCATACCCCCGAGGTCACCGGGACGTGCTCAGTAGCGGTCTCTTCGCGCTACTGAGCCGAATCGGCGCTCCGGGCCTCGCTCGTTCCTCGCTCGTTTCCTCACGCCTTGGCTCAGTAGCGGTAGTGCTCCGGCTTGTACGGCCCCGCCACGTCCACGCCGAGGTACTCGGCCTGGCCCTTGGTCAGCTCGGTCAACCGGACGTCGAGGGCCTCGAGGTGCAGCCGGGCGACCTTCTCGTCGAGCACCTTCGGCAGGGTGTAGACGAGGTTCTCGTACTGGTCGCGCTTCGTGAACAGCTCGATCTGGGCGATCGTCTGGTTGCTGAAGCTGTTGCTCATCACGAAGCTCGGGTGCCCGGTCGCGTTGCCGAGGTTGAGCAGGCGCCCCTCGGACAGGATGATCACGCTGCGGCCGGACGGCAAGGTCCACTCGTGGACCTGCGGCTTGATCTCGGTCTTGACGACGCCCGGGATCCTCGCGAGGCCCGCCATGTCGATCTCGTTGTCGAAGTGGCCGATGTTGCCGACGATCGCCTTGTCCTTCATCTGCTCCATGTGCTCGGCACGGATGACGTCCTTGCAGCCCGTCGTCGTGATGAAGATGTCGGCGGTCTCGACGACGTCCTCGAGCCGGGCGACCTGGTAGCCCTCCATGGCGGCCTGCAGGGCGCAGATCGGGTCGATCTCGGTGATGACGACGCGGGCACCCTGCCCGCGCAGCGACTCCGCGCAGCCCTTGCCGACGTCGCCGTAGCCGCAGACGACGGCGACCTTGCCCCCGATCAGGGTGTCGGTGGCCCGGTTGAGGCCGTCGATCAGGGAGTGCCGGCAGCCGTACTTGTTGTCGAACTTGCTCTTGGTGACGGAGTCGTTGACGTTGATCGCCGGGAAGAGCAGGTCCCCCGTCTCTGCGAGCTGGTAGAGCCGGTGCACGCCGGTGGTGGTCTCCTCGGTGACGCCCTGGATGCCGGCGGCCACCTTCGTCCACTTCTCGGGGTTCTCGGCCATGGTGGCCCGCACGAGGTCCTTGAAGACCATGAACTCCTCGGAGTCGTCCTCGGTCGTCGCGGGGACCTGGCCGGCCTTCTCCCACTCGACGCCCTTGTGGACGAGCATCGTGGCGTCGCCGCCGTCGTCAAGGATCATGTTGGGCCCGTCGCCGCCCGGCCAGGTGAGGATCTGGTCGGTGCACCACCAGTACTCCGGCAGCGTCTCGCCCTTCCAGGCGAAGACCGGCACGCCCTTGGGGTCCTCGGGGGTGCCCTCGGGGCCGACGACGACGGCCGCGGCCGCCTCGTCCTGGGTGGAGAAGATGTTGCAGGAGGCCCAGCGGACCTCGGCGCCGAGCGCGGTGAGCGTCTCGATGAGCACGGCCGTCTGGACGGTCATGTGCAGGGACCCGGCGATCTTGGCGCCCTTGAGCGGCTGGCTCGCCGCGTACTCCTCGCGCAACGCCATGAGGCCGGGCATCTCGTGCTCGGCGAGGCGCAGCTGGTGACGGCCGGCCTCGGCGAGCGACAGGTCGGCAACCTTGTAATCGAAGGACATGAACGATCCCTTCCGTTGGTCAGGTGGTGTGCAGACCCGGCGCAGCCCATCTGGGCGTTCGCGGGTCATCACCCACGCCGGCGGTCGTCCAGTCTACCGGCGGCCGGGCCGGGCGACGTCGATCCCGTATGCCGCTGGGCTCAGTGACCGTGCCGCCGACGCGGCACGAGGTGCATCAGGCCCACGACGACGGCTCCCACGACGAGACCGAAGATCGCCGAGCCGAGCGTGCCCAGGAGCCACCCGAGCACCCCTCCCAGGGCCGGCACCCCGTGCCCGGCTTCCTCGAGGGCATGGACGACGCCGAGCGGTCCGTGCCAGCCGAGCTCGTCGAAGCCGACCACGAGGATGTGCCCGCCGACCCAGAGCATGGCGGCGATGCCGATCGTGGAGAGGGCCTCGAGCAGCACCGGCATGCCCTTGACGAGGGCTCGGCCGAAGCGCTGCGCCGACGAGGACTCCTGTCGGGCAAGGCGCAGGCCTGCGTCGTCCATCTTGACGATGAGCCCGACGACGCCATAGACGAGGCCGGTGATGAGCAGGGCGACGATGACGAGGATGACCGCCCGAGCCCAGAGCACCTCGCCCGACACCTCGGCCAGCGCGATCACCATGATCTCTGCGGAGAGGATGAAGTCGGTGCGGATGGCGCCCGAGACGACCGCCTGCTCCTGGCTCGCGTCGACGCTGGCGGACGCCTCCTGCTCGTGGTGGCCGGAGACGGCCTCCCAGATGCGCTCGGCACCCTCGAAGGACAGGTAGGCGCCGCCGAGCATCAGCAGCGGGGTCAACAGCCAGGGCAGGAACTGGCTGAGTAGGAGGATGACCGGCAGGATGATGAGGATCTTGTTGCGCAGGGAGCCCAGCGCGATGCGCTTGATGATGGGCAGCTCCCGCTCCGGGGCGAGGCCCTGGACGTAGCGGGGCGTCACGGCCGTGTCGTCGACGACGACACCGGTCGCCTTGACGCTGGCCCGCCCGGCCGCCGCGCCGACGTCGTCGACCGAGGCGGCCGCCAGCTTGACCAGCGCCGCTATGTCGTCGAGGAGCGCGACGAGTCCACCTGCCATGGGCAGATCCTAGGTGCGACCCGGCCGGGTCAGGGCGTCGGGGACTTCGGGTAGCCCTCGGCGAGCTCGAGGCCGAGCAGGGCGTTCTCGACGACCTCGGCCAGCGCCGGGTGGATCCAGTACTGGTCCTTGGCCACGCCGGGCGCCGGGGTCCCGAGCGCCATCGCCTGGATCAGCGGCTGGATGAGTGTCGAGGCCTGCGGCCCCATGACGTGGGCGCCGAGCAGCAGCCCGGTGTCGGGATCGGCGATGACCTTGCACACGCTCGTGGTGTCCTCCATCGCCCAGCCGTAGGCGGTGTCGCCGTACGACTGCACCTTGACGACGTGGGGACGGTGCTGGGCCACGCACTCGTCCTCGGTCAGCCCGACCGTCGCGATCTGCGGTGCGGTGAAGACGGCCGAGGGCACGTTTGCATGCGGGAAGGGCCGCAGGTCGTCGGGGTGGACGAGGTTGTGCGCCACGGCCCGGGCCTCGGCATTCGCGACGTGCTTGAGCTGGTAGGGCGAGCAGCAGTCCCCCAGCGCCCACACACCTGGCACCCCTGTCCGCCCATACCGGTCCACGACGACACGGCCGTCGGCGTGGGTCCGGACGCCGGCCTCCTCGAGCTGCAGGTCCAGCGTCGACGGTGCCCGGCCCGTGGCGACGAGCAGAAGGTCCCCGCTGACGGCGGTGCCGTCGGTGAGGTCCAGGATGATCGCGTCACCGTCCGTCCGGGCGCGTGCGACCTGCGCGTCGGTGTGCACGTCCCACCGGTCCCGGGCGAGCCCTGTGAACCGCTCGGCGATCTCCGAGTCGAGGTGCCGCAGCAGCTTCTCGCCCCTCGCGATGACCGTCACCTTCGTGCCGAGGGCGCTGAAGATGTGGGCCATCTCGGCGGCGATGAAGCCGCCGCCGAGGACGAGCAGGTGTTCGGGCAGCTCGTCGATCCGCATGATCGTGTCGGACGTGTGGAAGGGCACGCCGCTGCCGCCGATGACGGGCGGGACGAGGGCGTGCGCACCCGTCGCGATGACGATCTGGTCGGCCGTCAGCTCTGCGGTGTGGCCGTCCGGGTAGCCCACGGTCAGCTCACGGGGTCCCGTGAAGCGGGCCCGTCCGAGGTAGGCGGTGGTGTTCGGCCCGGTGACCCGGTAGTGCTTCCCGGCCTCGGCGATGGGGTCGATCCGCTGGAAGATCCGGTCCCGGATGTCGCGCCAGCGCACCTTCGTGACCTCCGCGTCCACGCCGTAGCGGGCGGCCCCTCGCACGCTGTCGGCGACCTCAGCGGCATACACGAACATCTTCGTGGGGATGCACCCGACGTTGAGACACGTGCCGCCGAAGGTGCCCGACTCGATGACCGCAACGCGCTTGCCGTCGAAGTCGGGGGTGACGAGCGAGTTGCCAGAGCCCGTCCCGATGATCGCGAGGTCGAAGTGTTCGGTCACGCGGGCAGCCTACGTCGGCCCGTCGTCAGCGGGGACGGGCGCCCTGGAGGATGCGCACGTGCGGCGAGTCGCCCGGGTCGTACCCGAGGCCGAGGGCGAGGTAGGTCGCGGCGAAGTCGGTGAGGGCCACATGGTGCGCGAGCCGCAGGAGGGGGTCCGGGGAGGTGGCGTCGAGGACGGACACGCGCACGCCCGCGTCCTCTGCGGCGCCGATGACCGCGTCCGTGACGGCCGAGTAGCCCCCGCCGTCCTCCGAGGCGTCGCGCAGCACGATGAGGCGCAGCGGGCGGCTCACGGTGTCATCGAGGAACGGGTCGGCGAAGATATCTCGCTTGGCGCGGTCCCCGTCCTCCCCACCGGCGAGCGGCCCGTCGAAGCAGGCGACGATCTGGGAGGCCGCATCGGGGAGGAAGCCGTGGGCCACGGGAACACGTCCGGTGCGGCCGAACATCGCCGTCGCACGCCGCGCGGCGATCTCCCCGAGTGGGCCGCAGCCGAGGAGGATCGGGATCGACTCGGAGACCTCCGCGGCAAGCGCCTTCGCCGGGTTCTCCCAGGACGCAACCCGGGGGCCAAGGTTGCGGGCCTGCTCGTCGAGGACGACCGCGAGAGCCTCGATCGTCTCCGCCCCGATCGATGCCAGCCCGAGCGCGTCGGCGGCCATGAGGACCGGGGTGGCCTGTGCCCAGAGCGCGGTGCGCGAGCTGGTGCCGGCCTGCTCGATCGCAACGTGCGCGCCGCGTGCCCGGGCGCACACGTCGGCGAGGGGTGAGTCCGCGACGCTGACCGTCAGCAGGTTGGCGCCGCGGCGGGCCGCCTCCGCGGCGAGGGCGAGCGTGCCTGCCGCGCGCCCCGACTGGGACACCGCGATGACGAGGTCGTAGGCGCCGACCCAGGCGGGCAGGGGCGTCGAGCGGCAGGTCTGGACGGGGATGGCGCTGTGCTTGCGGGTGACCGCATCGAAGAGGCCGCCGACAGCACCCGAGCCACCGGTCGCGGCGACGACCACGCCCCGGGGCTGCATGTCAGTGAGCCGGGCGAGTCCGGCCTCGTGGGCGGCACGCGCCGACACCCGCACCTGGGCGCCCGACGAGGCCAGCGCCCGCAGCACCCCACCCCGGTCGAGGCGTTCGATCGCCTCGAGGTCGTCGAGCAGCGCGTCGTCGAACACGGCCCGCGGAGTCAGCCGAGCGGTCGCGCCAGGTCCACGAGGAGGACCGGGATGCCGGAGTCGATCGGGTAGCCGAGGCGGCACGCCGGGCACTGGAGCTCGACGCCGGAGTCGGTCGCCGTGTCGGTCAGCTCTCCCTTGCAGCGGGGGCAGCGCAGGATCTCTCGCAACCACGGCTCCATCAAGCGGTCAGTCACCCTCGCCCCTTCCATGCGCTCCTCCACGGATCAGTCCGAGGACGTCGTCCCGGACCCGCTCCATCGTCTCATGATCGGCCGCCTCCACGTTGAGCCGCAGGAGCGGCTCGGTGTTGGAGGCCCGCACGTTGAACCACCACATGGGCCGCGCGCTGCCCGGGCTCGACACGGTGAGACCGTCGAACTCGTCGACCTGCGCACCACGGACGGTGGCCCACGCCCGCAGCGACTCGGTGATCGCGGCGGTGTCGTCGACCGTGCTGTTGATCTCCCCGGAGGCGGCGTAGCGCTCGTAGCCGGCGGCAAGCGACGAGAGCGGCTCCTGCTGCTCCCCCAGGGCGGCGAGGATGTGCATCGCGGCGAGCATCCCCGTGTCGGCGAACCAGAAGTCGCGGAAGTAGTAGTGGGCCGAGTGCTCGCCGCCGAAGACCGCACCCCTGCGTGCCATCTCACCCTTGATGAAGGAGTGCCCGACCCGCGCCCGCACGGGCTCCGCGCCGTGCTCGCGCACGACCTCGGCGACCGCCCGGCTGGAGATGACGTTGTGGACGACGCGGATCTCGGTGTCCCCGGACGCCCGGGCCCGCTCGATCTCGCGCGCGGCGACGAGGCCCGTGATGGCGCTGGCGGAGACGGGCGCGCCGTCCGCGTCGACCACGAAACAGCGGTCGGCGTCGCCGTCGAAGGCCAGCCCGAGGTCGGCGCCGTGCGCGGTGACGGCCGACTGCAGGTCGACGAGGTTGGCCGGGTCGAGCGGGTTGGCCTCGTGGTTGGGGAAGGTGCCGTCGAGCTCGAAGTAGAGCGGGATGACGGTGACGGGCAGCGGCGGCAGGCCGGCGGCCGTCCCGAGGACGGCCGGGACGGTGTGGCCGCCCATCCCGTTGCCCGCGTCGACGACGACGGTGAGGGGCCGTATGCCGCTGAGGTCGACGAGCGAGCGCAGGAACGTCGCGTAGTGGGCGAGCACGTCACGCACCTCGACGGTGCCCGGTCCCGTGGGGGCCGCGTAGAGACCGGTGGGGCTGTCGAGCATCCACTGGGCGAGGTCGCGCACCTCGGCCAGACCGGAGTCCTGGCCGATCGGGCGTGCCGCGGACCGGCACAGCTTGATGCCGTTGTAGCGGGCCGGGTTGTGGCTGGCGGTGAACATCGCACCGGGCCGGTCCAGCGCCCCGCTGGCGTAGTAGAGCTCGTCGGTCGAGGTCAGTCCGAGCAGGGCCACGTCAATGCCGCGGGAGGTGACACCGTCGGCGAAGGCGGTCGACAGCTCCGGCGAGGAGGGCCGCATGTCGTGGCCGATGACGATCCCCGAGTGACCGTCGGGAATGACGACGACCTCGGCGAAGGCGGCACCGAGGGCCCGGGCGACCTCGGGCGAGAGCTGCTCGGGCACGAGGCCGCGGACGTCATACGCCTTGACGAAGTCGGAGAGGGAGGCCACGTGGACGACCCTAGTGGTCAGGAGTCCTTCAGGATCCGCAGGTGCCCGCGACGGCCGGTCTCGACGACACCGGCGTCACCCTCGGCCCGCACCTCCGCTGCCGCACCGGACGGGTGCGGCGCGATGCGCGGCGCCGGCGGGCGCTGTTGGCCCACGAGCGGCCGGCCCGCCTCGCGGACCGCCTCGGCCAGCGCGAGCAGGTCGTCGCCGTCCAGGTCCGGCTCGCTGTAGTCGCCCTCGAGACGGACGACGTCCCACCCGCGGGGTGCCGTCATCCGCTCCGCGTGCTCCGCGCACAGGTCGTAGGTGTGCGGCTCGGCGTACGTCGCGAGCGGGCCGAGCACGACGGCCCGATCGGCGTAGACGTACGTCAAGGTCGCAACCGCCGTGCGCGTGCACGCCGTCTTGGAGCAACCCCGTCTGAGACCCACGGTCGCTCACTCTAGACCGACCCCTCCGGCGCGGCGAAAACACCACGCCGTGTCCCCGCCTGCCCGGCGAACTAGAGTGCAAGATGTGAGTCCTTCGATGCCCGGCACCTCTCGGATGGTCCGGCGCCGTGAGCGCCACGGCCGCGGCCTGCGGGGCCCACTCGCTTGGCCGCCGGTCCCGGCGATGCGCAGCCGGCGCGACGAGTTCGACGACTACGTTCTCGACGCGGCCAGCCGGCTCGAGTCCACCTGTGGGAGGGCCTTCCCCGCCGTCGAGTTCGCGGTCGAGGACGTTCCCCGCGGCCCCGCGCCGTGGGAGCACTCGGAGGTGCCCCTCGGGCGGGTCTACCCGGCCAGTGCGGGACGACCGGCCCGCATCGTCGTCTACCGCAGGCCGGTCGAGACGCGGGCCTCCGGAGCCCGGGACGTCGCCGCGCTGGTGGCCGACATCGTGACGGAGCAGGTCGCGGGCCTGCTCGGGGTGCGCCCAGAGGAGCTCGACCCCGGCTTCGGCGAGTAGCACCCCCGGTCGACCGGTCAGTCCCCCTCGGCCTCGACCGGGTGACTCCGTTCAATCGAGCGTGCACTTCTCCCCATCGAGCGTGCGCTTCTCACGATCGAGCGTGCGCTTGGGCACGACGGCGTACCCCGCCGTTCCCGGGCCCGCCGTGCGTCATCGAGGTGGCGTCAGTTGCCGACCTGGCGGACCGGGACCGTCACGGCGGTGACGGGTGCCTCGGCGAGCGGGACGATCGACAGGACCGGCACGTTGTCGAGGACGCCGCTGACGGAGACCGCTGCGTGCGCCGCGCCGGAGCGGGGCTGCACCCAGACGGCCTTCGCCGCGCCGAGGTCGAGGACGACGCTGTGGTCGGCCGGCACGGTGACCTGACGGGTCTGGCTGCCGGGGCCGGTCGTCGTCACCGTCACCGCGGCGTCCTGTGCGCCCGCCGCGAGGAGGAGCCGGGTCGTGCTGCGCGGCACGACGGCGCCCGGCAGCGCCAGACCCGCGAGACGCTGCACGCGTGGGGTGGCGGCGGTCCAACCGAAGTCGCCCATTCGGTCTGCCCCGTCCGCGACCCGGCGCTCCGCCCAAGCGCCCGCCACCACCGGCTGGTCCGCGAGCAGGTGCGCGCCGAGGGCGCCATCGGGAACCTCGAGGGGCACGTCGAGGCTCGAGCCGGCCGGCACGCGGACGGCACGCAGGGCGTCGGGCTGGACCGGCCCCTTCTCCGTGAGGACCCGCACCTGCACGAGGGCCTCGTCCTGCCCGGGATTGGCGATCCGGACGCTCGCCGTTCCCGCCTTGTCGATACCGGCGAGGACGAGGTCCCGCCCGGGCTGGGCAGCCGGTGCCGCGTCGTCGATTCCGCGGCCGGTCGCGCCCTCGATCCACGCGTCGCTCAGCACACCGGCGACCTGGCCACCCGAGGCGACGACGTGCACCACGGGACTCGCGACGTCGGGTGCGATCGTGTCGAGCGAGAGCACCGAGCGCGAACGCGGTGGGATCGAGATGCCGTGACCGGTCCCCTCGATCGTCCCCTTGACGCCGAGCACCGTGAAGTCGACCGAGATGGTGTTGGCGCCCGGGTTGGTGAGCACGAGGCGCTCGGTGCGTGAGGGACCGTCGCCCCCGCCGACGAGCCAGAGGTCCGAGGCCGGCATCGCGCATGCGGCAGTCGCCAGCCCACGGTCGTCGTCGCCGCGGTGCAGCCACGTCTGGGTGGCGACCACTCCCGGGGCGAGGGCGTCCCTGCCGCGAGCAGTCACTCCCACCGGATCGGAGATGCCGGCCGTCACCGGCGCTGCCCGGTCGGACGCCTTCTGGAGCGCCTTGCCGCCGCCCACGGCCCCGATCTCGATCGTGCCGGCTCCGGCAGTCGCGAGGTCACCGAGGACGGAGCCGGGTGCGGCCGCGGCCGTGACCCTCGTGTCCCCCTCGACGTCACGCAGGCCCTTGGCGCCCACTCGCTCGGGGCCGGGGCAGACGAGCGACGCGTCGGTGAGAGCGGCGTCCGAGACCGCAGGCAGCCCGGCGCTCGCCCGGGTGCCGCCGAGCTCGACAGAGCCAGTCGTGGTGGTGGCAATGCCAATGAGGGTCCCGGCGCACACGGTGAGGACGGTCGCCCGCAGGATGCTGCCAACAGGGGTCATGAGCTCCTCCTCGAGCGGCGATTGCCGAAGGGCAGGGCCATGAAGCAGACGAAGGCGAGCAGGACGCCCTGGGCGAGTCGCCACCAGGGATCGGAGGCGGCGAGGTCGATGACGAGGTGGCCCCCGGATGCCGGGACGAGGTAGGTCGGCTGCTTGGCACCAGCGACCGGCGACAGGTCCCCCCCGTCGAGGCGCACCGTGACGTGCTCCGCCCACTCCGGCGGCTCTGCGACGACCAGCCGGCGCTCCACGTCCGCCGGCCGCAGATCCTGATCCACGGCCGCGTGGGGCCCGACGGTGGGTACCGCGGCGAGCAGCTTGCCCGAGGCGTCGACGAGCCGCACGCGCGACGGCGCTGCCGCAGCCTCGACGGCGCCTGCGCCCGGCAGCGGCTGCACCTTCCAGAGCGTCGCGCCATCCTCGCGGCCGAGTCGGCTCAGACCCTCCGTGGAGTCAAGGCGGCGCACGAGCTCGTCGTTGCCGTCGCTGACGACCTGGACGAAGCCGACCGCCAGGGCGGCCAGGGAACGGGAGGGCGACTCGTCGCTCTGCCTGCCTCCGACCAGGGCCGCGACGGTGTCGACGACGTCGGAGTTGTCGGGCCGGGCGCGGTCGAGGTCGCGCAGCAGCTCGCCCGGCTCGGTGCCGGTCAGCTCGAAGTCGACCACCGCGGCCGACGGCCGGAGCAGGAGCAGGCGGCTGCTGAGCGGGCCGTTGGCCTGCTCGACTGCGACGGCGGGCAGCCGTGCCTGGCCGGGCGTCAACCGGTCGCCGACGCCGGTGACACCCCAGTGCACCGCGCTGGCGACGAGCGGCACGAGTGCGAGGACTACGGCAG
>DASSTN010000115.1:0-8701 GCA_035707905.1 Intrasporangium sp.
GCACATCCGACCCCGAACGAAACGAGACGCCCCGTGTCCGGAACCAAGGCTGACCCCATCGGCATCACCAACCCGCCGATCGACGACCTGCTGACGGCCGCCGACTCGAAGTACGCCCTCGTCATCTACGCCGCCAAGCGCGCGCGCCAGATCAACGCCTACTACTCGCAGCTGCAGGAAGGCCTGCTCGACTACGTCGGCCCGCTCGTCGAGGCCGAGGTCCACGAGAAGCCGCTCTCGATCGCCCTGCGCGAGATCAACGAGGGCCTGCTCACCTCGACGCCGACCGAGGCCTGACCGACGCGATGCGCGTCGTCGTCGGCGTGAGCGGCGGCATCGCCGCCTACAAGGCCTGCTCGCTCGTGCGCCGGTTCACCGAGAGCGGGCACGACGTCACGGTCGTGCCCACCGCCGCGGCGCTCCGCTTCGTCGGGGCGCCGACCTGGGCGGCCCTCTCCGGCAAGCCGGTCAGCACCGAGGTGTGGACCGACGTCCACGAGGTGCCGCACGTGCGGATCGGCCAGAGCGCCGACCTCGTCGTCGTCGCCCCGGCGACCGCCGACATCATGGCGAAGGCGGCCGCCGGCATCGCCGACGACCTGCTCACCAACACCCTGCTCACGGCCCGCTGCCCGGTCGTCTTCGCGCCCGCGATGCACACCGAGATGTGGGAGCACCCGGCCACGCAGGAGAACGTGGCGACGCTGCGCCGACGCGGCGCGCACGTCATCGAGCCGGCCGAGGGCCGGCTCACCGGGGCCGACTCGGGCAAGGGGCGCTTCCCGGAGCCCGAGGAGGTGTATGCCGCTGCCCTTGCAGCCGTCACCCCGTCGGCTCCCGCTGCCGCTGGGTCCCAGGACCAGGCGGCCGGCTCCCGGGGCGAGGAGGCGAGCGCCGAGCACGTCCAGGCGGACGATGCGCTGGTCGCGAGCTCAGCGGCATACGAACGGATGGGCCTGCGCGGCCGGACCGTCGTCGTGTCTGCCGGCGGCACCCGCGAGCCGCTCGACCCGGTGCGCTTCCTCGGCAACCGGTCGTCCGGCAAGCAGGGCTGGGCCATCGCCGACTGCGCCGCCCGACGCGGCGCGCACGTGATCCTCGTCGCCGCCAACGTCGCCCTGCCCACCCCGCCCGGAGTGACCGTCGTCCCCGTCGAGACGACCCTCGAGCTGAAGGACGCGGTGGAGAGCGCCGCACGCGGGGCCGACGCGGTCGTCATGGCCGCGGCGCCAGCGGACTTCCGGCCCGCCAGCGTGAGCGACAGCAAGATCAAGAAGGGCAGCGACCCCGACGCAGGGCTGCGGCTCGAGCTCGTCGAGAACCCCGACATCGTCAAGGGCCTCGTCGCGGCGCGCGACGGCTCACGCCGGCCGGTCATCGTCAGCTTCGCCGCCGAGACCGGGGATGCGACCGGCTCGGTCATGGACCACGCCCGCGTCAAGTTCGCCAAGAAGGGCAGCGACCTGCAGGTCGTCAACGAGGTCGGGCCCGGCCTGGCCTTCGGCCGCGACGACAACACCGTCCACCTGCTGCGCCGCGACGTACCGGACGTCGTCACGGTCGGCCCGGCCGGCAAGGACGTCATCGCCGCGGCCGTGCTGGACGTGGTCGAGGACCTGCTCGGCTGATCCAATAAACTCCGCGGTAGCGACCGCAGCAACGAGGAGACCCCAGTGCCCGTACGCCTGTTCACGTCCGAGTCCGTCACCGAGGGACACCCGGACAAGATCTGCGACCAGATCAGCGACTCCATCCTCGATGCCATGCTCGCGGAGGATGCGCAGGCGCGCGTCGCGGTCGAGACGATGGTGACGACCGGGCTCGTCCACGTGGCCGGTGAGGTCTCGACGACCAGCTACGTCGAGATCCCGAAGATCGTGCGCGACACCATCCTCGAGGTCGGCTACGACGGGTCCGAGAAGGGCTTCGACGGGCGCACCTGTGGCGTCTCCATCTCGATCGGCGCGCAGTCGCCCGACATCGCCCAGGGCGTCGACACGGCGCACGAGACCCGGCACGGCGGCGTCGACCCACTGGACAAGCAGGGCGCCGGCGACCAGGGCCTCATGTTCGGCTACGCGTGCGACGACACCGCCGAGCTCATGCCGCTGCCGATCCACCTCGCGCACCGGCTCTCCGAGCGACTGACCCAGGTGCGCAAGAACGAGCAGCTCGCCTACCTCCGTCCGGACGGCAAGACGCAGGTGACGATCGCCTACGAGGGCGACAAGGCGGTGCGGCTCGACACGATCGTCCTGTCCACCCAGCACGCCCCCGACGTCTCCCTCGAGGGCATGCTCGAGCCCGACATCAAGGCCTTCGTCATCGACCCGGTCCTGGCCGAGCTGCGCGACGAGGGGAGTGACCTCGACGTCTCGTCGTACCGGTCGCTCATCAACCCGACGGGCCGGTTCGAGATCGGCGGCCCGATGGGCGACGCCGGCCTGACCGGACGCAAGATCATCGTCGACACCTACGGCGGCATGGCCCGGCACGGTGGCGGTGCCTTCTCGGGCAAGGACCCGAGCAAGGTGGACCGCTCGGGCGCCTACGCGATGCGGTGGGTCGCCAAGAACGTCGTCGCTGCCGGCCTCGCCCGCCGCTGCGAGGTGCAGGTCGCCTACGCCATCGGCAAGGCCCAGCCGGTCGGGCTCTACGTCGAGACGTTCGGCACCGAGACCGTGCCGGTGGACAAGATCCAGGACGCCATCGGCATGGTCTTCGACCTGCGGCCGCGCGCGATCGTCGAGGCCCTCGACCTGCTCCGGCCGATCTACCGGCCGACCGCGGCCTACGGTCACTTCGGCCGGACCAAGGCCGACGGCGTCGAGAACGCCTTCCCGTGGGAGCGCACCGACCGCGTCGAGGCGCTGCGCCAGGCCGTCGCGCAGGCCTGAGCGGAGCGCGCGGCCGCCCGGCGGCCGCGGCAACCCACCGTCAGGTTCGGGCGCAGGCTGTCCCCGGGCGGCGCTAGATTGCCTCGCGTGAACGAGCAGGCAGGAGCGGCCGACCCGGAGGGCGGCCCGTCCATGCCTGTCGCTGCCGTCGTCGTCGTCACGCCGCTCGCCCATCTCGACCGCGTCTTCGAGTACACCGTCCCGCAGGAGCTGGAGGGCGCCGCGGTGCCGGGCGCACGGGTGCGCGTGCGCTTCGCCGGGCGTGACCTGGACGGCTTCGTCGTCGAGCGCAGGCCGCACGCCGTGCATGGCGGGCGGCTGTCACCGCTGCGTCGGGTGGTGAGCCCCGAGCCGGTCCTCACGCCGGAGCTGCTCGCCCTGTGCCGGGCCGTCGCCGACCGCTACGCCGGCACGCTGAGCGACGTCGTGCGGCTCGCCATCCCCAAGCGCCACGCCACGGCCGAGCGCAACCTGCCCCTCGACCCGCCGCCGGGCGTGGCCCCGGTACCGGACGAGCGCCGCGACGGCGAGAGCACGGACACCGGGCCGTGGGCCGCCTATCCCGCCGGTCCGGCGTGGCTGCGCCGCGTCGAGGCCGGGGAGGGGCCGGCGGCCACGTTGTCGGCGCTGCCGGCACGGGTCCCTGACGACGACTGGCCCCGGGCCTTCGCCGTCGCTGCCGCCGCGGCGCTGCGGGGCGGTCGCGGCAGCGTCCTCGTGGTGCCCGACCACCGCGACGTCGACCGGCTCGACGCGGCCCTCACCGACGTCCTCGGCCGGGGCCGGCACGTGCGGCTGACCGCGGACCAGGGTCCCCAGGCGAGGTACACGGCCTGGCTCAAGCTGCTGCGCGGCCACGTCGACGTCGCGATCGGCACCCGGGCGGCCGCGTTCGCCCCGGTGCGCAACCTCGGCCTCGTCGCGTGGTGGGACGACGGCGACGACCTGCTCCACGAGCCGCGCGCGCCCTACCCGCACACCGGCACGGTTCTGCAGCTGCGCGCGGCGCAGACCGGAGCGGCCGTCCTCGCGGGCGGTTTCGGCCGCAGCCTGCGGGTGCAGGAGGAGGTCGAGCGCGGCCGCCTGGTCGCGGTCGAGCCCGACCCCTCGCTGCTGCGCGCGGTCGCTCCTCGGGTGACCATCGCGGGGGAGGGCGCCGACGAGGAGCGCGACGGTCCGGCCGCCCGGGCCCACCTCCCGTCGCGGGCCTGGCGGGTCGCGAAGGACGCCCTGCACGACGGGCCGGTGCTCGTCCAGGTCCCCCGCCGGGGCTACCTGCCGTCGCTGAGCTGCGCCGAGTGCCGCACCCCGGTGCGCTGTGCGAGGTGCCACGGTCCGGTGGCCGTCGGTGGCCCGGGCTCGCCCCCGGCCTGTCGCTGGTGCGGGGCGGCGCTGGGGGATGGGCCCAGGGGCGCAGGTTTCGAGTGCCGCGAGTGCGGGTCGCGACGACTGCGCTCCTCGGTCACCGGCGCGCGCCGCACGGCCGAGGAGATCGGGCGGGCCTTCCCCGGTGCCCCGGTCGTGACCTCCGGTTCGGGGGAGGTGCACGCAGCCGTCGAGGACGAGCCGGCGGTCGTCATAGCCACGCCGGGCGCGGAGCCCCTCGCCCCGAAGGGCTACTCCGCGGTGCTCCTCCTCGACGCCTGGGCGAGCCTTGACCTGCCCGTCCTCGACGCGTCCACGGAGTCGCTGCGGCGATGGGCCGCGGCCGCGGCGCTCGTCCGGCCGGGCCGCAGCGTCGTGCTCTGCGGAGTCCCGGACGCCATGTCGCTGCCGGCCGTGGAGGCGCTCGTGCGATGGGACCCGGCGTGGCTGGCGCAGCGTGAGCTGGCCGACCGCCGCGAGCTCGGGTTGCCGCCCACCGTCCGGATGGCGCAGCTGACCGGCTCGCGTCGAGCGGTCGAGGAGGCGCTTCGCCAGCTCGAGCTGCCCGGGGCGGCCCAGGTGCTCGGGCCGATGCCGGTGCCGGACCTCGCCCGGCGGGGCACCACCGCCAGTGAACCGGGCTGGCACGCCCTCGTGCGGGCGCCCATCGAGGCGACCCCGGAGCTGACCCGGTCCCTGCAGGCGCTCAAGGCCTTCCGCTCGGCCCGCAAGGAGCCCGAGGCCGTGACGGTGCGGATCGACCCCGACGACGGCTTCTGAGCCGCCGCCACCCCCAAAGGAATGCTTGACGGTAGAACCGGTCCCACGTCATACTCCCAAACATGTCTTTGGAGGATGGGGTGCGGCGCAACTCGCTGCGGGCCACCGCGCACCCGTTGCGCCTGCAGATGCTCTCACTGCTCACCGGTGCCGAGCTGAGCGCGGCCGAGGTGGCCCGCGAGCTCGGCATCACCCAGGCCAACGCGTCCTACCACCTGCGGTTCCTCCTCGACGCCGGCCTGCTCGTCGTCGCGGGCGAGGAGGAGGTCCGGGGAGGACGGGCCAAGAAGTACCGCCACCCGTGGGATGCGGCCGAGCCCGCAGACGGAGGGACGAGCACAGAGGCCGACCGGCGCGCCTACGTCTCGGTCCTGTCCGCCGCCATCCCGGCCCGCTACGCCGAACGGGGCCCCGGCCCGCAGCTGTTCACCGACGCGGAGCTGTGGGTCGCGCCGGAGGTCTGGCAGGAGGTGCTCGACCTCGTGACCCGCGCCAGCCGCCTCATCCACGAGCGGGCCGAGCCGCCCCGCACGGCCGGTGCCGTCCGCGCGAACCTCTCGGTCGCGGCCTTCACGATGAGACCCCGGCAGCAGGGGGACCGATGAACGTCCGAACCTCCATCGGGGTGCTGTCCGACCGCCGGTTCGCCTGGTTCTTCGCCGCGCGCACCGTCTCGACCGCGGGCTCTGCGATGGCCCCGGTCGCCCTCGCCTTCGCCGTGCTCCACGTCGACCAGTCGGCGAGCGCCCTCGGCCAGGTCCTGGGCGTGCGCACGATCGCGATGATCGCCTTCCTGCTCGTCGGGGGCGTCATCTCCGACCGGTTCTCACGGATCGCGGTGCTCCAGGTGGCCCACCTGCTCACCTGCCTCACTCAGGCGAGCGCGGCAGCGCTCATCATCACCGGGCACGCGACCCTGCTCCAGCTGACCGTCATCGAAGGGCTGAACGGCGCCGTCTCCGCCTTCACCATGCCCGCGATGATGGGCATCGTCCCGCTCGTCGTCGACCGCGGCCGCCTTCAACAGGCGAACGCCATGTTGTCGTTCAGCCGCAGCAGCCTCGGCGTCGTCGGCCCCGCCGTGGCCGGCCTCCTCGTCGTGGGGGTGGGCCCCGGCTGGGCCCTCGCCGCGGACGCCTTCACGTACGTGGTCGCCATCGTCGCGCTCTCCCGGGTGCGCCTGCCCCGCGAGGAGCGCACGCATGAACGGGGCTCCATGGTCCGTGACCTGCGCGAGGGCTGGAGCGAGTTCACCTCGCGGCAGTGGCTCTGGGTCATCGTCGTCGCCTTCGGGGTGACGAACGCGATCCACGTGGGGGTCATCGGGGTCATGGGTCCCCTCGTCGCCAAGACGACCCCCGCGATCGGGGAGGCCGGGTGGGGCCTCGCCCTGTCCGCCGAGGCCGCCGGCACCGTGCTCATGACGCTCGCGATGATGCGCCTGCGGTTCACGCACCCGCTGCGCACGGGCATGGTCGCGACGGCGGTGGTCGCCATCCCGCTCGCCATGCTCGGCATCGCCCCCGCGACCGTGCCGCTCGCCGTCGCCTTCCTGGTGGCCGGGGCCGCGATCGAGATCTTCGGCGTCGGGTGGAGCACCGCCCTGCACGAGCACGTCCCCGTCTCCGTGCTCTCCCGGGTCTCGAGCTACGACGCGCTCGGCTCGTTCGTCGCCATACCGGTGGGCACCTTCCTCTACGGCTGGCTCGCGACGCTGGTCGACCACGAGACGCTCCTCGTCTCGAGCGCGATCGTGTATGCCGCTGTGTCCCTCGCGGCGCTCGGCTCCCCGTCCGTCCGCAACCTGCGCCACCGGGTCGACGAGGCCGACGGGAGCCGAGCGGCCGCGCTCTAGACTGGCGCGGAGCCGCCCCGGCGCGGCTCGTTCCGCACTGCCGCCCACCGACAAGGACCTCCTGCGTGTCGATCAAGGACATCCGGCTCTTCGGCGACCCGGTGCTGCGCACGCCCGCGGCCGAGGTCGTCGACTTCGACAAGGAGCTGCGCACCCTCGTCAAGGACCTGCAGGACACGATGCTCGACGCGCCCGGTGCCGGGCTCGCGGCTCCCCAGATCGGCGTCTCGTTGCGCGTCTTCACCTACTGGGTGGACGGCATCCTCGGACACCTCGTCAACCCCGTTCTCGACCTGTCGAGCGAGGAACAGGACGGCCCCGAGGGCTGCCTCAGCTTCCCCGGCCTCCAGTACGACACGAAGCGGGCCCTGGCCGTCGTCGCACGGGGGCAGAACATGTGGGGAGAGCCGGTCTTCCTCGAGGGGACCCAGCTGCTCGCCAGGTGCGTCCAGCACGAGACCGACCACCTCGACGGTGTCCTCTTCATCGACCGGCTCGACCGGGAGACCCGCAAGCGCGCCATGCGCGAGATCCGGGAGGCGGAGTGGTCCGGTGCGCCGGCCCCCACCGTGAGGATCAGCCCGCACTCCACCTTCGGGCTGGGGATGTGAGATGAGGGTCGTCTTCGCCGGCACCCCCGAGGTCGCGATCCCGAGCCTCGACGCGCTCGTCGCCTCGTCCCACGAGGTCGTCGCGGTCGTCACCCGGGCGGACGCGCCGGCCGGCCGTGGGCGCCGTCTGGAGCCCTCGCCCGTCCGGCGCCGCGCCGACGAGCTCGGCCTGCCGGTCCTCACCCCGCCTGCGGCGAAGGACCCGGACTTCCTCGCCGAGCTGGCCCGGATCGCCCCGGACCTCTGCACCGTCGTCGCCTACGGCCACCTCATCACCCAGGCGGGCCTCGACATCCCCGTGCACGGCTGGGTCAACCTGCACTTCTCGCTGCTGCCGGCCTGGCGCGGCGCAGCACCCGTGCAGCACGCGATCATGGCCGGCGACGAGATGACCGGGGCGACGACCTTCCGCCTCGAGCGGGGCATGGACACCGGCCCCGTCTATGGCGTCATGACAGAGCCGATCCGTCCCGACGACACCGCCGGTGACCTCCTGGGCCGCCTCGCGACGGGTGGCGCCGGGCTGCTGGTCGCCACCGTCGACGGCATCGAGTCGGGGACGCTGGTGCCGAAGCCCCAGCCGGCAGAGGGGGTCTCGCTCGCCCCGAAGATCGACGTCGACGACGCCCGCATCCGCTGGGACGGGCCGGCCCTGGCCGTCGACCGTCAGGTCCGTGGCTGCACGCCGGCGCCCGGTGCGTGGACGACCTTCCGCGGCGAGCGCCTCCGGCTCGGCCCGGTGACCCTGCCTGACCCAGGGGAGCAGGCCGTCGACCGGCTGGCGCCCGGCTCGGTCGTCGCCACCAAGCGCGCGGTCCTCGTCGGCACGGCCAGCGACGCCGTCCGGCTCGGCACGGTGCAGGCGCAGGGCAAGCGCCCCATGCCGGCGGCCGACTGGGCGCGGGGCGCCCGCGTCGAGCCGGGGGAGCGGTTCGACCATGAGTGAGCGGCGAGGCAGCGACCACGGTCGGGACGAGCACGGCACGGGCCAGGGCCACGAGCGGGGCCGCGGGCCAGACCGCCGGGCCGAGCGCGGCAGCGGTCGGCAGCGGCCGCCCGCCCGAGAGCGCTCGGCCCAGCACCGCTCGAGCCAGCGGCCGTCAGAACGTGCCCGCCGCACCGACCCCGCCCGGCTGACCGCCTACACCGCGATGCGCGAGGTCGCCGCCGGTGCCTACGCGAACCTGCTCGTC
>DASSTN010000116.1:0-4147 GCA_035707905.1 Intrasporangium sp.
GTGCACGCCCTCGACCCGGGCGACCTCGTCGACCGCGTGGGCCATCGCCGACTGCATGCGCACGCCGAGGATGTCGAGCTTGAGCAGGCCGAGCGTCTCGACGTCGTCCTTGTCGAACTGGCTCATCGGGAAGCCCAGCCAGCTCGCCTCGACGGGTGTCCGGTCGAGCAGGCCGGAGTTGGACAGGACGACACCGCACGGGTGCAGGGCGATGTGCCGGGGCAGCCCGTCGAGTCGCTCGACGAGGTCGAGGACGAGCTGGAGCCGCGGGGCGTCGAAGCCGCTCGTGCGCAGCTCGGGGAGCTCGGCGAGGGCGTTGCGAGCGTTGCGGGCGGCGATGTGGGGGAAGGCCTTGGCCATCGCGTCGACCTCGCCCGGCGGCATGCCGAGGGCCGCCCCGACGTCGCGGATCGCATGACGCACCCGATAGGTGTCCATCATCGAGACGCACGTGACACGGTCCCCGCCGAACCGCTCGAGGACCCGCTCGTAGATCTCGGTGCGGCGGGCGGACTCGACGTCGATGTCGATGTCGGGCAGCTGCGCCCGCAGGGGTGAGCAGAACCGCTCCATGAGCAGTCCGTGACGCATCGGGTCGACGCCGGAGATGCCGAGCAGGTAGTTGACGAGCGAGCCGGCCCCGGACCCGCGGGCGGCGACGCGCACGCCCATCTCGCGGATGAGGTCGCACACGGCGGCGACGGTGAGGAAGTAGGTCGGGTAGCCCAGCGTGTCGATGACGGCGAGCTCGTCCTCGAGGCGCGCACTGACCGCCTCGAGCCGCGACCCGGAGAGCGCCGGGTAGCGGGTGCCGATCGCCTCCCGGCAGCGGCGCGCGAGCACGTGCTGCGGGCTCACGCCGGGGCGGATGCCGAGCACGTCCGGCTCGGGCAGGTGGACCGCCCCGACACCGAGGTCGCCGCGCGGGTCCTGGACGCACTCGTCGGCGAGCGCCAGCGTCGAGCGGAGCAGCTCGCCCGCGACCTCGCGGGCGAGCACGCCCCCACCGGTCAGGCCGGGCCCGGAGACCTGGGCGACGTCGAGGGCGAGCGCGTGCATGAGCGGGGTCGGTGCGAGATGGGCCGCGGTGGTGACCCGGTCGAGGTGACGGGCATCGAGCGGGACGAGACGCCGGGCCGCGTCGAGCAGGTCCGCCACCGGCGCGTCCCGGCGGTCGGTGTGCCGGACCGCGGCGGTGATGACGGCGCGCACACCGGCCTCACGGGCGAGGGCGAGCATGCGGCCGGCCTGCCCGAGACTGCCGGGCCGGCCCTCCGGGCCGCCGTGGCACACGACCTCGACCGCGACACAGCCGGGTGGCAGGAGCGTGACCCACCGCTGGAGTGCGGCACGAGCATCCGTATGCCGCTTGGCCAGGACCGCGCGGCCGACGTCCGAGTCAGGTCCGAGCAGCACGACGAGCCGGCCGGCCGAGGTGTCGGCGTGCGCGTGCTGGGCGACCAGCGTCGGGGTCGTCACGGGGGTGCCCCGCTCCCCCCGCAGGTGGGTCGCGGTGACGAGACGGCACAGCGCGGCCCAGCCGGCCCCGGGCGCGAGCCCGGCAGCGCCGCCCCGGGCGAGCACCGTGACCCGGGGCAGCCGCGGGTCGACCGCAGCCCCGCCACGGACGGGGGTGCGCTCGCGTCGCTCGGCGGGCTGCTCGTGTCGGCCCGGTGACGCGACGTCGGGACCGACGGCGAGGTCGACGCCGAGGATCGGCGCGATGCCCGCCTCCATGCAGGCCTGGACGAACTTCACCGCCCCGTAGAGCCCGTCCCGGTCGGTCAGGGCGAGAGCCGGTTGTCCCCATGCCGCGGCACGCTCGACGAGCGCCCGGGGCTGGGCGGTGCCGTAACGCATCGAGTAGCCGGAGGCGACGTGGAGGTGGACGAAGCTGTCGCTCACAGGCCTCTCCCGGAGGGACGCGAGACGTGGGCCGGGGTGATCGACTCGGGCAACGGCGCGGCCGGGGGCGCACCCAGCAGGTCCGAGACGATCCGGAGGAACATCTCCGACTGGCGCAGCAGGTCGTCGGCTTCCCGCGCCGAGACCCACCCGCCGCGGTCGGCGAGGGCCTGCTGACGCGACGAGGCCGCGAAGAACGTGGCCCACTCCCCCAGCTCGGGGGCGGCCTCGGGCAGGGCCTGCCAGACACTCCGGGGCCGGACCCGCGGCATCGGGCGGGTGCGGGCGGCGACGAGGGCCGCCCCGGCCCGGAGCGCGCCGAGGTAGGCCTCACGGTGCCGCTCCGCGGTGTCGACCGCTCGGCAGGCCGACTCGAGGGTGGCCCGGGAACGTTCGAGCAGGTCGGTCGCCGCGAGCGGGACCGCGGCTGGGGCAGGAACAGGGACCTGGTGCGTGGTCATCGTCTCCCCTCCCTCAGTCGGCGACGCGCACGAGCGACCACCGGTCGCCGCCGACGCCCTCGTCGTGCGCGAGGTCGTAGACCCCGGGCGCGAAGGACCATCCCCGGCTGGCCTCGACGCGCCAGACCTCGTGCTCCCCGGCCGCGGCCTCGAGGGCGGCCCCGGGCTCGGCGCGCACGTCGTGGTCGAGGGCGTCACGCCACCACGCCCGCCGCTCCCGCCACTGGCCGAGCACGTCACGCACGACGTAGAGCCTCCCCCGCCAGATGAAGGCCTCGGGGCGGCCCTGCGGCCCCTCGCCGGGGCGGACCTCGACCGGATCACTGAACCTGCGCACCACGACACGTCTCCCTGCGACACGTCGAAGCGGGAGTCACGACCCGAGGCGGCCTCGCCGACCACCGACACCCAACCAACGACTGGACCTGAACTTGGACGATCGAACGACCCGACCGGCGACCCGATCGAACATCTATTCGAACATCTTCAGCGTAGCTCCCGGTCCCGACATCATGTCAAGGCGCCCCCGACAGCCGTCCGTCAGCCGATCTGAGTACCCGGGCTCAGGCGGTCACCCGCCCGTCGCGGCAGGATCGCCGGGACGGGTCCGGTGCGTGGCCGGAGGACTGCAGGGGGCACCTCCGACCACCGACCGGGCCCGTTCGCGTCTGCTCGCGGACCGGTCAGACCGAGGCGTGCACCCCGAGGTTCGCATGGACCTCGAGCGCCGCCGACGAGCGGTTCATCGTGATGAAGTGGATGCCGGGCGCGCCCTCGTCGAGCAACCGCCGTGCCGCCTCGGTCGCGATCTCGATCCCCTCGGCCCGGACCGCAGCCGCGTCCTCGCCGTGCCGGTCCAGCCGCTCGGTGACCGCCCTCGGCATCGGCTGGCCGGCGAGCTGCGCCATCCGGATGACCTGCCGAGCGTTCGTGATCGGCATGATCGACGGCACGACCGGCAGCTCGGACCCTCGCCGGACGAGCTCGTCCCTCAGGCGCAGGTAGTTGTCCACGTCGAAGACCATCTGGGTGAGCGCGAACTCGGCCCCGGCCCGTTCCTTGCGGATCAGGGTCGCGGCGTCGGCGGCGAGGTCCCCCGACTCGGGGTGCCCGTCCGGGAACGCCGCCACCCCCACCGTGAAGTCCCCGAGGCGCTTGATGAGGGCCACGAGCTCGTCCGCGTGGTCGAGGCCCTCCGGGTGTGGCGTCCATGGTGTCCCCAGGCCCCCGGCCGGGTCGCCGCGCAGGGCGAGGATGTTGCGGATCCCGGCGGCGGCGTAGTGCCCGACGACCGACCGCACCTCCGTCACCGACGAGCCGACGCACGTCAGGTGGGCCATGGCCGTCAGCGAGGTCTCCTGGGCGATGCGCCCGGTGACCCGGACGGTGCGGTCACGCGTGCTGCCGCCCGCGCCATACGTCACGGACACGAAGCTGGGGGCGAGCTTCTCGAGGTGGCGGACCGCCTGCCACAGCTGGGCCTCCGCCGCGTCGTCCTTCGGAGGGAAGAACTCGAAGCTGATCGTCGGTCGCTCGCCCCGGATCATGGCCGGGATCGACCTCGTGAAGCGCTCCGCCCGTGCCATGGAGGACGCCGTGCCGTGTGCCATGAGGCAACCGTACGTGTGGCCCGTCCGTGGCGCGGACCCGTTCCATCATCCGGGGCCGCCCCGGTTAGGCTGGCGGCGTCCCGCGAGCACAGCGACGGAGGAAGCGTGGCCCAACCGACCGACCTTCGCGAGCTGCGTGGACGGGTCCAGCAGGCGGTCGACGACCAGATC
>DASSTN010000117.1:0-7323 GCA_035707905.1 Intrasporangium sp.
AGGCGCCGAGAGAGCGCAGCCGGGACGTCAGTGACGACCTTGGCCAGCGCGTAGGTGAGGTCCTGTGTCAGGTGCGGACGCGAGGTGTGGCCGCCGGTGCCGGACAGGGTCACGTCGACCTGGTCAGTGGCCGCCGTGATGGGCCCGACCCGCAGCCCGACCCGCCCGACGTCGAGGGAGGGGTCGCAGTGCAGCGCGAAGATCCGCTCGACGCCCTCGATGCCACCCTGCGCCATGACGTCCTCGGCTCCGCCCGGCATGATCTCCTCCGCCGGCTGGAAGATGATGCGCACGCCGAGGCCGAGGCGGCTGAGGTCCGCCTCGATCGTCTTGAGCGCCAGAGCGGCACCCAAGCCTGCCGTCGTGTGGACGTCGTGGCCACAGGCGTGGCTCACGCCGTCGGTGGTCGAGGCGAAGGGCAGCCCCGTGTGCTCCCTGAGGGGCAGTGCGTCGAGGTCGGCGCGCAGTCCGATGATCCGGGTCGGCTCAGCGGCACCGATGTGTGCGATGAGTCCGCTGCCCCGAAGCCGGGAAGTGCTGATGCCGGCTCGTTCCAGCCGGTCCGCGACCACCTGCGTCGTGCGGACCTCGGCCCGGCCGAGCTCAGGGTGCTGGTGCAGGTCGCGGCGGATGGTGACCAGCTCGTCCTCCAGTGCCGTCAGGGTCGCGGAGATCGCGTCGAACGGCAGGGACTGGGTCACGAGTACCGGAGTCTAGCGAGAGGATGACCAGCACCGCCGACCTCAGGAGCCACCCGTGACCGACCTGCCGACCCTGGCAGCACGCCTCGATGCGGCGCTTCCCTGGTCGAGCGTGACGACACAGGCCTCCACCGCCACC
This sequence comes from Intrasporangium sp., assembly GCA_035707905.1. Lineage (GTDB taxonomy): Bacteria > Actinomycetota > Actinomycetes > Actinomycetales > Dermatophilaceae > Intrasporangium_A. The sequence goes on from DASSTN010000117.1 coordinate 841, forward strand.
ATCTGGTGCGCGGACGTGGTGTCCAGCGCCGCAGGCGATCCGTTAGCCGGGTGGCGCCACGCGCTCGAGCAGCAGCAGGGGTCCGCCGAGCTGCCGCACGTGGCCGCGGCGTTCGTGCTCCAGTGGTGGTGCGAGTCCGTCGCCACCCCCATCGCGTATGCCGCTGAGCTGGCGTCCGTCGTCCTCGCCGAGTCGGGCGCGGGGCTGGGTTTCGAGCTCGCTCCGGGCCTCTACCCCGTTCGCTTCGTCGTCGACCCGGCATCCGTCTCGGTGGAGGAGGTCGAGCGGGAGGACGAGCGCCGCGGACGCGGCAGAGCGGCATACCTCGGCTTGGTGTCGGACGTCGCGCGGCACTTCGCGCCCGAGGTGAAGGCGGGCAGTCGTCAACGGTGGGGACTGGTGGAGGACGTGTGGCGGACGGCGGTCGCCCGCGCCCAGGGCCGGCCGGCCCCGCGTCGGGTGTCGTGCTGCTTCATCTATGCGCTGCCGGGCATGCACGCCTGCTCGGTCTGCCCCCGGCTCGGCTGACACGGGCCGGTCGCCCGCTGGCCCGAACCGCCGGCGGCCCTGCGGGCCAGTGCCGCCGCTGGAGGATCGGCGACTGGCGTGACCCGCCCGGCTTCGACGCTTCGGGTTAGGAGAAGGCGAAGAGGGCCAGTGGTTGGGTCGTCGGCCGCGCTGAACCGCCGGCGGGCTCGACCGTGATGCCGGCTGCCGAGGCCTGGCCCGCATCACCGCTGAGGACGACGACCTTGTTGCCGCTGCCACTCATGAGGCCCGCCGGTTGCATTACGCCTGCCCTGTCCTCGAGCCACAGCTGGTAGACCTTGCCAGCCGGCGGTGCGGGCATGTCCGACGTGATGAGGACCGCGCGACCGACCTGCTTGGACCGGACGACGGTGGCGCTCGCCCCATCCGGGAAGCGGTGCGCCACGCGGGTGGCATCGGGCGCCTCGAGCACCCGCTCCGCCACCGTCGGCGGGGGCGTCGTGTCGACGGCTCGCCAGATGCCGAGGGCTGCGACGGCGACCAGGGCGGCCGCCACTGCTGCGAGCAGCCACGGTTGCCGGCGCAGCCGTGCGGGCTCGGCGGCTGGCTCGGGAGGCGCCTCCTGCCGTAGCGGCGGGAGCGGCCGCACCGTGGAGATCTGGCGCAGCACGGACTCCCGTAGCCCGACAGGCGGTGCCGTCTCGACGAGGGCGGACAGCTGGGTCGCGGCGGCGCGGAGGCCGGCCACCTCGTCCTGGCAGGCGGGGCACTCAGCCAGGTGCCGCTCGAACTGCTCGCGTTCCTCGGGGTCGAGCGCATCGACGGCATACGGACCCGAGAGGGCGTGGATGTCGTCGTTCATGAGGTCACCCCCAAGGTGTCACGTAGTCGGATGAGGCCGTCCCGGATCCGCGTCTTCGCGGTGCCGAGCGGGAGGTCGAGCAGGGCTGCGACCTCAGTGTGCGTGTAGCCGGAGAGGTAGGCGAGCTCCAGCGCCTCGCGTTGAGTATCGGTGAGGTGCGTGAGCGCGCGGCGCACGCGTTCCGCCTCCAGCCGCAGGGCCGCCTCCTCAGCCGTCGCATCGTGCGCGACCTCGCCGTTCGTGGCGCCGTAGTGCGCGTCCCGCGTGCGGGCCGCCTCGGCCGCACGGACCCGGTCCACCGCCTTCCGGTGCGCGATGGTGAGCACCCAACCCAGGACGCTGCCCCGTGTGGGGTCGAACCGGGCCGAGGTGCGCCACAACTCGAGGAACGTCTCCTGGGTGACCTCCTCCGCCTGCGCCGGGTCGCGCACCACGCGTCGGACGAGGCCGAAGACGCGGGGCGCCACGGCGTCGTAGAGCTCGCCGAAGGCGCTCTCGTCGCCGGTGGCCGACCGTCGCAGCAGGGCTGCGAGGCCGGTGGCGGTGTCGAGGCCCCGGCCCGCGGACCCCGGCTCGGAGCCGGGGCCGCGGGCCGCGGAGAAGCGGGACATGCCATCCATGATGTTGGCTGCGTCAGGGCAGGAGCAGCGAGTCGATGATGTAGACCGTCGCGTTGGCCGTGTGCACGTTGCCGCAGAGGACCTTCGCGTCCTTGCCGACCGTGAAGTCCTGACCTGAGCCAGCAACGGTGATCGTCGTGCCCGCCAGTGTCTTGTGCTCGCCCGGGAGCTGGTCGGGTGCGAGCCGGCCGGCAACGACGTGGTTGGTGAGGATCTTCGTCAGGGTGGGCTTGTCAGCGAGGACCTTCTTGAGCGTTGCCGGCGGGATCTTGGCGAACGCGTCGTTCGTGGGAGCGAAGACGGTGATGTCCTTCGCAGAGTTGAGCGTGTCGACGAGACCCGCCTTCTTGACGGCGGTCACAAGGGTTGACAGAAGCGGGTTGTTGCTCGCGGCCGTCGCCACCGGGTCGGAGGCCATGCCGCTGAACGAGCCCTTGCCGTCCTTGGGCACGGCCGAGCACGCAGTCCCGAAGGTTTGGGCGGCCGGGTCGGCCATGCCGGTGCCGGCTTCGCTCGTCGTCGGCATCGGTGCCTCCGACGAGGTCATCGGTGCCTCCGACGAGGTCGTCGGTGCCGACGAGCCGGCGGCCATCGGCTGGTTGCTCGTGCTTCCGCTGGCTTCGCCGCTGCACGCGGCGAGCCCGAGGGGAAGCGCGAGCGCGAGGGCGACGAGGGCGGTGCGGTTCTTCATCGTGATCTCCTTGCTGCGGTGGTGCTGGTGGGCTGTCACTGGTGGTTCGGAGCGTCGGACGGTCCGGATTGCTTGCCAGCCAAGGTTTTTCGATCGAGCCTCAGGCGACGGTGACGAGGACGTCGGGTATGCCGCTCGCACCGTCGGGAAACGGCGTGGCCCTCGTCGCTGGCTGGGTGACGCCGTGACCGTCCGTGGCTCGTACAGCGAGCCGGTGCATGCCAGACGTGGCGTCCCAGGGCAGCCACCACTGCCGCCAGTAGTCGGAGCCGACGTCGGGCCCGAGCCGCGCCGGCTGCCAGGGACCGTCGTCGATGCGGACCTCGACGCGGCTGACACCGCGATGCTGCGCCCAGGCGACGCCCCCGATGGGTGTGCGTCCGGGTGGGATCGTGGCGAGGGCGACCGGGGTGTCGATGCGCGAGCCCGTCTTGACCGGTGCGTCGATCGCCCACTGCCGCCTCGTCCAATATGCCTGCCTCGCCGTGTAGGTGGTCAGGGTCAGCCGGGTCAGCCATTTCGTGGCACCGACGAAGCCGTACAAGCCGGGCACGAGGAGCCGGGCCGGGAAACCGTGGGCCGATGGCAGGGCCGCCCCGTTCATGCCCACCGCGACCATCGCGTCCCTGCCATCGGTGGCGACGGAGAGTGGGGTGCTTATCGTGAAGCCGTCGACAGCGGTGCTCAGCAGCTGGTTGGACCGGCCCGTCGTCCCCGCTCGCCCCAACAGGTCGGTGAGGCGCACCCCCAGCCATCGGGCGGAGCCGACGTAGGGGCCGCCGACCTCGTTGGAGACGCATGTCATCGTGATGTCGCGCTCGACGAGGGGCATGCCGAGCAGCTCGTCCAGGGTCAGGGAGTACGGGTGCTCGACCATCCCGTCGATGCTGAGGGACCATCCCGCCGGGTCGACGTCGGGCACGGTGAGGTTGGTGTCGACGCGATAGAACCGGTCCGAGGGCGTCTGGAGCGATGAGATGCCATGGACCTGCGCCTCCAGCCCGAGGGGCAGGGCCTGGGCCGGGCTGGCCGGCCCCGGCAGGGCGAGGCTGCGGATGGTTCGGCCCGCCTCCACCCCCCGGGACAGGAGGAACAACGCGGCGCTCGTCGCCGCGGCGGCGACCGAGCCGAGGAGGAAGCGCCGCCGCGACAGTCCGCCGGGGGGACGTGCCTCGGTGCGGCTCTCGCTGCGGACGCGACGCCTGATGAGCCCGACCAAGCCGCAGTAGCCGGCGAGCCCGACCAGGGTGGCCACCCCTGATGGGACGACGTCGACTGCCGTGGCGGTGGGGCGGGACGCCGCGGCGAGGCCGCCGAGCAGACCGAGGACCACGAGCACAAGCGGAACCGGCCAGCGGCGCCCCCGGCTGAGGACGCCCGCCGTGGCAGCAACCATCAAAGTGACCACGACAACCCCGCCGACGAGGAAGGTCTTGTCGGATGTCCCGAAGGTGGACACGGCCCAGTCCTTGACCGGCGTGGGAGTGGCGTCGATGGCGACACTGCCGACGGCGAGCACCGGCGCGGTCGCCGGAATGAACAGGGCGGCCGCCAACTGCCCCGCGGCGATCGCCAAAACGGTCGCGAGCATGGCGGCGAGCGCCCTCACCGCTCCCATGGCGCGGGTACGTGCCCACTCGGGCCTTGCCGTAGGGACGGCGTCCTGCAGGCGCTCCATACCCGATTGTTCGACGCCGGGCGCCACCCGGATTGGCCGCCTGCCAGCGGTTGGCGGCCGATCGGCCTACGGGCCGATCGGCCCGGCAGTCACGCGTAGTGAGAGGTATCGCATAACGGCCGGCATGGCGAGTGGGAGGAGGCCGCGCCTAGGCTGCGAGGCATGACGTCTGCCGATAACCACCTCGCCCTGGCAGGCGAGGACGAGCACACGCAGGCCGACTGGGAGAAGGCCGCGGCAGCCGTGCTGCGCAAGGCGCGCCGGCTCTCCGACGAGGCGCCGGACAACGCCGTCTGGGAGGCACTGACCCACACCTCGCTCGACGGGATCAAGGTGCCACCGCTCGGCACCCCGGCGATGGTGCGCGGCCTCCCAGCGACGGGGGCTCCCGGTCAGGCGCCCTTCACCCGGGGCAGCTCGGCCGAGCGCCCGGAGGACGGCTGGGACGTCCGCTCGCACGTCGGCGGCCTCGACCCGCGCCGGGCGAACGAGGAGGCCCTGCTCGACCTCGGCAACGGCGTCACGTCGCTGTGGCTCGAGCTCGGCGGCCCGCTTTCCCCCGCAGACCTGTCGGCGGTCCTCGACGGCGTGCTCCTGGACCTCGCGCCCGTCGTCCTCGAGAGCGACGACCCCTTGGCGGCCGGTCGGGCGCTCGTCGCGGTCGCGGAGGGGCAGACGGTTCGTCTGCACCCCGACAGCAACCTCGGCCTCGATCCGATCGGCAGCGCGGTCCGGACGAAGGGCCACCCGGCAGCAGCAGGGCAGTTCGCCTCCGTCGTCGAGCTTGCAGAGGCCGCCGGCGTGCGGGCCGTGATCGTCGACGGCACGGTCGTGCACGACCTGGGCGCGTCGGACGGGCAGGAGCTCGGCTACTCGCTCGCCGTAGGCGCCGCCTATCTGCGGGCGCTCACCGCTGAGGGCCGCTCGGTCGACGACGCCCTGAGGCTCATCGAGTTCCGTTATGCCGCAACGGATGAGCAGTTCCCCACGATCGCGAAGCTCCGCGCTGCCCGTCGGCTCTGGTCCCGCGTCGCCGAGCTGTCCGGCGCCCCGGCCGAGGCGGGCGGCCAACGCCAGCACGCGGTGACGAGTCGGCCGATGATGAGCACCTACGACCCCTACGTCAACATGCTCCGCACCACTGTCGCTGCCTTCGCGGCCGGGGTGGGCGGCGCAGACGCGGTCACCGTCCTGCCCTTCGACAGCCCCCTCGGCCTGCCCAGCGCCTTGGGTCGTCGCAACGCCAGGAACACCTCCTCGCTGCTCATCGCCGAGTCGCACGTGGCCGCGGTCAGCGACCCCGCCGGAGGGTCGTATGCCGCTGAGCTCCTCACCGACGAGCTGTGCCGTGCCGCGTGGGCCGAGTTCCAGCGCATCGAGGCCGCGGGAGGGATCGAGGCGGCCCTCGAGGACGGGTCGCTGCAAGCGCGGATCGACGAGGTCGCGGCTCGCCGGGCCGACCAGGTCGCACACCGGGCGCGGCCCATCACGGGGCTGACGGAGTTCCCGAACCTCGAGGAGCCACGGCTCGAGCGAGAGACCGATCCCCTTGCGCGGGAGGTGAACCGGTATGGGGCGGCCTTCGAGGCGCTCCGTGACGGACCGGTCTCGCATCCGGCCTTCCTCGCGACGCTGGGGCCGGTCTCCGCGCACACAGCGCGGGCAACCTTCGCAGCAAACCTGCTGGCCGCCGGCGGAATTCCGGTGATGACCGCCGGACACACCGAAGGTGTCGAGTCGCTGCTGCAGGCCTACGAGGCGCAGGACAAGCCGCCGGTCGTATGCCTGTGCGGCACCGATGCTGCCTATCAGGAGTGGGGCGCAGACGCGATCGCGGCACTGCGCGGCGACGGCGCGACGTGGGTCATCCTCGCCGGCAAGCCCGGCGAACGCACGGTGCCCGCTGAGCTGGTCGACGACTCGGCTGCCATGGGCCTGGACGCACTGTCCTTCCTGAACCGCACGAGGGAGAAGCTGGCATGAGCGCTGACCAGAGCACGGGCACCGTTCCGAGCAGTTTCGCCGGGCTGCCGTTGGAGCCCACGGACGCGGAAGGGACGCGGCGAGCGGGAGCGAGCTCAGCGGCATACCAAGGGAAGCCGTGGACGTCCCCCGAAGGCATCGACATCCTGCCGGTCTACGG
>DASSTN010000118.1:0-27364 GCA_035707905.1 Intrasporangium sp.
GCCCTTTCACGGCGGTAGCACGGGTTCGAATCCCGTTGGGGATACTGTTTTGCAAGGCCACCAAGGCCCCGTAGCGCAGTTGGTTAGCGCGCCGCCCTGTCACGGCGGAGGTCGCGGGTTCGAGTCCCGTCGGGGTCGCCAGCACGCAGGGAGGCTGTCCGCCAGGGCAGCCTCCCTTCCTGGTCTGGGGGCGTGGACGCTCTGGTCTGGGTGGCGTGGGGCGCTCTGGTCTGGGGCGTGGACGCGGGTTTGGTGCCACGCTTGCCGCATGGACGCCTGGTTCCTCGGGCCGGATGGGCTGACCGAGCACAGGGTCGACGAGGCTGCGACGCTGCTCGCGCGCGCGGATGGCTTCATGTGGGTGGACATCCCGGAGCTCACCGCCGAGGCCGAGGAGTTCCTCAAGCGCGAGCTGCGCATCCACCCCCTCGCGCTGCGGGCCTGCACCGAGCGCAACTTCGTGCCGACGGTGCACCGCTACGACGAGAACGTCCTGGTGGTCCTGCACACCCCGCTGGCCGGCGAGGGAGGCCACGTCCACCTGCTCGAGCTGGACCAGCTCATCAGCGAGCGGTACCTGGTGACGGTGCACGGCCCACGGAACCCGGTCGTGCCCCTGCGCGAGGCCACCGCCGAGACCAACCGGGTCCGCGCGCGGATCGCCGAGGGCAGGTTCCGGCCGCGTACCCCGACCGAGCTGTCGCACGCCGTGGTCTCGTCGGTGGCGCGCAGGCAGAACGCCGCCGTGCGCGACGTCGCGAACCGCCTCCCCGCGCTGGAGCTTCGAGTGATGAGCTCGAACTTCCACAAGCCGGAGGAGCTCCTCGACGAGCTGTTCCTGCTGCGCCACGAGCTGCTCATCGCCCGGACCATGGCGGCGCAGTCGTACGACATCTACGCCCGGCTCGCGTCACTGGACCGCGCGACCAGCGAGGAGGCGCACGGCTACGCCGTCGACCTGCGCGAGCAGTTCGAACGCGCTCGCAACGTGGCCGACGGCGAGAGCCAGTTCCTCTTCGGGGTGATCGAGCTCTACCAGACCCGGGTCACGACGAAGATGACCGTCGCCATGGAGCGGCTGGCGGTCATCGCGGCCATCACGTTGCCGGTCACGGCGCTCGCCTCGGTCTACGGGATGAACGTGATCGTCAACAACCACACGCACGTTCCCCAGCTGCTCATCGTGCTCGCCGTGATGGCGGCGATCAGCGGCTGGCTGCTCACCTGGACCCGGCGCCAGGGCTGGTGGTAGCCGCGCTCGCTGGGCGTCCGGCCATCCTTGGTGGCTGCTGGGATGGGCTATGATCCTGCAGTCGCGACGGCCACTGGCTCGGCAAGAGGCCGCCGCGAATGCATGTCACGGCCAGGTAGCTCAGTTGGTACGAGCGTCCGACTGAAAATCGGAAGGTCGGCGGTTCGACCCCGCCCCTGGCCACCACCCGAAGTCGCAGGTCACAGCCCCGTCTGACCTGCGACTTTGTGCTTCTTGAGGTCCAGCGGGCCAGCGGCCGACGGACCGTGGCTAACCGCCACACGCCCCGATTGGCCGAGTTGTGGCACGAGTTGTGGCACGACATCTTGACGTCAAGGGCTTTAGCCGCAGGCCGTCGCCGGGGTGTGAAAGCTCCGCTGGCCCCCGCATTCCCGGCACGGTAGCCTTTCTAAGTTCAACGCCCACTCCCATCGTGGGCACACTGGCCGGACGGCGCCTTCCCATGCTGCGGGGTCTTGGGCTCGCCGCCACCGACAACGGGTGAGAGTCCGATCGTCGCCGCTGCGTCAAGCCGAGCGTGGCAGCGTCGTCATCATCGGTTTCGGCATTTTGTCCACGGCGCCCAGTGCGCCGCCGGTGCGCTGAGCGCCGGATGGGGAGATCTCATGAAGGCACTCATACTTCCTCGGGCAGTGACTGTCGCACCCTTCGCCGCGCTCGTACTGGCTTTCGCATCGCTCAGCATGCAGTTCAGCCCCACGGCGGCCGGGCCGACGCCGGTCGTCGTGATGGGCGCCGGCGACATCGCCGAGGCCGGCAGTTCGACGATGACGAACGCCGAGAGCACCGGTGACCTCATCCGGGAGGCGGCGCCGGACGTGGCGCTCGTCCTCGGTGACAATGCCTACCCGGATGGCAGTGCCAGCGACTACTCAAGCAAGTACGACCCGACCTGGGGCTCGTTCAAAAGCATCACGAAGCCAGTACCGGGCAACCACGAATACCACGCCGATCCACCAGCGGGTTACCTCGGGTACTTCGGCAGCGCACAAGCGACCAACTCGGTTGACGGCGGCGTGTACTACTCCTACGACGTGGGAGCTGGATGGCGTGCCTACGCCCTCAACTCCGAGATCAGCATGTCCGCCAGCTCGCCGCAGTACGCCTGGTTGAAGGCAGACCTGGCGGCACACCCAGGTGTCCACGTCCTCGCCTACTGGCACCAACCGCGCTACACCAGCCCCAGCGAGCACGGGGACGACACCAGTGCCGCGCCCATCTGGGCCCTGCTCGAGTCGGCCCACGCCGATCTCGTCCTGGAGGGTCACAACCACAACTACGAGCGGTTCGCCAAGATGAATTCCACCGGCGGGCTCGACTCGGGCGGTATCCGCTCCTTCGTGGTCGGCACGGGCGGCAACCAGACGTATCCCCGAACTGGCACCCACGCCGGCAGCGAGGCGTTCAACGGCACCGACTACGGCGTCATCAAGCTCTCACTGTTCACAGACCACTACGAGTGGCAGTGGATTGAGTCGGGCCGCGGCTTCGATGGGAGCACGAGCGTGAACACCGGCCACAAGGGCGTGGTGTTCGACAGCGGCAGCGACCTCACAAACCTGGGGCCCGGCGCCGGCTCGTCCACGACCACAACCACGACCACCGCGGACCCATCGGGTACGACCTCGTCGACGACGAGCGCCTCCAGCACCAGCAGCTCGTCGACTCCCACGTCGCCCAGCACCACCGTGCCGTCGGGCACGACGGCCTCTTCGACCACCAACCCACCCGCCACCGGCCAGGGCCCCTTGCACTTCATCGCCAACGAGTCGGGCGCCTACGCCACCACGCACGCACTCGGCTACACCATCCACGACGTGGGAACGAGTGACAGTGCTCTGGACGGCTTGCCACCGGGAGACCAGGGCTTGGTGTGGATCGGGATGGACAAGAACACCTGTGCCCCTCCGAACGGTGCCACCGCCTTCATAGCGGCCAACGTCGCCAACCCTCGGGTCTATGGGTACTTCCTTCTCGACGAACCCTCCAACGGGAACTGCGTCGCCGCGGTCCGAGCGCTCGCCGACGCGATACCCAGCGGCCAGAAAGCGCTCATCGAACTGACGGACTACGCGGGGACCTACGGGGACTACACCCCCGCCAAGAGCCACCTCGACCTGGTGGCCCTGGACCCTTATCCGTGTCACGACGGCACCTGCGACCTGTCCGAGATCAACACGCAGGTTGCGGCGGCCCGCGCCGCAGGGATCCCGGACGAACAGCTGGTCCCCACGTTCCAAGTCTTCGGTGGCCAAGGTTGGGACGCCCCGACCGCGGCACAGTTGCAGTCCATCCTCGACCGGTGGCATACGGTCCTTCCGGATCCGCAGCTGGAATACACCTACTCGTGGTCGACCCAGGGCGGCTCGCTGACGGATTCCCTTGCGACGCGGGACGACTGGCAGTCGGTCATGAAGGCGCACAACGCGGGGACGCCGAGGCCGACACCGACGACGACCTCGAGCACGACCGGCACCACCGCGACCGGAACGCCGACGACGAGCAGCACGAGCGCGTCTACACCGGCGACTGCCCTCGACTGTCCGCTCCGAGCGTCGCCGACCGTTGGTGAGGCCCTCACCTGCACCTACCGGTAACCAAACGGACGCAGCCCGCATCGAATCTCGGCAGCGTCCGCCTCACCAGATGACAGCGCGTATGGATGCGTCAGCCTGCGTGGGTCTGCAGGGTGCTCGAGCTGGCGAGATGCGTGACGAAAGGTCGCACGCCAAGCTGAAAGCGCTGGACCCTGCACGTTCGACTTCGGTCATCGGCTCCATACGGCGGATCCCACGCGCTGGCTCGGCGGATCATTCCTTTTGGTCGAGCTGCTCCAATTTCCGGTCCCCGGTCCGACGTGGGCGCTACATTCAGCTGCTGCTTCTCGACCACCATGCAGGGGGACCTGGTGCGCCGCGCCACCGCCGTGACCTCCGTGACCGCTCTGCTGGTCGCGTCGCTCGTGCCGTTGAGCCCTTCCGCCTCGGCTGCTCCCGGTGACGGCATTGCGCCCTCCACCGGCGCCTCACAGGTGGTCGTCGGGGGCGGCGACGGGTTGTCCGGCCCCGCTTCGCGGGCCCGGGTGGAGTACGCGGGGCACATGACGATCAAGCCAGACGGGTCCGTGCTCGTCGTCGCCGGCAGCGCTCTGCTGCGCGTCGATCCAGCTCGCGACCAGGTGAGCGTCGTCGAGCAGCCCGACTCGAACCAGCAGCACGGCGCCGTGGACGTGGCCATGCTCGGCGCCACGACCTACCTGCTGACGCCGTGGGGGCTGGACCTGATCGACGCAGCGGGCAACCGCAGTCGGCTGTGGACAGGCCATGGGAACGCCGTTGACGTGGGGTCCGATGGAGTCGCCTGGGTGGCCACCGACCATGGGGTCCTGAGGGTTCGGCCCGACGGGACGACTGCCGCGATCCCGGGCACCGAGATCATGGATGCCACCGACCTCGCCGTCAGCGACTCCGGAGCCACCGCCTACGTCCTCGACCACGCACCCCAACGGCACGGCATCTACGAAGTGGTGCCCACTGGCATTGGCGCAAGGGTTGCGGGTACCGGCTACCGGGACGACAGCCTGCGGGACGGACAACCTGCGACATCGGCCTCCATGGAGTCGGTCCAGGCCATCAGCCTCGACGGCACCACCCTGACCGTCACCTCCCGTGAGTACGAGCTGCTCGCCAGCTTCCCCATCGGTGGGGTGGTCAGCGTGCGCTCCACCGGCCGCTACGGCGCCGGTGTCGACACGGTCGGGGGCACCACCGTGGCGACCCAGGGCTCCCCGGGGGACTCGGTGGTTCGACAGACATCAGCCGGCACGACACGAATCCTCGGCCTCGACCCCGCCCAGCCGTGGTCGCCCGACGGCGTCCTGGCCGCGGAGGCATACACCGGGCCGCTCAGGGGAGCCGCCCCGATCGATGACACCCGCCTGGTCTTCGTCACCGCCAGCGGCATGGTCCGCGACGTGGACGCCCAGGGACGGCTGCGCACCCGAGCCACGCTGCCGCCCATCACCACGCGCGGCAAGGTGGCAGCGGCACCGGACGGCACGGCATACGTTGTCGACGACGCAGGCCGCGTGGTCCGCGTCCCGCCGAGTGGGTCAGCGCAGGTGCTCCCGATCCCGGCCACCGCCACGGACGTGGAGGTGCTGCCCGACGGCCGGCTCGCAGTTGCGGACAGCGCGCCCGCCCGCCTGCTGGTCGGTCAGGCGGACGGCACCGGGATGGCCGTCCTCGCTCCACTGACCGGGGCGCCCACCGATCTCGGGCTCGACGACGGCTCGATCCTGGTCGCCGACGACGGCCTGCGTCGGGTCGGCTCGGACGGCACGGTCGAGACGCTGCTCAGCGGTGGCCGCCCCACGGCCGCGGTGCGCGGCCACGACGGCATCTGGACAGGGGCGCTGCACGGCCCAGACACCTCGGCCATGGTCCTGCAGCCCGGCGGTGGACTCGGCGCGCTGCGCGCGGTCTACGACATCGGCCGCCAGGCGCAGGCCTACGCGGGAGGGGCCGTCCTCGTCACGCGAAACGACTCAGTGCTGCGCGTGACCGACGGGGCGGCCGTCCCTGCACAGGCCGGACCGGCCATCACTGCCACGCCGGGCGAGGGTCGGGTGACTCTGACGACCGCCGAGGGGAACCCGGCATACGGCATCATCCGTGCCAAGCGAGGTGCCCAGCCCCCACATGACCCGTGGGACGGCGAGCCCGTAGGGCCTTCGAGCACCGTCTTCACCATCGGGGGCCAGCTGGTCGTCCCGGGCCAGCAGTGGACCTTCGCGGTGTTCTCGCGGTTCGACAGTCCAGCCGCGCCCTACACCGTGGTCACCTCCTACACCTCCGCAGCACTGGCTGCTGCCGCCGCCGACCCGGACACCACCCCACCACCCCCGCCCAGCGCGCCGAGCCTCTACACCGACCACGACGCCATCTGGCTCTCCTACCAGGACCCGAGCGCGTGGCGTGACCCCGCCGCGATCGACTTCGACCACACGGTTGTGCGGTACAGCATCGGGTCCGCACCGCCCGAGACCCCTGACGAGGGGGTCGGCTTGGACCCTGGTTCCGGTGCCGGCTACCACAGCGTCACCGTGCCCGACCCGGTCCGAGGGCAGGACTACGGACTCAGCATCTTCGCGCTCGACTTCAGGGGCAACTTCAGCCGGTGGAGCACCGTGACCCAGCTCGACTACCAACCCCCCGGCGCCGTCACGGACGTCACCGTCAACCCCGGCTACAGGTCTGCCGGCGTGTCGTTCACCCCGCCGCCCGACACCGACCTGGAGGGCGTCGCCTTCGCGGTGGCGACCGGGGACCAGGCTCCAGACCTGCCTGCAGATGCGGACTTCCTCGCCACCGCGGCCGTCCTGCCCTCCGGCCTGTCCATGGACACCATGTACACGATCTCGCTGTGGGCAAGGGACCGGGCCGGCAACGTCTCCACGCCCGTGACGCGGACGTTCCGCACCCTGCTGGATGCGACACCGCCCGGCCCAGTGACCCAGCTCGTCGCAACCGGTGGCAGCTACAGCATCACCGCCACCTGGACGAACCCCACGGACAAGGACTTCGCCGGCCCCGTCCCTGAGCTCGTCGACCCGGCAACGGGGGCGGTCTCGCCCTGCCCCATCCTCAACAGCACACGAACGTCCTGCACCTGGAGGGTCAAGGGCGACGCGACCCGCACGGTCCGCGTCCGGGCCAGGGACACCAACGGCAACCTGTCCGCACCCACCGAGGCGACGACCACCAGCGCACCGGACAGCAACGGCACCCCGAGGTTCCCCGAGCCTGTGACCTGGTCCGCAGACAACCCGACCACCGTCACCGTGCGGTTCCCCAAGCCGACCTTCGTCGACTTCGCCTCGATGGGGTACGCGGTGCGACCCAGCGGCCAGACCACCGCCATCTCCAGCGGAACGTTCTCCGGTGCGACCGGCACCATCGCCAAGTCGATCACCCTGCCGGACGCCACGCAGTCGTACGACCTCTACCTGTACGTGTCCGACCTCAACGGCAACCGCGGTGACCTGCTGCTGTCCGGCGTGCACGGCGGCCCGGACCCGCAGGGGCGTCCGTCGGCGCCGGGCGACGTCCGGGTCACCTCGCCCCTGGACAACACCATCAAGGTCACCTGGAAGAAGAACGACTGGTCCGCGCCCGTGGACGAATGGGTGGCCACCGCCACCTCCGCCGACCGGTCAACCGTGCGCACCGTTCGCGTCCCAGGCACGTACACCAACCTCGGCATCGGGGACCTCCCGGGACGCCAGTCGTGGTCGGTCACGCTGTTCGGGGTTAACGCCGTGGGCAACGGATCCCCCAGCTGGGCGCAGAACGTCACGGTGGGCGACAGCACTGCTCCGGCGCCGGTCGCAGCGCTGGCCATCACGCCGGCATACGACGCATCCACCCTGCGCTGGACGAACCCCGGCGACTTCGACCTGGCCAAGGTCGTCGTGCTGCGTCGCGACCGGACCAGCGGGGCGACCGCCACCCTCTACTCCGGGACCGGCACCACGGCGAGATCCACGGGCCTGCTCGCCGGGCGGTCCTACACCTACGAGGTGCGCTCCTACGACACGCTCGGCAATGTCTCCCTGCCCACGTCAATCACCACCAGCCAGTCCGCTGCAACGCTCAGCGTCCCCTCGACGGTGCGCTACGGGTCAACCGTGCGGGCAACTGGGGTGCTGTCGGCGTCCGGCAAGGCCCTCGCTGGACGCACGGTGGGGCTGTTCGCGCAACGCGTTGGCACGACGACGTGGTCGAGGGTGGCGTCCGCCACCACCTCGTCCACCGGCAGCTTTGCCTTCACTGCGAAGCCAACGACGAACGTGCGCTACCGCATCGGCTATGCCGGTGCCGGCGTCACGAGCGGGTCGTACAGCCCGACCCGATCCGTGACCGTCGCCCCGGTCACGAGCATCAGCGCGAGCCGCAGCTGGCTGTACCTGCGCAGCAGCGTCACCCTGTACAGCGCCGTGTCACCCAACCATGCCGGGCGGAAGGTGGCGCTGCAGCGCTGGAGCGGCACACGGTGGGTGACCCTGACCTGGCGCACCCTCTCGAGCACGAGCAGGGCGTCGGCGACCACCAGGCCGTCGGTGCGCGGCTACAACTCCTACCGGTGGTACCTCCCGGCGCACGGTGACCACGGCAGCAGCGTCAGCAAGACCCTGCGCGTGCGGGTCTACTGAGCGCCGGACCCGACATGGATGCGTCGCCGCCCCTTTGGGGGATAGGGGCGGCGACGCGGGCAGGGACTTCGTCCGGGTCAGGCCGACTGGGCTCCGCGGTCCTGGGCGTAGCGGCTGGGCGAGGTGAGGTAACCACCGGTGGCGGCGCCGAGCGCCAGCCGACGACGTACCTCGAGCATGAGGTCCTCGTTGCTGGTCAGGCTCATCGTGTGCACCGCCGGCGCCGTGGCGAGGACGCCCAGCCCGCAGCCCTCCGCGGCGTACATCACGACCTCGCGCAGCGGGACCGAGAGCGCCCGCGCCAGCCCCATCAACGTCTCCGGCTGCGGCCACTCGGCCAGCATGGGGGCGTCGAGGATCGCGTCGAGCTCGTAGCCGTCCACGCGTGAGCGGGCGACCAGCGTCGCGCGGGACCAGCCGAGCAGGTCCAGCTGGTCCTGGAGGTAACTGCCAAGAGCGTTCACGAACTGCACCACCGTGTCGACGAGGGATCAACGTGGTCCCATTGGAGCGACCGGCCACGGCCGCGTCCAGACTTCTTTACCAACCCTTGAACCTCGGGGCGGGACGGTGGACGAACAGGCGTCCCAGGTGGCGCCGAACGGCCGATGGCGTCCGGTGCACGCCGTCGGGGTCACCCCAGCCCCAGCTCGGCCAGCACTTCCTGGGTATGCCGCCCGGGCGCCTCCGCAGGGTCCCCCGCCGAAGCAGTGGTCACCGAGAACCGCGGCGCCGCCGCGGGCTGCACCGGCACCGCCGCGGGCTGCACGGCCACCGCCGCGGGCTGCCCCGGCCGCGCGCCGTCCTCGCCGTGCCCGGCCGCCGGTGCCCCCGCGGCATACACGCCCCGCGCGGCGAGGTGCGGGTCGGACCTCGCCTCGACGAGCGACAGGACCGGGGCCACGCAGGCGTCGAGCCCCGCGAACACCGTCGCCCATTCGGCGCGCGTGCGGGTCGCAAAGCGCGTCTCGAACAGCCGCGAGACCCTCGGCCAGGCGTTGGCGTCGAGCTGCTCGGCGCCGACCTCCTCGGCGGTGAGGCCCAGCCCCTCGAGCAGCCGCGCGTAGAAGACCGGCTCGATCGACCCGACCGCCATCCACCGGTCGTCGCTGGTGCGGTAGCAGCGGTAGAACGGCGCGCCCCCGTCGAACAGGTTCGACCCACGCGGCGCGCCCCAGCTGCCCGACGCCACCATCGACTGGAGCATCGCAGTCGTCGAAGCCACCCCGTCGACGATGGCCGCGTCGACGACCTGCCCCTCCCCCGTCGCCCGGGCGTGCAGCACCGCCGACACCACGCCGAGCGCCAGCATCGTGCCACCGGCTCCGAAGTCCCCCAACAGGTTCAGCGGTGGCACCGGGCGGCCGTCGGCACCGACGAACGCCTCCAGCACCCCGCTGACGGCGAGGTAGGTGATGTCGTGGCCGGCCAGCTCGGCGTAGGGCCCGTCCTGGCCCCACCCGGTCATCCGCCCGTAGACCAGCGCCGGGTTGCGGGCGAGCGCCTCTTCCGGCCCGAGCCCGAGCCGCTCGGCGACGCCCGGCCGGTACCCCTCGAGCAGGACGTCCGACCGCTCGGCCAGCCGCAGCACGGCCTCCCGCCCGAGGTCGGTCTTGAGGTCGAGGACCACCGAGCGCCGACCCCGGAGCAGCACCGCGTGGGTCGCGCGCAGGTCCTCGCCCGGGCGGTCCACCCGCACCACCGACGCCCCGAGGTCAGCCAGCAGCATCCCGGCATACGGCCCCGGCCCGATGCCGCCGAGCTCAACGACGCGCACCCCTGCGAGCGGTCCATTGCGCGCCCGGTCAGCCACCCCCGGCACGGTACCCGAGCACGCGTCCCGAGCGCCGTGGGCGCGGCGCGGTTATCGTGCAGGAGTGCACCTTTCGTCCCCTTGGCGGTATGCCGCCGCGCTGGCCTGCGTTGCCGTCCTGGCATCGTGCGCGGGACAGGGCAGCGTCGAGGAGGGCGCCGCCGGGGACTCCGCTCGGCGGTTCGTCACGGCCCAGGTCCAGGACGTGGCGAGCGCCTGCTCGATGCTCGCCCCCAAGACGCTGCAGGAGGTGGGCTCCGAGGGTCCGTGCGCCACGGTGCTCGGCGACAGCGCCCCGTCGTCGGCGCCACGGCTGCAGTCGGTCGAGGTGTACGGCACCAACGCGATCGCCCGCTTCGACGCCGACACCGTGTTCCTCGCGAGGTTCCGCGACGGCTGGCGGGTGACCGCCGCCCGCTGCCAGCCAGATGGACCGCAGCGGCCCTACCAGTGCAAGATCCAGGCAGGTTGACGTGCGCCCGATGTTCACGACCTACGTCGCCTTCATCACGCTGGGGATCGTGCTGTCCTTGCTCGCAGGACTGATGCACCGGTGAGGCGGCTGCGCGAGCACGGCCTGGCCCTCGCCTTCACGGCGCTGCTCCTGGGCGCGCTGGTCGGCGAGGCGTTCGCCGGCAGGGCGGACTACAACGACCAGGCAGCTGACGCGGGGCTGCCAGTCCTCGACATGCTGCAGTACGTCACCTCGGCCCACTTCGCGGCCGACGTCGCGGAGAACTGGCAGTCGGAGTACCTGCAGTTCACCGTGTTCATCCTGTTGACCGTCTGGCTCGTGCAGCGGGGGTCGCCGGAGTCCAAGCCGCTCGGCAAGGCGGGCGCCGAGAGCGACGAGGACCAGAAGGTCGGCCCGCACGCCACCCCGGACTCACCGGCCTGGGCACGCGTCGGCGGCTGGCGCACCAAGGTGTACTCCCACTCCCTGGGCCTGGTGATGACGCTGTTCTTCCTCGGGTCGTGGTCGGCGCAGTTCGTGGCGGGGCGCGCCGCCTACAACGCCGACCAGCTCAAGGACCTCCAGGCGCCACTCGGCTGGGGCGAGTACGCCCTCGCCCCCGACTTCTGGAACCGCACCCTGCAGAACTGGCAGTCCGAGTTCCTCGCCGTCGGCAGCATGGTCGTGTTGAGCGTCTTCCTGCGCGAGCGCGGCTCCGCCGAGTCGAAGCCCGTCGGCGAGCCGCACGACTCGACGGGCGTGACCGCCTGAGCCCCGCTCGCCCACCAAGCGCTCGAGGAGAGGTATGCCGCTCACCCGCTGAGCGGCATACCTCTCCTCTCGTGGGTGGTTCCTCCCCGCGCCCTCGAGTCAGAGCTCGATGACGACCTTGACGTCGTCCTGCTGGGGCGTGAACGCATCCTGGAACTTCTCGAGCGGGACCCGGCGGCTGACGAGCCGGTGGAGCCAGTCGAGGTCGGCCTCGGCGAGCGCCTGGGCGCCCTGCCGGTAGTGGTTGAGGTTGGCGTTCACGCTCCCGACGACGACGTCGTTCTCGAGGACGATCTCGCGGTTGAGCCGGCCCAGGTCGACGCCGAGCTTGCGGCCGCCGGAGGAGACGCCGGTCAGGCACGAGATGCCGTAGGACGCGGTCTCGGCCATCGCGGCGAGGACGAGCTGGGTCACGCCCGTCGCCTCGATGACGACATCGGGGTGGACCTGCCTCGCGACCTCGTCGACCGACTCGTGGTGATAGGTCGCGCCGAGGTCCTTGACGAGCTGCGGCTTCGGCCCGTCGGTGACGATGTCGAGGACGTGCACGTCGAGGCCCCGCTGGGTGCCGAGGAGCGCCGCGAGCAAGCCGATCGGGCCGGCCCCGGTGACGAGGACGGTCTTCGGGTCGAACCACGCGCGGTCGCCGATCTGTTGGACCTGCTCCCACGCCTTGGCGACGACGGTCGTCGGCTCGAGGAGCATGCCGACGTCCGCGAGGCGGGGGTCCAGCTTGACGACGTAGTCCTGCTCGACCGACCACTGCTCACTGCCGTAGCCGTTGATCTGCTTGATGCCGCGCTCGGTGTACTGGCCGTTGCGGCACATGTCGAACTGCCCGTGGGCACACGCACCGCACGGCACCGGGTCGGGCCGGCGGACGACGCCGACGACGAGGTCGCCCTCCTCGAAACCGCTGCCCGACGGCGCGGTCCGCACCTTGCCGAGGGACTCGTGGCCGAGGACGAGCCGTTCCTCCCCGGGCGGTGCCCAGCCGTAGTCGCCCGCCGCGATCTCCTTGTCGGTGCCGCAGACGCCGATGGCGATGCCCTCGACGAGCAGCTCCGTGGCGGACACCTCAGGATCAGGCACGTCGCGCACCTCGAGGCTGTCTGCCGTGAGTGGGATCGTCGTCAGTGCTCGCATTCCCGCACGGTACCCACCGCGTTTGGGCGTGCTCTGGGACCGCGTTTCCGTGGCAGGGCAGGCGCCCGGCGCTCCCCGGGGGGCAGGGAGAGCACCGGGCCCTGGGTCACGGGGTCTGTGCGGCCGGTGCCAACCCCCAGACACCGGCCGGGTTGCCCACGGAGTCCGTCGGCATCGGCTCCGCGGCGCCGACGACCGAGCAGCCGGTCCCATCGAGGGAGCATCGGAGCAGGGCCTGGCTGCTCTGCTGCCCGACCGCGGCGACGTTCGTCGCGACCACGGTGACGGCCGTGCCGGTGGCGTTGACCGCCTTGGCTCCGTCGAGCGCGAGCGGCCCGGTCCCGGTCCGGACGCCCAGGACCGGCTCGCCGTCGAGCACCCGGAGGACGCTGAACTCGTGGTGTGGGTCGCCTTCCTGCCCCCCGGCGACGACGAGGAAGCGCCCATCAGGGGAGAACGGTCCGGGCGCGCCAGCACTGCCGCAGATCGTCCAGCGCTGCCGCAGGGTGGCCAGCTCGACGAGCCGGTAACAGGTTGGGTTGTCCCGTCCTCGTTCCCGGGCGATCGCGAGTCCCGTCCCGGCGTGGACCGGCCCCCACGAGATGCCGTCGAGCGTCGTGGAGGTGTCGCTCCTGCTGTCGAGGACGACGGCTCGTTGCTGCGTGTCGTTGGCGTAGACGCGGCCGTTCGCGACACCCGTGGGGTAGAGCCCCTGCTGGCTCCACGTCGCCACCTCGTTGCCCTGGGCGTCGGACAGGTGGATGCGGTCCTCCGCGTCGACCCACGCCACCTGGCTGCGGTCCGAGTCGAGGACCGCCATCATCCCGTCGGCCTCGCGGGAGATCTCGGTGCCGGCCCGGTCGAACCACACGAGGTCCCAGGTGCCTGACGCGTTGAGCACGTTGACGAGCACGGTGCCGTCGGTGAAGAGGCCGCGGAAGGTATGGGGGGAGCGCTCCGGTAGTCGGAGCCGGACCGTGCGGTCCCCGTCGTGGACCGTCGTGCCGTGGAGGTAGGGCACATCCGGGGTCCCGCTCGGGTCATCGAGCGACGCGACGACCTGCCTGAGCGGGGCTCCGAGCATGTGCGTCGGTGGGGGCGTCGACGGGGCGGGTGCGGTCGTTGTGGAGGACGGCAGGGATGACGTCGACGGCTCGGGGGAGGTCGCCCGTCCGGTGGGGACGAGGCTGGGGCTTCCGGGGGCCGGGAGGTGCTGCGGGGTTCGCAGCCCGGACCAGGCCACGGGCGTCGCAATGGCGAGTGCCGCGGCGACGGAGGCCGCGGTCACGGCCGCCTTGCGGGTGCGGCGAATGCGCCGGGACCTCTGGACCGCGCCCGAGACGAGGTCGTCACGGATGGTCAGGGCGTCGAGCTGGGTGTGGAGGGCGGCCGCGAGGCGGCGCTCCATCGGGTCATCGGGGCTCATGCGAGAACCTCCTCGAGCCGGGTCCGGAGAGTGGCCATGGCGCGATGGACCTGGCTCTTGACCGTGCCCACCGAGCAGCCGAGGATCTCGGCGGTCTGCGCCTCGGTCAGGTCCTCGTAGTAACGGAGCGCGACCGCGGCGCGCTGACGGGGCGGCAGACGAAGCACCTCTTCCCACAACTCGTGGTCCCCGGTCGGGGCCGCCAGGGCCTGGGCCTCGGCGTTCACGCCGTCGAGGCCGAGGGTCTCCCTGTGCCGCCACGCCCGCCGCCACCAGCTCGTGTGCTCGTTGACCATCACCTTGCGGACCCAGGCCTCGACCGCCTCGGTCCGCTGGATCGTGTCCCACTTGAGGTAGAGCCGGGCCAGGGCCGTCTGGGCGAGGTCTTCACCGCTCGACACATCACCGGTGAGGACGTAGCCGAAGCGGACCAGCGCGTGCTGGCGGGCCCGGACGAAGGCGGTGAAATCCTCGTCCACCTCGGCTCGTCCCACGGCGCGGCCCTTTCCCCTGGGGACGTGTTCGGCGACGCCCCTTGTCACGCTCATGACGCATCCAGCCGGGTCAAGGGTTGCACCGCTTCCGGCCGTTCACCACCGCGTGCCGAAGTTCAGCGCGGGTAGGTGACCACCTCGGTGGCCTTGACCGAGGCCCAGAGGCCGGTCCCCACGTGGATGCCCAGCGCGGCGACGGAGGCGAGGGTCACCTCGGCGATGAGGTCGAGGGCACCGGTCAGCGAGACCCTGGCCGACTGGCCCTGGAGGGTGACGTCGGTGACTCGGAGCGGCCAGGCGTTGCGGGCCGAACCCTCGGGGCGCTCGCGGTGCAGGACGACGGCGTGGGGCGAAATGGTCGCCCAAACCTTGCCGGGGGTGGGGTCGCTCGTGACGAGCGTGGCATCGGAAGCGAGGGTGAGGATGCCGTGCGAATCGGACTGTGCGGCATACAGGTTGAGCCCGACCACGGTGGCGACGTAGGGCGTCCGCGGCTCGCGGAGGACCTCGGCGGGGGTGCCGACCTGCGTCACCACGCCGGCCTCGATGAAGACGAGTCGGTCGGCCAGGGTCAGCGCGTCGAGCGGGTCATGGGTGACGAGGACGGTCACCCCGTCATAGTCGCCCAGCCGCCGTGCCAGGTCCGAGCGGGTCCGAGCCCTCGTCTCGGGGTCGAGCGCCGAGAGGGGCTCGTCGAGGATGAGCAGTGCGGGGTCCGTCGCGAGCGCCCGCGCGAGGGCGACGCGCGCGGCCTGACCAGAGGAGAGCTGGGTGGAGCGGGCGCTCGCCTGGTCGGCCAGGCCGACGCGCTCGAGCTCCGCAAGGGCTCGGGCCCGGGCGGCGCGGGCGCGGGCGCCTCGGCTGCGCAGTCCGTACGCGACATTGTCGATCGCGCGCAGGTGCGGGAAGAGGAGCGCGTCCGCGAGCATCAACCCGACGCTGCGCTGCTCCGGCAGCCGTCGCCGGCTCCCGGCGCCCTCCCACGTCGCGCCGTTGACGGCGACATGGCCCTCGGCGAGGGGCAGCACTCCGGCGAGCGCGAGCACGGTCGACGTCTTGCCCCCTCCGTTGGGCCCGAGGATGCCGATGACCTCGCCCCGGTCGGCCGTCAGGGCGACGTCCACGTCGAGCGGGCCACGGGTCAGCGCGATGCGAGCGTCCAGGACGGCGTCACTCATCGGACCCACCGACCCCTCAGCAGGCCGAGCACCACGACACTGACGGCGAGCAGGACGATGCTTAGCGACGTCGCCGCTGCGGGGTCCTGCTGCAGGGCGCTGTAGACGGCCAGGGGGGCGGTCTGGGTTCGCCCGGGGAAGTTGCCCGCGAAGGTGATCGTGGCGCCGAACTCGCCCAGTGCGCGGGCCCAGGCGAGGGCGAGGCCGCTGGCGATCCCGGGGGCGACGAGGGGGAGGGCGACGGTGCGCAGGTAGCGGAGGTCGGAGGCGCCGAGGGTGCGGGCGATCGACTCGAGGCGGGGGTCCAGCCCGCGCATGGCTCCCTCCACGGCGAGCACGTAGTAGGGCATCGCGACGAAGGTCTCCGCGAGCACGACGGCGACGGTGGTGAAGGGGATCTCGATGCCGAAGGGTGTCAGGTGCTGCCCGACGAGGCCCCGGCGCCCCCACGTCATGAGCAGGGCGACGCCGCCGACGACCGGTGGCAGGACGAGTGGCACGGTGAGCAGCGCCCGCAGCCAGCGTGTCGCCAGGTGGTCGGAGCGGGCGAGCAGCCACGCGAGCGGGGTGCCGAGGAGCACGGAGATGACGACGGTCGAGCAGGTCGTGACGAGCGAGAGGCGCAGCGCCAGCACGCCCTCGCCACCTGTCACGTCCCCGACGACACGACTCCAGTCGGCCCGCGCGAGCAGAGCCGCCAGGGGCAGGACGAGCAGAAGGACGGCGAGCGCGGCCGGTCCTCCGAGCCCGAGGCGGGAGCGCCAGGTCACGGCGCGACGAACCCGAGCTTGTCGAGGGTCGTGCGACCGGCCGGGCTCAGCACGGTGTTGACGAAGGCCTGGCCGGCGGGGTTGTCGTCGAGCCGGATGATCGGGTAGCGCAGCACCGTGTTGACGTCGGCCGGGATCGGGATCCCCTTGACCGCGCCCTTGGCGGCCACGACGTCCGAGTGGTAGACGATCGCGGCATCCGCCTCACCGAGCGAGACCTTCGCGAGCGTCGCCTTGACGTCGAGCTCCCGGGACACGACGTGCGCGTTGACCCCTGCCTTCTCGAGGGTGGTGGCCGCGGCCTTGCCGCACGGGACCGTGGTCTCGCAGAGGACGACCTTGAGGCTCGGCTTGGCGAGGTCCGCGATCCCCGTGATGTGGCCGGGGTTGTCCGGTGGCACCGCGATCTCGAGGGAGTTCTGCGCGAAGACGGCGCTGCTCCTGACGAGGGCCCGGTCGAGCGGCTTGGCCGCAGCCTCGCCGGCCAGGGCGATGACGTCCGCCGGGGCGCCTTGGTTGGCCTGCTGCACGAGGGTCGCGCTCGAGCCGTAGGAGATCCGGACGGTGAGACCCGGGTTGGCCCTCTCGAGCTGGGCCTTGATGGCGTCGAACGACTCGGTCAGGGACGCGGCGGCGAGGACCGTGAGCGTGCCGGAGACCTTGCCCCCGGCCGCGACGCTGCCCTGGCCGGCCGTCCCACCGGAGTCGGCCGGTGCCGGGCCGGCCGCCGCACAGCCGGCCAGGGCCAGCGCGACCCCTGCGCCGAGGACGGCCGCGACGACCGAGGTGGGGCGAGACATCAGGCGGGCACCTCCACGACCACATGGGTGGACTTGACCGATGCGACGGCGACGGAGCCGACCGTCAGGCCGAGGTCGTCGACCGACTCGGCCGAGAGGAGCGAGACGATCCGGAACGGCCCGCACTGCATCTCCACCTTGGCCATGACGGTGTCCCTCGTGATGGCCGTGACGATGCCCCGCATGCGGTTGCGGGCCGAGGCGCCGCCCACGAGCCCAACCGCTGCCGGGTGGGCCAGCTCCTGCGCGACCGCGGCCAGGTCCGCCCCGTCGACGGTCCGCCGACCCGCCTCGTCGGTGCTGCCGGTGAGGCGCCCGGAGTCCACCATCCGACGGACCGTGTCGTCGCTGACGCCGAGCAGGGCGGCGGCCTCCGTGATACGCAGTTGCGGCACAAGGGTGAAGATAGCACCGCACCTGCGCTTCACGGGAGCCCCTGCAGGCGCATCTGCCTCCATAGGTTGCCAGCGTCCCTGTCGCTCGCACGAGGTATGCCGCTGAGCGGGCCTCGCTCAGCGGCATACCCCTGTCCGAGCGGCCAGAAGTGGCCCCTCGACCGGGCATCCGCTCACGACTCGGCGGCCTCCGCGAAGCGCTCGCGGTGGTCCTTGGGCAGGAGGGGGCGCTCGGCACGCGCACGGATCTGCTGGACCGCCCACGTGTTGCCGTCCGGGTCGGCGAAGCCGAAGAAGGTGCCGCCGTCCCGCTCGTCGAAGACCGTGACGTCCGAGCACTCGACCCCGCGCCCGACGAGCTCCTCCCGGGCCCGCTCGGCGTCGGCGACCACCAGCTGGATGCCGTGCAGCGAGCCCGGGGCCATCTGGTTCTGCGCCGGGAGGGAGCCTATGACGATCGAGCACCCGGAGCCGCGGGGGGTCAGCTGCGCGACGTGCATGTGCTCGTTCGTCGTCTCGTGGTCGAGGTGGAAGCCGACCTGGTCGCGGTAGAAGGCGATGGAGCGCCCGAGGTCGCTCACCGGGACGATGACGACCTCGAGCGTCCAGTCCATCGGCTCGCTCACGTGCCGCTCCTGACCTCGGCCGGCGACGCGGTGCCGACGAGCGCCTCGAGCCGCTCATAGCCCTCGCGCATGCCCTTCTCCATGCCGCTCGCGACCATGGCGTCGCGTCCCTCGACGGTGCGTCCGATACTGCGACCGCGCAGTCGGCACCGGCCGTTGCCGAGGTCCTCGAACGTCATGAACTCGATGGCGACCTCGTCGGGCGCTCCCTCGAACTCGAAGGTCTGGATGGCGAACTCGTCGTCGCGGATGGTGTGGAACAGCCCGTGGAAGCCGAACTCCATACCCTCGGGGTTGCGGTGCGTGTAGCGGTAGCCGCCGCCGGTGACGAAGTCCCAGCGCTCGATCGTCATCTCGTAGCCGTTCGGCCCGAGCCACTGCCGGACGAGCTCGGGGTCGCGGTGCGCGTTGAACACCGCCGCGACCGGTGCGTCGAACTCACGGGTGAAGTCGATCCAGGGGACGCCCTCGGGGGCGTCAATGGTCAGTTCGTTCGTCATGACTGCTTCTCCTCGGTGCTCCGGCGGGACGTCGCCCTGCCGGTCAGTGAGTGCTCCAGCAGGGTGTCGAGCCTGCGGAACTGTTGCTCGTGGACGAGCCGGTAGCGGTCGATCCAGGCGGTGAGCGCCTCGAGTCGAGCCGCGTTGAGGTGCACGGGGCGGCGCTGGGCCTCCCGGGTCCGGGTCACGAGCCCTGCGTGCTCGAGGACCTGGATGTGCTTCGAGACCGCTTGCTTGCTGATCTCGAACGGCTCGGCGAGCTCGTTGACCGTCGCCGGTCCACGGCTGAGCCGAGCAATCATCGCGCGACGGACCGGGTCGGCCAAGGCCGCGAAGGCCCGGTCGAGCAGCTCGGTGTCCGTCGCCATTGACAACCAACTCCTTTATCAACCAATAAGTTGATTAAAGACCGGCCGGCGCGACCTGTCAAGACCCCGGGTCGAGATGATCTGCGGTCAGATGTGCCCGCGGAATACCTCGAACCGGGGGTGGTCGCGGGGTCGCGTCAGCCGCGCGGCTCGTCGAGTGGCCCGACCGCGGGCCGCTTCGCGCGCCGGTTGTCCCCGGAGGAGCGGCCGGTCAGGCGGCGTTGAACCCACGGCCCGACGTACTCACGCGCCCACTGCGCGTTGGCCTGCAGCGCCTCCCGGCGCGAGATCGGCGGGGCCGGCTCGAGCGGCGTCGCCCACTCCGGGTCGGGCACATCGTGCCCGAGCGCCTCGAGGGCGGCGAGCGCCACCCGCCGGTGCCCCTCGCTCGTCATGTGGATCCGGTCCTCGGACCACATCCGCCAGTCGCGCAGGGCCCGCATGCCCCACTGGTTGATGACGTGGGCGCCGTGCCGACCGGCGATGCTCCAGATGTGGGCGGCGTAGATTCCCGCCCGCCCCCGTGTCGCCTTGACGAGAGGGGCGTCGGCCGGGTCGACGGGGGTGGCCATGAGCACGTCGGCCCCGGCGGCCCGGAGCCGCGCCACGGCCTCCTCGAGGGACGCGGCGAGGGCGTCGAGGTCGGCCTTCGGCCGGAGGATGTCGTTGCCGCCGCCGACGATGCTGACGAGGTCCGGCTGGAGGGCGAGCGCCTCCTCGAGCTGCGGGCCGACGACGTCGGCGAGCTTGCGGCCGCGCACGGCGAGGTTCGCGTAGCCGAAGTCGTGCCCCGCGTCATGCGCGAGCCCGCTCAGGTGGGCGGCCAGCCGGTCCGCCCAGCCGGCGAACTCGCCGTCGTGGATGAAGGCTGCGTCGTCGTCACACATGCCCTCGGTGAAGGAGTCGCCGATGGCGACGTAGCGGCTCCAGGTGCGTGACTCGGTGGTCATGCGAGGCTCCAATCGATCGGCTCGGCCCCTTGCCGGCGCAGCAGGTCGTTGGCCCGGCTGAAGGGCCGGGACCCGAAGAACCCGGAGCGCGCCGAGAGGGGGGAGGGGTGCGCGCTCTCGATTCGCGGGATCGGCCCCAGCAGCGGTGCCAGGGACTGTGCCTGCCGGCCCCACAGGATCGCGACCATCGGTCCGCCGCGCGTCACGAGGCTGCGGATCGCCTGCTCAGTCACGACCTCCCAGCCCTTGCCCTGATGGCTCGCCGGCTGGCCGGGGCGCACGGTCAGGACACGGTTCAGCAGCATGACGCCCCGCTCGAACCAGGGCGTGAGGTCGCCCGTCGACGGCGTGGGCAGGCCGAGGTCGGTGCGCAGCTCCTGGTGGATGTTCTGCAGGCTGCGCGGCACCGGTCGGACGTCCGGCGCGACAGAGAAGCTCAGCCCGACGG
The DNA here is from genome assembly GCA_035707905.1 of Intrasporangium sp. Lineage (GTDB taxonomy): Bacteria > Actinomycetota > Actinomycetes > Actinomycetales > Dermatophilaceae > Intrasporangium_A. Next base: position 20,626 of record DASSTN010000118.1, read on the forward strand.
GGTGCCCCGGCGTCGGATAGGGATCCTGCCCGACGATGAGCACCCGCACGTCGTCCATCGGCACGGTGAACGCCCGGAGCACCGCGTCCCCGGTCGGCAGGTAACCACGCCCCGCCGCGACCTCCGCCCGCAGGAAGTCCCCGAGCCGGGCGATCGTCTCGGCCACCGGTTCGAGGGCGGGCACCCAGGACGGGTGGACGTTCTCGTGGAGGGGTCGTGCCGGCACCGGGCCACGGTACCGCCAGTATCGTCGGGCACGACGAGGCGACCGACGCGAAGGAGACCCCATGCCGGTGACGCTCGAGGGTCAGGCCATGGTCGACGGCGCGCTCGCCGACGTGCGCATCGAGGTGGAGGGCGGCCGCGTCGCTTCCGTCACGCCTTCCGGTATGCCGCTGAGCTCGCTTCTCGAGCCCCCTGCGGACCGCCCGCGCCCGGTCATCCTGCCCGGCGCCGTCGACCTGCACTGCCACGGCGGTGGTGGGACGACCTTCCTCGACCTCGACCCCGAGGCGGCAGCGGCGGCCGCCCGGCACCACCACCGGCACGGCACGACGAGCCTGCTCGCAAGCCTCGTCACCCTCGCCCCGGCCGACCTCGCGCGCGGTGTCGAGATCCTCGCCGACCTGGCCGACGACGGGCTCGTCGACGGCATCCACCTCGAGGGGCCGTGGCTCGCCGAGTCCCGTTGCGGCGCACATGACCCCGCGCTTCTCCGCGACCCCGACCTCGCCGAGGTCGACCACCTGCTCGACCTCGGCCGAGGCCACATCCGGCAGGTGACCGTCGCCCCCGAGCGCACCGGCGGGCTCGAGCTCGTGCGGCACCTGGCAGCAGCGGGAGTGCATGCGGCCGTGGGACACAGCTCAGCGTCATACGACGTCGTCCTCGCTGCTGTGCAGGCGGGCGCGGACCTGGCGACCCACCTCTTCAACGGGATGGACCCGTGGCACCACCGCGCGCCGGGCGCGGTGCCGGCGCTGCTGCGCGCGGCGAAGGCCGGGGACGTCGCCGTCGAGCTCATTGCTGACGGGGTCCACCTCGACGACGACACGGTGGCGAGCGTCGTCGACCTCGTCGGGGCGGACCGGGTGGCCTTCGTCTCCGACGCCATGGGCGCAGCGGGGATCGGCGACGGCAGCTACGTGCTCGGGGGGCTGCCGGTCGTCGTGGCGGACGGCGTCGCACGGCTCGTCGCTGCCGACGGCACCCCCGGGTCGATCGCGGGCGGGACCTCGCACGCGATGGACATCATCCTGCGGCAAGGGCGGGCCGGGATCGGGCTGGGCCGAGCGGTGCAGGCCGGCTGTGCGACGCCCGCCGGGGTGCTCGGGCTCGAGGACCGCGGGGTGATCCGCGAGGGGGCTCGCGCCGACCTCGTCGTGGTCGGCGAGACGGGTGTCCAGCGCGTCATGAGGGCCGGCCGCTGGATCGAGGATTGAGGGGTTCACGAGTTCGTCGCCTACGCTCTCGGGCGTGAGTCTGCAGCCCAGCCCCAAGTGGAAGACCGTCGTGTTCGACCTCGACGGCACCCTCGCCGACACCGTCGAGCTCATCGTCCAGTCCCACCAGCACGCGATCCGGAGCGTGCTCGGCAAGGAGGAGGACCCGGCGATCCTGCGCACCTGGATCGGCCGGACGCTCGAGGTCGCCTACGGCGACTACTGCCCCGAGCACGCCGCGGAGCTGGTCCGGGCCTACCTCGAGTGGAACGAGGCGAACGTCGACCGGCTGCTGCGCCCCTACGACGGGATCGCCGCCGTGATCGACGAGCTGGACCGGGCCGGTCTGCGGCTGGCCGTCGCGACCTCGAAGCGCCGCTCCCAGGCGGCCGAGGTCATGAGCGTCCTCGGGCTCTCGGAGCACATCGACGTGCTCGTCGCGATGGAGGACACCGACAAGCACAAGCCCGACCCGGAGCCGCTCCTCAAGGCGGTCCAGATCCTCGGCGGCACACCCGCGGAGGCCGTCTACGTCGGCGACGCCGTCGTCGACACGCTCGCCGGAAAGGCGGCCGGCATGTCGACCGTCGCCGTGACGTGGGGGGCAGGCAACCCCGAGGCGCTCGCCGGCGTCCGCCCCGACAAGGTGGCCCACACCCCTGAGGAGCTGCGGGCGATCCTGCTCGACTGACCCGCCGCCGGTCCGCGCCCTGTGACAGGTGTGACCGCAGTGGCAGAAGTGCTGCCCGAGGTCCCGAGAGTGGCGAATCGCGTTTGTCGTGAATGACACTCATGTCATTTGGGTTTAAGGTGGGCCCCGGAGCCAACGCCCGAACCGAGACCAGAGCGAGACGAAACGACCCCATGAGCACCGAGCGCGCGACGACGGAGCAGGTCCACACCCGCGACAGCCTCAGCGACCGCGACCAGGAGATCCTCGCCTTCGAGCGACAGTGGTGGAAGTACGCCGGCTCGAAGGAGCAGGCGATCAAGGAGCTCTTCGACATGAGCTCGACCCGCTACTACCAGGTGCTCAACTCGCTCCTCGACAACCCGGCCGCGCTCGAGGCCGACCCGATGCTCATCAAGCGGCTGCGGCGGATGCGTGCGCAGCGGCAGCGCGCCCGTACCAGCCGTCGCCTCGGCTTCAACCACTGACACCCCACGTCGGGCGTGGTTCACTTTCGGTCATGCCCGACGTCCGGATCCGCCGTGCCGGGCCTGACGACGCCTTGATCGTCGCGGCTCTCCAGCTGCAGTCGGCGCGCGACCTGGGCCACGCCGGTGAGCCCGGCTTCCTCGACCGCTTCGCCGACGCCTGGCTCGCATCGAGGTCGGAGCACCCGACGTGGATCGCCGAGAGCCACGGCGAGCATGCCGGCTTCCTGTCGGCCCGCCGCCTGAGGCCACTGCCCTTCCCCGGCCGGCCGGACGCCAGCTGGCTCTATGTGGGCACGGTCTTCGTGGCGCCGGCCCACCGCAAGCGCGGCATCGGTCGGGCCCTCATGGAGGGAATGCTCGAGTGGTGCCGCACCACCGACGTCAAGTGGGTACGCCTCAACGTGGGCACCTCCCAGCACGAGTTCTACCAGGCGCTCGGCTTCCGCCCGGCGAGGACCATCCTCGAGTACGACCTGCGGGACGGCTCATGAGGCCTGGCCCGACCAACACCCTGACCGACGTCGCCGGCCTCCGCGTCGGCCACTGCACCCGCGACGAGCCGGGCTGGCTCACCGGCAGCACTGTCGTCGTCGCACCGGCCGGAGGCATGGTGGCCGGGGTCGACGTCAGGGGCGGCGGACCGGGCACCCGCGAGACCGACCTGCTCGACCCTCGCAACCTCGTCGACCGGGTCAACGCGATCCTCCTCGGTGGCGGTAGTGCCCCCGGCCTCGCTGCCGCGGACGGCGTCGTCGGCGGCCTCTTCGACGACGGCGTCGGCTGGCCGATGGGCGCCCCCGACCGGGTCGTGCCGATCGTGCCCGGCGCGATCCTGTTCGACCTCGGCCGCGCCGGCACCTGGCGCAACCATCCGAGCGCGACGGACGGCAGGGCGGCATACGACCTCGCGTCCGACGGGCCAGTCGCGCAGGGGAGCGTCGGGGCCGGCACCGGCGCCCGCGTCGGCGGCCTCAAAGGTGGGGTCGGCTCCGCCAGTGTCGTCCTCGAGTCCGGCGTCACCGTCGCCGCGCTCGTCGTCGTCAACGCGGTCGGCTGGCCCGTCGACCTGCGCACGGGGGAGCTGTATGCCGCTCAGCTCGGGCTCGCCGGCGAGTTCACCGGCGTCGGGTCTCCCTCGGAGGCGGAGCTGGCCGCCGCTCGGGAGCGGTATGCCGCGCAGCCCGACGCGGTGCCCGCGATGCCCGGCATGGCGACGACGATCGGGGTCATCGCCACCGACGCCACACTGACGAAGGCACAGTGCCAGAAGCTGGCCGGGATCGGGCACGACGGCTACGCGCGGGCGCTGAAGCCGGTGCACACGCTCTTCGACGGCGACACGATCTTCGCGGTGTCGACGATGTCCAGGGAGGCGCCCGAGCTGCTCGCGCTGCCGTTCCTCATGGAAGCGGGGGCTGACTGCATGGCGCGTGCGATCGGCCACGCGGTGCTGGCGGCCGAGTCGGTCGACCGTACGGCCGAGGGCGGCATCGCGATGCGCTCGTGGCGCGACGCCTTCCCGTCCGGCTGGCGCGCCTGACCTGCCCGTCTCTGGGTTCGGCTCGGACAGTCGGACCGCGGCCCGATAGTCGGTGGGCTCAGGAACCGGACGGCTCCGACAATCGGACCGGGGCCTGATAGTCGGTGGGCTCAGGCGCCGGTCGCCTCCGCCTCCGGGTCGAGCTGCGCCCAGACGCAGCCCGCGGCGGCGGCGAGGTGCTCCAGCGGGTAGGGCAGGCGGCCGTCCGGCTCTCGCTGGGCGTCGGTCAGCGCCATGCCACCCAGGCGGCGCTCGCGGAGGACGTCCGCGACCACCTGCAGCTCGTTGCGCTGCCTGAGCACGAACGCCTCGTCGACCGGTCGTCCGTGCCCCGGGACCACCGTGGTCGCCGGGCCGATCGAGTTGAGGTGCGCGGTCAGCGTCTCCGACCACTCGAGCGGCCACGAGTCGGACCCGAGGGATGGCGGCGCCGACTCCTCGACGAGGTCGCCGAGGAAGACCACGTCGGCATCGGCCACCTCGATGGCGATGTCCCCGTCCGTGTGGCCGCGGCCGCGGTGGGCGAGGGTCACCGCCCGGTCGCCGAGGTCGATCGTGGCCGTCGCTGCGAAGGTCCGGTCGGGGCCCCGAAGTCGTGTCGCGAGGGCATCCTGGACGTCCGCCGCGGTGTAGCCCTGCTCGGGACCGTCGCCGGGGTCGGCCGCGAACAGGGCCTTGATCCGACGCGCGTCGGCCTCGAGGCTGCCGGCGACGTTCTCGTGGGCGTGGATCGTGGCCGAGGCGAAGGCGATGTTGCCGAAGGTGTGGTCGAAGTGGACGTGCGTGTTGACGACGTGACTGATCCGCACGTGGGGGAACTGCGCACGTGCCGTCGTGATGACCTCACCCCCCTGGACCGCGCTCGCGCGGGTGTCGACGACGACGGCCCCGTCGCGGCCGAGGACCAGGCCGACGCCGACGTCCCACTGCGGGAACCGCGCGTGGAAGACGCGGTCGGCCACCTCGACGAAGCCGCCACCGCGCGCCGACGACGCTGTTGACATGCCTGAACGCTAGCGACCCGATAGCGTGAGTCGCCATGCGCGCGCAGATTCGAGCACAGCAGCTCGCCGAGCGACGCCGTCACCGGCGCCGCCGCGTCCTCGTGGTGACTCCCGCCGTGCTCGGCGCGGCGCTGCTGGTGACCCTCCTGACCGGCTGGATCATGGCCGGCCGCTCCGCGTCGAGCACCCTGTCGGCGCCGCCCTCACAGACCGGTTCCGGGCTCGACTGGTCCGATCGGACCTCGGTCACGTCCGCCATGACGAGCGGCCCGAGCAGCGCGGCGCCGGTGGCACCGGGTGCCTCCGTCGGCTCGTCGACGTCTCCCACGTCGCTCGCCTCCACGGGTGCGGGGGAGCCGGGACCGTACTCCTCGACCGCGCCCTCCGCACCCTCCCACGTGGCCACGGATGGCGCGCCGCGACCGACGCGCCCTGAGCCGGCCGACCCCTCCATGTCGCCGCGTCCTACCGAACGGATGACGCCGACGGGGACGCCTCGGCCCGCCTCGCCCAGCAGCCCGGCGACCACCGCGGCACCTCCGCCGTCGTCATCGTCAGCCTCGCCGACCTCGAAGAGCCCGACGGAGCCGAAACCCTCCGGCACGTCGTCGCCCACCCCGAGCCGGACCTGCCGCGTGGTCGTCGTGTGGGTCTGCCTCTGACCGCGACGGGGACGCCGGGGCAGGCGCCGACTGCTCATCGGGGTGCTGGTCCGGCGTGGGAAGGTGGCGCTTGTGGACTGCGCCTTCTGCTCGATTGCCTCCGGTGACGTCTCCGCCGACCTCGTGCTCGACGAGCCCGACTACGTCGGCTTCCTCGACCAGCGGCCCGTCTTCAAGGGCCACACGCTCGTGGTCCCCCGTCAGCACGTGCCGACCCTGCTCGACCTGCCGGCCGACCTGCACGCCGGGCTCGTCGACGCGGCGCAGCGCGTCGCCGGCGCAGTCGTGGACGGCCTTGGCGCCCAGGGCAGCTTCGTCGCCGTAAACAACGTGGTGAGCCAGTCGGTGCCGCACCTGCACGTCCACGTCGTGCCGCGCACCAAGGGGGACGGCCTGCGCGGCTTCTTCTGGCCGCGGACGAAGTATGCCGACGCCGACGAGGCTGCCACGTATGCCGCTCGCCTCCGCGCAGCCATTGCCTGACCCAGCGCTTCGGACCCGGCGCGCCACGGGCCAACTGGCCGGAACGACGCGAGGCCGCACCCACGAGTCGTGCGTGCGGACCGCTCAGCCGCCGGTTCGTTCCGGCTACTCGACCCGGAGGCGTGCGAGCGGTGGGCAAGAGGGACGCCGCGGACAGCGGGAGCAGGCTGAGCGGCATACCCCATGTGTTTGCACTCTCGGGGGGAGAGTGCCAATAATGGCGTTAGCACTCTGAGTGGAGGAGTGACAGAACCGGGCCGTGTGCCGAGGGGATGGTGCTCGCAGCGACGTGAGCTGTGAGGGCCGGCCCCGTCCGTCGCGGGCGACACGCGGACCACCCACCTTTCGATTCGCGTGGAGGAACCACCGAATGGCCAAGACCATCGCTTTTGATGAAGAGGCGCGCCGCGGCCTCGAGCGGGGCATGAACACCCTCGCCGACGCCGT
>DASSTN010000119.1:0-9501 GCA_035707905.1 Intrasporangium sp.
GCGTCGACCGCGTCGTCGAAGTCGATCGTGCCGACGACCTGCGAGCGAGCGGCGGGGTCAGCGACATACGGCGTCGTGTAGGAGGTCTGCTCCGCCCACTCGTAGAGGCGGGTCGAGGAGTCCTTCGTGCGGGAGGTGGCCCAGTCGAGACCGCCGTTGCCGTTGAGCCACTCGAGCTGGTTCGCGAGCATCGCGAGGGTGGCGACGGCGGGGGTGTTGTACGTCTGGTTCTTGCGGCTGTTGTCGATCGCGGTCGGCAGGTCGAAGAAGTCGGGCACCCAGCGGCCGGTCGCGGCGATCTCGTCCACCCGGGCCAGCGCGGCGGGGGAGAAGAGCGCGAGCCAGAGGCCGCCGTCGGAGGCGAAGGACTTCTGCGGCGCGAAGTAGTAGACGTCGGCCTCGCGCACGTCGACGGGCAGGCCACCGGCGCCTGACGTGGCGTCGATGAGCACGAGCGCGTCGTCGTCGGCGCCCTCGACCCGCTTGACCGGAGCCATGACACCGGTCGAGGTCTCGTTGTGCGGCCACGCGTAGGCGTCGACCCCGGCCTCGGCCTTGGGCTCCGCGAGGGTGCCGGGGGCGGCCTCGATGATCGTCGACTCACCGAGGAACGGCGCCTTGCTCGTCACCTTGCCGAACTTGCTCGAGAACTCGCCGAACGACAGGTGCTGCGCCCGGTCACGGACGAGGCCGAAGGCGGCGATGTCCCAGAACGCGGTCGACCCGCCGTTGCCGAGGATGACCTCGTAGCCCTCCGGCAGGTTGAAAAGCGACGCGAGGCCCTCGCGGACCGCGCCGACGAGGTTCTTGACGGGTGCCTGACGGTGCGAGGTGCCGAGCACCGTGCGGGCGATGGACGACAGGTACTCGACCTGCTCGGGGCGAACCTTCGACGGCCCGGACCCGAAACGGCCGTCGCTCGGCAGGAGGTCCTGGGGGATGGTCACGGCAGGTGCATCGGTCACGGTTGTTGCCTTTGCTTCGGGGATGCAGGGAGCGACGCCGTTGTCAGTCGCACCATTGAAGCGCAACTCCGCGCCCCTGCACCCTCCCGGTCATGGTGTGGACGCTCACACCCAGCCGGTAGGAGCGCTCAGCGCGCGAGCTCGCCAGCTCGGCGGCATACGAGGCGGCCATCTGAGACAGACGCGGTCCAAAGCCGACAAACCGGCCACCCTCGGGCTCGCGCCCCGGTAGGTTCCGGAGCACCCGCTTGGCCCGATTCGTCTGAGAGGTCCTTTATGCCCTCGAAAGCCTTCCTGACCGCCGTCGGACTCACCGTCGCGGCGCTGCTCGCGCCGACGGCCGCCGCCGCGGCGACCACGGGGGCCACGCAGGCGACGAGCGCCACCACCTCCACTACCGCTCACTTCACGGTGAACCTTCGCGGGTCCTACTCCGCCGCACATGCCCTGGGCTTCAACGTCTTCGACGTGGCGGGCTCCACCTCGAACCCGGCAGGGGTGCGCTCGAAGCTCGATGCGCTCCCGAAGGGCAGCAAGGCGATGGTGTGGGTCGGCAACCTCGGCAAGTCCGCCGGCGCCCAGGGCTTCACCCGGGCCCAGTTCAAGGCCCAGGTCAACGCCCTCGCGCGCGACTCTCGCGTCTACGGCTACTTCATCGCGGACGAGCCGCACCCGACGCTCTACCCCTCGGTCGTCGCCGAGATCGCGGCCCGGGCCGACTACGTGCGTTCCGTCGCGCCCGCCCAGAAGTCGTTCATCGTGGTGCTGGACGGGTCGCAGTACTGCGGCAGCCGCCTCGGTTGCGAGTATGCGGCGTTGGCCCCCTCGAAGTCGCACGTCGACATCGTGGGCGTCGACTCCTACCCGTGCAGCACCCGCTCGGGGTGCAAGTTCGAGAAGATCACGGAGCGGGTCAACGCCGCCGTGAGGGCCGGGATCCCGCGGAGCAGGATCGCCCCGGTCTACCAGACCTTCGGCCAGGCCGGCGGCTACTACCGGATGCCCACCGCGGCTGAGCTGAGGACCATGCTGGCCACCTGGCGCGCCAACGTGCCGTCCCCGCCGCTCGACTACGCCTACTCCTGGGGGACGCAGTCCTCGGCGCCGGAGGCGTTGGTCAACCACCCCGCGCAGCAGCTCGTCGTGAAGGCCCACAACTCGCGCTGACGTGCGCAAGGCGCACGGTATGCCGCTGAGCCGGCTCAGCGGCATACCGTCCTCCCCTCCTGACACACTCCGGGCATGGCGCAGATCCCCGACCAGCGGCCCTTCCCGGACGCGGCCTTCGAGGGCCAGAACCTGGACCTCGACGGCTACCGGTTCGAGTCGACCGACTTCACCGGTGCTCACGCCGAGGGGCGGACGTTCCTCGAGTGCACCCTCGTCGGTTGTGACCTCACCGAGGCCGTGCTGCAGAGCTCGCGGTGGTCCGAGTGCGTCTGGGACCGCGTCGTCGGGGCGGGCATCTCCCTGGCCGAGGCGACCCTGCAGGACATGCGGATCGAGCAGAGCCGGCTCGGCGCGGTGTCGGCGTGGGGGTCGCACTGGCGGGGCGTGACCGTGCGTGGCGGCAAGATCGACTTCCTCAACCTGCGCGGGGCGACGCTGCGCAACGTGACCTTCCAGGACTGCACCGTGATCGAGCTCGACCTGCAGGAGGCATCGGTCGAGGCCCTGCGGTTCGACGGGTGCCGTCTCGTCGAGCCCCAGTTCGGCCGGGGAGGCTACAAGGGACTCGACCTCACCGGCGCCGAGCTCGTCTCGCCCCACGGGGTGACCGGCCTGCGGGGCGCGCGGGTCAGCCGGCTGCAACTGCTCGACCTGGGGCCGGCCCTGGCCGCCGAGGCGGGGATCGAGGTCGCGGACTGAGTCAGCGGCCGCGGTGCAGGGCGGTGGCCGCGTGGTCCTTGAGCCGGTCCTTCGCCGACTGCCGCTCGTCGGTGTGGACCCGCTTCGTCAGGTCGGCACCCCGGATGAGCTCGGAGAGCGGCACGTCGGTCATCGGGTGGACCGTCACGGCCGTGTCGCCGGTGAAGACGACCCAGTAGGCCCGGTCGCCGCGATAGATCTTGAGGATGCTCCCGTCGGAGATGGTGCGGGCGTGGGCGTAGGCCGCCCGTCGGGCCTGCTCGCTCGCGATCACCTTCTGCGCGGCCTCCTTCGCCGGCTCGCGCAGCGCCTTGCTCGCCACCCAGAGCTGGGGGCCGTACTTCGCGCCCAGGACCACCGCACTCTTGACGAGCCTGCCCTTGCCTGCCATCCGTCTCCCTCTCCTCGTCGCTGGTCTGCGTCGTCGTGTCTGCGCGCAGGCCACCACCGGCCCGGACGCGCTCACCCTAGTCTTTGCCCATGACGGAAGGTGATGTGCAAGCCGTGCCTCGCGTTGACTACGTCGGACATGGTCTCGACGAGACCGAGCTCGCGCCGTCGCCCTACCTGCAGGCCCGGGCCTGGATCGAGGAGGCGATCGAGCGGGCCAAGGAGAGTCGCGTCCTCGCTGAGCCGACCGCGATCAGCGTCGCCACCGTCGACGCAGCCGGCCACCCGAACGTCCGCACCGTGCTCATGCGGTTCTTCGACGAGCGTGGCCCCGGCTTCGTCACGAACCTCCACTCGGCCAAGAGCGAGGAGATCCGGTCGAACCCCCGCATCGCGGCGGCCCTGACGTGGCCCTGGCTCTACCGCGCGATCCGCTTCCGGGGCCGGGCTGAGCCGCTGGACCGCGAGGAGGTGCACGCCTACTTCGACCACCGCCCGTATGGCGCTCGCCTCTCCGCGTGGGCGTCGGAGCAGTCCCGTCCGGCCTCGGGGAGGCAGGAGCTCGAGCGGCGTTGGGCGGAGGCGCGCGAGCGCTTCCCCGACACGGGTGACCCCGAGGACGTCCCGGTGCCCGACTTCTGGGGCGGCTGGCGGATCCGCTGCGACGAGGTCGAGTTCTGGGCGGGCCGGGCGAACCGGCTGCACGACCGGATCGTCTTCACCCGCAACGGGGAGGGCACGCTCGCCGATGCCGACTCCTGGACGGTGAGCCGGCGCCAGCCCTGACGGCCCGGGTGGACCCCACGGACCGGGCGGAGACGAGAGAAGCGGGACGACCGTCGGTCGTCCCGCTCCCTCTGTCCTTGGTGTGTCGGTGGGAACCGACTATCGGGCAGCCACCTCACACGTTCCGGAAGAAATCACTTCTCGGATCACCTCCTTCCTTGCTCTTGGACCCGACGCTACGTCGGCGTTCCCAGGAGGGCAAGCGGTTTTGCCCGGCCTGTCCCCGGCCAGCCACCGGCACACCGCCATGTATGGCGTCTTCGCTGACCTAGGCTCGCGGGGTGACCGACCCGGCCCCGAGCGACGGGAGGCTGCTGCGCACGATCGCGGTGGCGGCATACGGCCCTACCCTGCTCGGCTCGACGGGTGCCGGCGCGGTCGCGCCCATCATCGCGCTCTCCGCCCGGGAGCACGGGGCGACGCTCGGCGTCGCGGCCCTGCTCGTGGCCACCATGGGTGTCGGTCAGCTCCTCGGCGACCTGCCGTCGGGCGCCCTCGCGGCGCGGATCGGGGAGCGGCATGCGCTCCTCGTGGCCTCGGTCGTCGAGGGCGTCGGCATGCTCTGCTGCGCCCTGGCCCAGGGCCTGTGGATGCTCTTCGTCGGCATCCTCGTCATCGGGCTCGCCGGTGCCCTCTTCGGCCTCGCCCGGCAGGCCTACCTCACGGAGGCGGTGCCGGTGCGGATGCGCGCCCGCGCCCTCTCGACCCTCGGCGGGGTGTATCGGATCGGCTACTTCGTCGGGCCGTTCCTCGGCGCCTTCGTCGTGGCGCACTGGGGCACCAACGCCGCCTACGGCGTGGGGGTCGCGGCCTCGGCCGCCGCCTTCGTCCTCGTCCTCGTCACCGAGGACATCACCCGGCCGATGGACCGGGCCGTCGCGGGCACGCACCGCAGCGTCCTGTCGGTGCTCCTCGACCACCGCTTCGTCCTGCTGACCCTGGGCGCCGGCGTCCTCTGCGTCGCGGGTGCCCGAGCGGTGCGCGAGGCGCTCGTGCCGCTGTGGGCCGAGTCGGTCGGGCTGAGCCCGTCGCAGACCAGCGTGGTCTTCGGCATCGCGGGCGCGGTCGACATGCTCCTCTTCTATCCCTCCGGCTGGGTGATGGACCGGTTCGGCCGGGTCGCGGTCGCCGTGCCAAGCATGGTGATCCTCGGCGCCGGCATGGCGCTACTGCCGCTCACCACCTCGGTCGTCGCCGTCACCCTCGCCGCGAGCGTGCTCGGCATCGGCAACGGGATCGGCTCCGGGCTCATCATGACGCTCGGCGCCGATGCGTCGCCCCGGGAGGGCCGGTCGCAGTTCCTCGGCGGCTGGCGCCTCTGCGCTGACATCGGCCGGGCCGCCGGGCCGCTCACACTGTCCGCGTTGACCGCCGTGGCGACCCTCGGCGCGTCCGCCGTCGTGCTCGGTGTCGGTGCCCTCGCCGGCGCCGTCTGGCTGCGCATCTGGGTGCCGCGCCACGACCCGACCCGAGCTCGCCGGAGCTGACCCGAAACCGTGCTGGAGCCGCCCTGAATCTCTGACAAGGTAGAGCCGTGACCGACCTCATCGACACCACCGAGATGTACCTCCGCACGATCTACGAGCTCGAGGAGGAGGGCATCGTGCCCCTCCGAGCCCGCATCGCGGAGCGGCTCGGGCACTCCGGCCCGACGGTGTCGCAGACGGTCGCGCGGATGGAGCGCGACGGCCTCGTCCGGGTGACGGGCGACCGGCACCTCGAGCTGTCGGGCGAGGGCCGGCTGCGGGCCGTCCGGGTGATGCGCAAGCACCGGCTCGCAGAGCGCCTCCTCGTCGACGTCATCGGGCTCGAGTGGGAGTACGCGCACGACGAGGCGTGCCGGTGGGAGCACGTCATGTCCGAGCAGGTCGAGCGCAAGATCCTCGGTCTCATCGGGGAGGGGCTCGAGTCGCCCTACGGCAACCCCATCCCGGGGCTCGAGGAGCTGGGCGTCGAGGGTGGGGTCGACTTCCGGGAGGGGCTGCTCACCCTGCCCGAGGCTGCTGGCAGCGCCCGGGCCGACGCTCCCGCCGTCGTGACCATCCGCCGCATCGGGGAGCCGGTCCAGGTCGACCCCGAGGCCCTCGGCCTGCTCACCGCGGCGGGCGTCGTCCCGGGCGCGAGCGTGGAGCTGCGCCCGGAGGAGGGCCGGATCGCCGTCGTCCGGGCCGGCGCCGAGCCGGGCACCGGGGTGTCGCTGCCGGAAGAGATCGCCGCCCACGTCTTCAGCGAACCCATGGCTCTTGACCGTTCCTTGACCGAGGCGTGAGACCGTCCACAACTCGCCGTGACCTCGACGTGACATGGCCGTGGGAGTTCCGATACCTTGAGCGGGCTCGTCCGGATGTCGGGGGAGCGCCGCGGGCCGGCTCGCCCAATCCTGCCGCCGCCCCGAGGGTCGGAGACAGCGCATGGCAGGAGCGGGGGAACCACGTTTCCCGGGCGTCGTGAGACGCCCTAGGGGTGAAGTCCTCGAGCGCGGCCACAGGGCCACGACCGAGGACCGGGCACGTACCTCCCAGCCCGAACCCGACAGCTCACCCCGCAGGCGTATGGAGAGGTACTCGTGGCTCAGAACGCATCCGGGCGCCACCGCGCCCCCGGCCGATACAACCCGCTCGCAGAGCTCAAGATCATCGCCAAGGAGTCGGCTCAGCCGGCCGTCAAGGGTGCTGCCATCGTCGCGGCCTCCGGCGGCCTGATCGCAACGGTGGCCAACCCGGCCAGCGCGAGCGACTCCAAGCCCGTCGTGGCCGCTGACGCCGTCGTCAACGCCGCCGTCGCCGGCGCCCCCGCTGCCGTCGGCCCCGAGGCCGCGGCCACCCAGGCCAGCAACGCCCTCGCGACGATCGGTTTCAAGCCGGCTGCAGCCGCGAAGCCGAAGCCGATCTCGATCGAGGACCTCGTCGTCAAGGAGGAGCGGGCCGAGGCCGCCGCCAAGGCCGAGGAGGCCCGCCAGCAGGCCGCCGAGCGTGCCCAGGCCGCCTCGCGCTCCAGCGACCGAGCTGTCCTGACGTCGGCGAGCGCGCCGACCGGCACGGCGACGAGCAACCCGGCCCCGTCGGCCTCCGGCATCGTCGGCATCGCCCAGTCGATGTTCGGGGTCCCCTACGCCTACGGCGGTTCGAGCCCGAGCGGCTTCGACTGCTCCGGCTTCACCTCCTGGGTCTACCGGCAGGCCGGGATCTCCATCCCGCGCACGGCCTCCGCCCAGCAGTCCGCGGCGACCCGCGTCTCGTCGCCGCAGCCCGGTGACCTCGTCTTCTTCGGCTACCCGGCCTACCACGTCGGCATCTACGTCAGCCCCGGCCGGATGATCGACGCCCAGCGTCCCGGCACGACGGTCGGCAACCACTCCATCTGGACCACGCCGTCCGGCTACGGCCGCTTCTGACGGCCCGGGCCTCCACCTCTCGGTAGGAGCCCGACCGCCACGACGCGCTTCTCGTGTGGCCCCCACCGCTCGTCCGGTGGGGGCCACACCCATGCTCGGCGCGTTCGGCCCCCACCCTCCCCGTATTCGCATGGTTGACTGACAGGGTGACAGACCAGCCTGCCGCCGAATCCACCACGACGATCACGCTGGACCTCTGGCTCGACGTCGTCTGCCCCTGGTGCTACATCGCCAAGCGCCGCATCCAGGCCGCGATCCGCCTCTTCGAGCGGCCCCATGACGTGACCCTGGTGACGCGGTCCTGGGAGCTGCATCCGGACCTGCCGCGCGGGGTCGGCGGCCCGGTCAACCACGACGCCCGTGTCCCGGGGGAGTCGGTGGCGCCCGGCGAGCAACGGGTCCGCATCGAGGAGGCTGCCGTCGACCACGAGATCCGCTTCGAGTGGACGCGGGCCGTGCGCGCGAACACCTTCGATGCGCACCGCCTCTGCGCCCTCGCGCTCGAGCTCGGCGGTCCCGCCCTCCAGTCCGCCATGGTCGAGCGGTGCTTCGCCGCACACTTCACGGAGGGCCTCGCCCTCGACGACCACGACGTGCTCCAGCGGATCTCGGCCGAGGCGGGGCTGGACGAGCACCGCGTGGCCGCGGTCCTCGCGAGCGACGAGTATGCCGCGAACGTGCGTGCCGACGAGGAGGCAGCCCGGCGTTACGGTGCGACGCGGGTGCCCTTCCTCGTCGCCAACCGCACCGCGAGGGTGACGGACCTGCAGAGCGTGGAGGACTACCTCGCGGTGCTACGGGGTGTCGTCACGAAGAGCGCCTGACCCTCGACGTCTGGCCCGCCTAGGCCGGGGTCGGTGCCGGCAGTGTCCGGCCCGGCACCGGCGCGGAAGCGGTCACCGCTGCCGGCCGTAGATCGAGGTGCACGCCGACGATCATGCAGCGCACCGAGCCGCCGGCGAGCTCGATCGTCGGCACGTCGAGCGGCAGGATCCGGCAGCTCGCCTCGATGGCCTCGCGCTGCTCGGGGCGCAGGCTGGCCAGACCGCGGCTCGACATGGCGAGCACGCGCCCGGTCGGCGTGCGCAGCTCGATCGCGTTCCCGGCAAAGGCGCACACCTGCTCGTGGGTGAGGTCGATGACCGCGCGGCCATGCTGCCCCAGCCGCTCCGCCACCTCCATCCGGCGCTGCAGCGAGGCGATGAGGTCGAGCCCGACGAGGGCGAACTCCGTGCCGACACACATCATGACGTTGGTGTGGTAAATCGGCACCCCAGCCGGGTCGGCCGCGTCGAAGACCATCGGCTCGTACCCGAAGGCGGTGCAGAACCGTTCCAGCGCAATCGGATCCGCCCGGCGGGAGCGGGCGACGTAGGCGATCCGCGCGGCGTGGTCGAGGACCATCGCGCCGGTGCCCTCGAGGAAGACGCCGTCCGGCTCCAGGCCGGACGAGTCGATGACGTCCTGGACCCGGTAGTGCCGCTTGAGTGCCTCGATGATGTCCCAGCGCCGCTCGGTCCGTCGGTTCTCGGCGTACATCGGGTGGATCGCGATCCGGCCGCCGGCGTGGGTGGAGAGCCAGTTGTTCGGGAAGACGCTGTCGGGCCGCATCGGGTCGTCGTCCTCGAAGAGGTGGACGCGGACGCCCTCCGCCTCCAGCGCCGCCGCGACGCCGGTCACCTCATCGTATGCCGCTGAGCTGAGTGCCGCCGGCGCCCCGGCTGCGTGGCCGGCCACCTGGAAGACGTTGTCCTCGGCCGTCTGCGGGTTGGGCGTGAAGTGCCGGGGACGGATGAGCAACACGGCCCCGGGTGCCTGGGGTGACACCGTCAGCCCACCGGGAGCGGGGACATGACGAGACCGAAGAGGTCCTTCGGGTCGTCCGGCGCCGCGACGAGGTCGATCTCGTCGAAGAAGTCGCTGCCGTCGACGGTGTCACGCAGGTAGCGCAGCGCCGAGAAGTCCTCGATGGCGAAGCCGACGGAGTCGAACAGCGTGATCTGGTCGCGGGCGGAACGGCCCGGGCGCCGCCCGGCGACGACCTCCCAGAGCTCGGTGACGGGGAAGTCCGCGGGCTGGTGCTGGATCTCACCCTCG
>DASSTN010000120.1:0-6228 GCA_035707905.1 Intrasporangium sp.
CGCCGAGCGCGAGGAGGAAGACGAGGAGCAGGGCGACCAGCAGGGCACCGACTCCGACGAGGTCCGGTCGCCAGCCGGCGAGCGTGGCCCCCGCCACGAGGACCACCAGCTGCGGAGCGAGGTGGACGGCTGCGACGCAGAGACTCGCGACGGGGAACAGCTCACGGGGGAGGTAGATCTTCTTGACCAGGTCCGCGTTGACCACGACGCTACGGGTCGCGTTGCCGACGGCCTCGTTGAAGGTGGTGACGACGACGAGACCGGAGAAGAGGTAGACGGCGAAGTTGCCGATGGAGCGCTGCTGCAGGATCAGGCCCATCCCGACGAAGTAGACGATGAACTGGACGGCGGGCTTGACGTAGGACCAGCCCAGCCCGAGCAGGGAGGACCGGTAGCGCACGCGCAGCTCCTTGCGAACGAGCAGGGAGAGCAGGAAGCGTCGCTGCGCCACCTCCCGCAGGCCGCCGCCACGGCCCTGCTGGACGAGCGGGGCACCAACGGTCGCCTGGCTCACCGCTCTCCCGCTCCCGGCCTGGCGCTGTCTCGACGCATGCCGAGTGTCTCGCGCCAGCGGTCCACCCCGACCAGATCGGGCAGCTGCTGCCGGTAGCGAGCGGCGAGCCGGGGCCACTCGCGCAGCAGCGCCTCGTGGGCCGCGAGGGCTTCCTGCATGGCCGCCACCGCGGCCGCACGGTCCCGGCGCAGCCATGAGACGCCGGTGCCATCAGTCGTCGAGACGAGCGCACTGTCGAAGCGGGAGAGCGACCACCAGCCCGCGTCAACTGCCGGGACGTGCCGCTCCGGGTGGGCCTGTGCCGACTGGGGCACTGGCTTCACCTGGTGCAGGACGCCCTTGGCGGCCGCCAGGATGGTGGTGAGCGGGCCGCTCGGCCGGGCGGTGGGCGTCTCGCGCTTGCGTGCACGGAGGCGTCGGATGGGTTCGAAGGCCTCGGGGTCCGGCCGAACCGTCGCGTCCGGATGCTCGCTGCGGAGGCGGTGGACCTCGCGCAGCTTCGTGCCCAGGCTCTCGTGGAGGGCCTCCGGCCCACGCAGGACGTCAAGGAGCGCCTGCTGCCGCAACGCGGCGGCGGAGTACTGCATCGCGAGCACGTGCTTGAGCTGGATGAAGAGACTCTCGCGCACCATTCGTCCGCCATGCTCGAACGGCGAGTGCAGCAGGGCTGCGATGAAGCGGTTGCGCGCGTGGAAGTAGGCCTGCCAGTCGACGCTGTCATCCTTGTCCGTCCACGGCACGTGCCACACGGCGGCACCGGGCAGGGAGACGGTCGGGTAGCCCGCGGTCGACGCACGAAGGCCGAACTCCGCGTCATCCCACTTGATGAAGAACGGCAGCGAGAGGCCGACCTTGCGCAGAACCTCGACGGGGATGAGGCACATCCACCAACCGTTGTAGTCGGCGTCGACCCGACGGTGCATCCACGGCGTCGCCCGGAGGTTGCAGCGGGACAGGTCGTGATCATGCGTCGTCGGTTCAGCCGGGCCCCAACGGAACTGCCAGGGCAGCACGACCTCCGAGAAGGCATGGAGCGTGGAGCGCTCGTACATCGAGAACATGTGCCCGCCGACGACAGTGGGGCGCCGGGTGAAGTCGGCGAAGGAGGCGGCGCGTGCGATGCCCTCCGGCTCGCAGACGACGTCGTCGTCGAGCAGCATCAGGTAGTCGCTGCACCCGGCGTCAAGCGTCTCGACCATGGACCGCGAGAAGCCTCCCGAACCACCCACGTTCGCCTGCTCGATGAGCCGGATCCGCCCAGCGAGTGCGGCCGCGAGGTCGGCGAAACCAGGCTCGTGGGAGACACGACGAGTCCCCTGGTCGATCACGAGGACCTCGTCCACGCGGCCCGTCAGCTCGCCCTCGCCGCCGAGGGCCACTGCGAGCTGCTCGAGCAGGGCGACGCAGGACGCGGTGCGGTTGAAGGTCGTGATGCCCAGGGTGACCGTGCCGCGAGGACGCCCGGGCTCCGGGACGAGCCAGTCGGCCTCCTCCAGAACGAGCTCGTCCTGACCTGCGATCAGGTCGAACCAGTACCAGCCACCGTCACCGAAACCGTCCAGCGGGAGGTCGACGAGGTTCTCACTCGCGCCGTCCAGGCGCCGGGCGGCGACCCGCGCGGCGGTCCCCCGGGCGTTCGAGCGGTGGACGACGAGCGAGCCGGTCCCCTCCGTCCGGATCCGGAGGGTGACCTGCTCCACCGTCGTCCAGCGGCGCCAGTACCCCGCTGGAAAGGCGTTGAAGTAGGTGCCGAACGATGTGTGGTGTCCGGGTCGCAGTCGGTAGGAGTGCCGGCCCAGGACCTGGTCGACCTGCTCCGTGGACGAAGGGTGCGAGTACGGCCGACCGTCGTCATCGAGCTGGGGAACGACCGCTCCGTCGACGTAGAGGGGCAGCACGTCGACGTCGCTGTCGAGCGGGAGCACGACTCGAGCAACGGAACGCAGACTCTGGCGGTCCTCGCCCTGGGACATGGCTCTTGCGCTGTGCTGCAAGGGAGCTCGGGTCTGTGTCGTCGTCATGCCCCGGCCCCTGTCGTCACGACCCGGTCCCTGACCAGGTCGTCGAGCCGGCCCTCGGCCATGCCGAGTGCCGACGCGATCGCCATGTGCATGTCGAGGTAGAGGTATGAGCCCAGACGGCCGCCGAACAGCACCCCGCGCGCCTGCTCCTCCCTAGCCAGGGCACGGTAGGCCCCGAGCCGCTCCCGATCCTGAGGAGTGTTGACGGGGTAGTACGGCTCGTCCCCCGCCTCGGCGAAGCGCGAGAACTCCCGCACGATGACGGTGCGGTCCGTCGGATAGTCCCTTTCGGGGTGGAAGTGCCGGAACTCGAGGATCCTCGTGTAGTTCACGTCGTCGTCCGCGTAGTTCATCACCGCGGTCCCCTGGAAGTCGCCGACCGGCAGGACCTCTCGCTCGAAGTCGAGGGTGCGCCAGCCCAGCCTGCCCTGCGACTCATCGAAGTAGCGGTCGATCGGCCCGGTATAGACGATGGGCACGCGGCCGACGAGCCCGTCGCGGGCCAGTGCGTGTCCGGGCGCGAGGAAGTCTGTCTCGAGCCGCACCTCGATCCTCGGGTGGTCGGCCATCCGAGTGAGCCACGCTGCGTACCCTTGGCTCGGCAGCCCCTCATAGGTGTCGTTGAAGTACCGGTTGTCGTAGGTGTAGCGCACCGGGAGCCGGCTGATGACCTCTGCCGGCAGCCGGGTGGGGTCGGTCTGCCACTGCTTGGCGGTGTAGCTCCTGATGAACGACTCGTAGAGGGGCCGGCCGATCAGCGAGATCGCCTTCTCCTCGAGGTTGCGCGGTGGACGCTGCACCTCTGCCGCTTGTGCCGCGACCAGCTCTCGTGCCTCGGCCGGCCCCAGGCAGCGGCGGAAGAACTGGTTGATCGTGCCGAGGTTGATCGGCAACGGGAACACCTCGCCGCGATGCACCGTGTGGACCCGGTGCTGGTAGTCGGTGAAACTCGTGAACCGGTTGACGTAGCGCCAGACCTGCTCATTGGAGGTGTGGAAGAGGTGCGCACCGTAGCGGTGCACCTCGATGCCCGTCTCGGGGTCCGGCTCGCTCCAGGCGTTGCCGCCGATGTGGCGTCGACGCTCGATGACCATGACGTCGAGGCCGCGCTCCGCGGCGCGCTCGGCGATGGTCAGCCCGAACAGGCCCGACCCGACGACGACGAGGTCGGCTCTCATCTCTCCTCCTGTGGGGTGGGGACGTGCGACCGCGCAGCCGCACTCGTGTCTGCCGGCGCCTCGACGGCGGTCGTCGTGAACGCGCGCCGGTAGACGGCGCGCCGGAGGGGGACCGGCACGACTCGGTAGCCGCCCCGGACCACCAGGTTGCGCAGGTGCTCACTTCGGGTCGTGAAGCCCTCGCTGCGCAGCCGTCGCTGCAGCCGCACCTCGGAACGGAGCAGGCGCAGGCCGCCACGGCGCTCGTAGGAACCGGCGTCGACCCGGTAGAGCACGAGCGGGTCCGCGAGGTTGTGCACGGCGCATCCCGCGGCGATCATCCGGGTGAAGAGCCAGTAGTCCTCGAGAAGCGGCAGGTCCCGGTAGCCGCCGGCCTCGAGCACGGCGGATCTGCGGTAGACGACCGTCGGGTGGTTGAAGGGGCTGCGGAAGCGGGCAGCCGCGGCGATCTGGGCCGGATCGGTGGGGTGCACTCGCTGCGCTCCGGCGCCCGTCCCGTCCGCCGTCACCTCGATCATCCCTGCGCCCACCAGGTCGGCTCCGGCCTCGATGAGCGGGAGCTGGACCTCGAAGCGGTGCGGCAGGCTGATGTCGTCCGCGTCCATCCGGGCGATCACCTCGTGCGAGCATGCCGAGAGACCGCACTGCAGTGCCTGGGCGAGACCGACGTTGTGGTGCAGCCGGAGGCGCTTCACGCGGACTGGGCTGTCGGACTCGAGCCGTTCGAGGGCCGAGGCGAGGTCAGGCCCGACGCGCCCGTCCTGGACGATGACGACCTCGTCCGGCCGTCGGACCTGGTTCGTCACGGTGCTCCGGAACGCCTCGGTCAGGTGCTGGGGGTCGTCGCCGGCGTAGACCGGAAGCAGCAATGAGAACGGGAGAGGCACGACCGGCACGCTAGGGAGCCGAAGCGACGGTCCCGTGAACGCGAAATGGCCCGACGGCGGCCCCGCGGGAGCCGGCGGGTGGGACGAGACGCGTTGTCGACAGAGCCGTCACTTCGGGTTCACGCCGGGGACATGCGCGAGAGCCCCTACCGCCCTAGCGTCCTTCCCGTGACCGCGCACGAACCGTATGTCGTCTGCGTCATCGTGACGCGCCACCGAGCCGCCCTGCTGGAGCGGTGCCTGAGCGCCGTTGCCCGCCAGTCGCGCCGTCCGGACCGTGTTGTCGTGGTCGACAACGGTTGTGAGGCCGAGACCGCCACCGTGACGTCCCGGTGTGGACTCCCCCACACCTACCTTCCCTCGAGGCTCAACCTGGGCGGGGCCGGTGGATTCGCCTACGGCATCCTCGCTGCGCTCGCCATGGGCGCCGACTGGGTGTGGCTGGCCGACGATGACGGCCGGCCGGGACACCGCCGCACCCTCGAGCGACTGCTCTGGTGCGCCGGTGACCAACGGCTGGGGGCGGTCTCGCCGCTCGTCGTCGACGCTCGGCAACCCGAACGCCTGGCGTTCCCCCTCCGCCGGGGGCTGACCTGGCTCCGTCGGGTCGACGAGGTCGGTGGCGCGGAGTTCATCCCTGGGCTGGCGAACCTCTTCAACGGTGCGCTCTTCTCCGCCGCGGCGCTTCAGCAGGTCGGTGTGCCCGACATGCGCCTCTTCGTCCGGGGCGACGAGGTCGAGATCCACCGGCGGCTGCGCAGGAGTGGGGTGCGTTTCGGCACGTGGACGCCGGCGCTCTACGAGCACCCTTCCGGTCAGGAGGACTGGCTGGACCTGTGGGGTGGCTTGGCATCGGTGCTCGTGCCGTCGGACGCCTCCCGCCGCGACACGACTTTCCGCAACCTTGGCTACCTCACCTCCCAACCGGGACTCCGGTGGCGCAGGCTCCCCGACGAGCTGCGCTACGCCTGGCACTACCTGGCCGTTCGAGGGGACGTGGCCGGCTTCGCTCGTTGGCGCCGTCTCGCAAGTGAGGGGCGTGGTGAGCGGTTCCCGGCGCGGGTCGAGACGCGCTTCACGGCGCCCTCGCCACCGTCCCTGAGCAGGAGGGCCGGTGTCGTCCCGGCGCCGCGCCGCGAAGGGTTTGCCAGTCCCGTGCCCGTCGGGGTGGCAGCCTCCGACTCGCCCCGTTGGGCGGAACTCGGCTCCCCGGGTAGGAGCCGTCGCTCGTACCTCGCTCCTCCCGATTCCTCCCGGTGACCACACCGCCGCTCGCTCCGCTTCGCTGCGGCGTTGCTCCCCGGGTAGTGTTCTGGTTCACGACATACCGGACAGGTGTCTCACGACATGCTGGACTGATGTCTCACGACATCCACGACTGAGGACGCTCTGGCCGCCAGCGTGCGGCCATGTCATCGAACCGATTGCTGATCACCGCTGTGGTGGTCGAGAACCGTCCCGTCCCCGAGGTCGCCGCCGCCTATGGCGTCTCGCGTTCCTGGCTCTACGAGCTGCTGGCCCGCTACCGCCGTGAGGGCGAGGCCGTCTTCGAGCCCCGCTCCCGGCGACCCCGGACGAACCCGAACGCGATCTCGACCGCGGCCGCCGAGCTGATCATCGAGCTGCGT
>DASSTN010000121.1:0-10574 GCA_035707905.1 Intrasporangium sp.
GCCTCGTCCTGGTGCGGATAGAGGGTGAGCCCACGCTCGCTCGTCCACTTCGTGAACGCCTCGTAGAGCGAGTCCGCGTCAGGGTCGCGCGGGAGGCGCTCGGTGAGGTTCACCGCCCAACCGTATGCCGCTCAGCGAGCCGCTGCTGAACCGCGCGGGCCCGCGCCGGGTTGACCGGGAATCGTGCGGCTCCCACCCCGGTCGAATTCCCATGGTCCGGGGTTATCGTGAGGAGGTAGCCGCGTGAGATCTTGAGCGAGTCGGGGCCGACGGTCCGCGCCACTCCGCTCGCCCGAGCGAAAAGGGTGATCGACGTGGACATGGTGGTGCTGGGCGCCGTGCTCATGGCGGCCGGGATGGCCGTCGTGGTCGCCGAGGCGCACGCGTCGACGGGAGGGGTCCTCGGCCTCGTCGGCCTGATGGTCGGGGTGGTCGGCGTCGCCCTGGTGATGGCGGGTGCGGGCGTCGCCCTGGTCGTCGCGGTCCCGGTGGCGGCAGCGCTCGCTGTGACCGGTGCGGGCGCGACGCTGCTCGTGGCACGCGAGGTGCGGGCGGCGCGGCGGCAGGAGCTGCGCACGGGACCGGAGACCCTGGTGGGGCGACCGGCCACGGTGCGCAGCTGGAGCTACCGGACGGGCCAGGTCGCCGCGGAGGGCAGCCTGTGGCAGGCGCGGCTCGCCTATGGATGGACCGAGCCGAGACCTCGGCCGGGTGAGCCGGTCGTCATCTCGGAGCTCGACGGCCTGACGGTGTCGATCCGTCGGCCTCTCCCCGGAGAGGAGGTGCCGCCATGGCGGCCCTCATCGTTGTCGTTGTGATCCTCGTCGTCCTCGGCGTCGCCCTGGGCGGTGCCTCGGTGCGCATCCTGCGCGAGTACGAGCGCGGGGTCGTCTTCCGGCTCGGTCGGCTCATCGAGCTGAAGCAGCCCGGGCTGACCCTGCTCATCCCCGTCGTCGACCGGATGGTGCGGGTGGACCTGCGCGTCGTCACCCTCAACATCCCGCCTCAGGACGTCATCACCCGGGACAACGTGCCGGTGCGGGTCACCGCGGTGGCCTACTTCCGGGTCATCGACGCGAACCGGGCCATCGTCGACGTCGAGAACTACGCCGCCGCGACGAACCAGATCGCGCAGACCTCGCTGCGGGCGGTCCTCGGTAAGGCCGACCTCGACGCACTGCTGTCCGAGCGTGAGCGGCTCAACGAGGACCTGCAGCAGGTCATCGACCAGCAGACCGAGCCGTGGGGGGTCAAGGTCCTCATCGTCGAGATCAAGGACGTCGACGTGCCCGCGGGCATGCAGCGAGCGATCGCACGTCAGGCGGAGGCCGAGCGGGAACGCCGCGCCAAGGTGATCAACGCCGAGGGCGAGTTCCAGGCCTCCACGCAGCTGACGAACGCGGCCGACGTCATGAGCCGCAACCCCGCGGCCCTGCAGCTGCGCTACCTGCAGACGCTGGCCGAGCTCGGCAACAACAGCACGTCGTCCGCGATCATCCCCCTGCCGCTCGACGTGCTGCGCACCGTCATGACGATGCGCGAGGGCCAGGATGTTCCGGCCGCAAACGCTCAGGCCAGCAACGGGCCGCCCCCTGACCGGCCGGTCACCAGCGGCCCCGTCACCAGCGGCCCGGTCACCGACGGCCAGCCGGTCCCAACTGCGGCATCGGGTCCCCTGGAGGTGCCCGAGGACCGCGAACGTCCGTAGGTCGTCGAACCTCAGGGAGCCGGCTCGAGGTGGACCGCCTTGAGCGCCACGAACTCACCGAACAGGTCGGGGCCGTAGCCGCGGCCGTGGCCGCTCCCCCGCCGGGGATCGGCCGAACCGCCGGGCGCGCCGCCGAAGACGGCGTTGACCTTGAGCGTGCCGACGTCGAGCCGCTCGATCGCCTCCGTTGCGTGGTGCTGGTCCCGGGTCAGGACCGTGGCGGCGAGCCCGTAGTCGGACTCGCACGCGAGGTCGAGCCCGGCCTCGAAGGACGGGACGACGGTGATCGGCGCGACGGGCCCGAAGGTCTCCTCGCGCATCACCTGCATCTCGGCAGTGCAGTCCGTCAGGACGGTCGGGGCATACCAGGGTCCGGGCCGGTCGAGGCGCGCCCCGCCGGTGAGGCAGCGCGCGCCGTCGGCGACGGCCCCCTGCACGTGTGCGTCGACGACGGCGAGCTGGCGCTCGTCGACGATCGGGGTCAGCGTCGTTGCGTCGTCGCTGGGGTCGCCGGCCCGGAGCGCCTCGGCGTGCCGGACCAGGTGCTCGATGACCGCGTCGGCGACCGCCTCGTGGAGGTAGACGCGCTCCACCGAGGTGCACAGCTGCCCGCCGTTCGTGAAGCAGCCGATGCCGATCTGCTCGGCCGCCCACGCCGGGTCCACGTCGGCGTCCACGACGATCGGGTCCTTGCCGCCGTTCTCGACGATCGACTTCGCCCCACGCGCAGCGGTCGCCATGCTGATCGCGCGGCCGGTGGCGGTGCTCCCGACGTGCGCGACGACGTCGACCCGGGGGTCCTCGACGATCGCGGCACCCACGGTGCCGTCCCCGTCGACGAGCTCGAGAACCCCGTCCGGCAGACAGGAGGCGATGATCCGACCCAGCATCAGGCCCGGCTCGCTCGAGCGCTCGGAGGGCTTGTGCACCACCGTGTTGCCGGTCATCAGGGCGGCCGCGATCAGGCCCGCCGCCGCGGGATACGGGTCGTTCCACGGCGTGAGCACGGCGACGAGCCCGCGCGGCTCCGCCCGCACCCAGTCGATCGAGCCCGGTGAGCCGGCGAGGGACCGGCCGGCGCCGAGCGTGCCGGCGACCGCCGCCTCCTCGAGCAGGTCGGCCGCCACCTTCGCCGACGCGACGGCCTCTCGCAGCAGCCGGCCCGTCGTGGCGCACAGCAGCGTGCCCAGGTCGCGCGCCTGCTCGCGCACGACCCCCGCCGCCCACTTGAGGTTGCTGGCGCGGTCACCCGCCGACATACGGGCCCAGTCGCGACGTGCTGCGTGTGCCGCACTGATCGCCCGCTCGATGTCGGCGGTGGTCGACGGACCGAGCCCGAGACCGGCCTCGCTGTGCGTGGCGCGGTCAGAAGTGAGGACCGGCGCATGGGCATGGGGCGATGGATCGATGGCCATGCCGACCGTGTTCCCGATCCCCTGGCGCAGTAACGCTTCTGGTTCGAAGTGCGGTTAGAAGCGGTTCTTCCGGGTAGCCATCCGTTTGTGCAGATCCTCGGAGTGAACGCGCTGTTCCACGACCCGTCCGCCGCGCTCGTCGTCGACGGCCAGATCGTCGCCGCCGCCGAGGAGGAGAGGTTCAGCCGTCGCAAGCACGGCAAGCGGCCCGTGCCCTTCGCCGCGTGGGAGCTGCCGGAACAGGCCATGAAGTGGTGCCTCGAGGAGGCCGGCATCCGTGCCGAGGACCTCGACGCCGTGGCCTACTCCTTCGACCCGGCCCTCGCCAAGCCCGCCGAGGACATGGGGCTCGACGACCCGTGGGACCAGCTCCGTCGGCTCTACGCCGAGCGGGCACCGGAGTTCATCGCCACGGCCCTGCCCGGCCTCGACCGCGAGCAGGTCCGGTTCGTCCCCCACCACGTCGCGCACGCCGCCTCCGCGGCCCTCGCCGCTCCGGTCGCCGCCGACGGGCGCCCCTGTAGCGTCCTCGTCCTCGACGGCCGCGGCGAGCAGGCCTCCCACCTCGCGGGCCGCTACCAGGACGGCAAGCTCGAGGTCCTCGCGACGCAGGGCCTGCCCGAGTCCCTCGGTCTGCTCTACGAGTCGCTCACCGAGCACCTCGGGTTCCTGCGCTCCAGCGACGAGTTCAAGGTCATGGCCCTGGCCTCCTACGGTAGGCCGGCCCACCTCGACCACTTCCGTGAGCTGGTCCGTGCCACCGACGACGGCGGGTTCGTCGCGACGATCCCGGACTGGTCGCAGTGGGCGCCGCGCCGCGTTGGGGGAGAGACGAGCTGGCCGCAGGCCTACGCCGACCTCGCATGCACCGTCCAGACGCGCCTCGAGGAGGTCCTCGTCGAGCTCGCCCGGTGGGTGCACGAGCAGACCGGTGACCGGACCCTGGCGCTCGCCGGCGGCGTCGCGCTCAACTGCGTCGCGAACAGCCGCATCTGGCGTGAGACCCCCTTCGAGCGGGTCTGGGTGCAGCCCGCCTCGGGCGATGCCGGCACCGCCCTGGGTGCGGCGCTCCAGCTGACGAGCGAAGGCGGCCAGCTGCCCGAGCCGTTCACGACCGCCGCCCTCGGCCGCGGCTGGTCCGACGACGAGCTCGCTGCAGCGCTGCGCCGCGCCGCCGTGCCGTTCACCACCCCGCGCGACCTCGCCGGGGAGGTCGCCGACATCCTCGCGGCCGACGGCGTCATCGCCTGGTTCGACGGCCGGTCCGAGTTCGGCCCACGCGCCCTCGGCCACCGGTCCCTGCTGGCGCATCCCGGGCGCGCGGCGAACCTCGAGCGGCTCAACGACGTGAAGGGCCGGGAGCAGTTCCGGCCGGTCGCCCCGATGGTGCTCGCGGAGCGGGCGGCCGAGATCTTCCACGGCGGCCCCCTCCCCAGCCCCTACATGCTCTTCGTCCACCAGGTCGCGCCCGCGTGGCGAGAGCGGATCCCCGCGGTCGTCCACATCGACGGGACGGCACGCATCCAGACGATCGACGACGACACGACCCCGCACATCGCAGCCCTGCTGCGGGCCTTCGAGCAGCGGACCGGGCTGCCGGTCGTCATCAACACGAGCCTCAACACGGCCGGCCGCCCGATGGTGGACACGCCACGGGAGGCGCTCGAGCTCTTCGGGTCGAGCCCGGTCGACGCCCTCGTCCTGGGGCCGCACCTCGTGCGCCGCGCCGCGTTCGTCGAGGGGGTATGAGGCTGTGACCGCATACGGGACCGACGCTCCGCCGGGGCGCAACGGCACTGCTCCTGAGGTCGACTTCGCCATCGTCATCCCAACGCTCGGGCGGCCCTCGTTGCACGAGCTGCTCGGCGACCTCGCGGTCCAGACCGGCCCCCGGCCCCGGGAGATCGTCGTCGTCGACGACCGCCCGGACCCGACGCCGCCGATCGACCCCGGCGAGGCGATCGGGCGCTGGAGCCCGGTCCGGGTCGTCGCGGGGCTGGGTCGCGGTCCGGCGGCCGCGCGCAACCTCGGCGGGCACCTCGTCACGGCCCAGTGGGTCGCTTACCTCGACGACGACGTCCGGGTCGCGCCGGACTGGTCCGAGCGGCTCGCGGCCGACCTCGCGGACCTGCCGGAGACCGTCGCCGGATCACAGGCCACGCTCACCGCCCCGCTGCCCACCGACCGCCGCCCGACGGACTGGGAGCGGTCGACCGCCGGCCTCGAGCACTCACACTGGATCACCGCCGACATGGCCTTCCGCCGCGCCGCGCTGCTCGCCGTCGACGGCTTCGACGAGCGCTTCCCCCGCGCCTACCGAGAGGACGCGGACCTCGCGCTCCGGCTGCGGGGCGCGGGCTGGCACCTCGTGCGGGGCGAGCGGCACGTCACCCACCCCGTGCGCCCGGCCACGCGAGGCACCAGCCTCCGGGTCCAGCGCGGCAACGCCGACGACGCCCTCATGCGGCGGCTGCACGGCCCGCGATGGCGCGAGGCCGCCCAGGCCGGCCGGGGCCGGTTCCGCTGGCACCTCGCGACGGTCGGGGCCGCGGCCGCGGCTGCCACGACGGCGCTCGCGCTGGCCGCGCCCGGCGTCCGCTCGCGCCGCGGCCGCATGCTCCGGCGGGTCGCTGGCCTGTCCGCCCTGACCTGGCTCGGGCTCACCACCGACTTCGCGCGGCGCCGGATCGCGCCCGGCCCCCGCACCGCCGCCGAGGTGACCGAGATGGCCTGGACGAGCGCCGCCATCCCGGCCGCCGCGGTGTGGCACCGCATTCGGGGCGAGTGGCGCCACCGGCACGCAAAGCCGTGGCCGCCACCCCTGCGCGCGGTCCTCTTCGACCGGGACGGCACGCTCGTGCACGACGTGCCCTACAACGGCGACCCGAGCCTGGTCGAGCCGGTGCCCCAAGCCGGGGCAGCGCTGCGGCGGGTGCGCGCCGACGGTCTGCTCACCGGTGTCGTCAGCAACCAGTCGGGTGTGGCCCGCGGACTGCTCTCCCACGACCAGGTCGCGGCCGTCAACGCCGAGATCGACGGGCGGCTCGGCCCGTTCGACACCTGGCAGGTCTGCCCGCACGGGCCCGACGACGGTTGTGCCTGTCGCAAGCCGGCCCCGGGTCTCGTCCTCGCGGCCGCCCGTGAGCTCGGCGTCCGGCCCGAGGAGTGCGCGGTGATCGGCGACATCGGCAGCGACGTCCTCGCCGCACGAGCGGCGGGCGCCCGCGCGGTGCTCGTCCCGACGGCCGAGACCCTTCCCGACGAGACGGCCGACGCGCCCTGGGTGGCACCCAGCCTGGAGGAGGCGCTCGACCTGCTCCGGATCGGGGGTGCCTCTTGACCGCGCCTACCGTCCGCTCCAACCGCACCCTCGCGGTCCGCCTGGACAGCGACGGCGACGTGCTCCTCACGGCGCCCGCCCTGCGCGCCCTCAGGGCCGGCAGCGGGCGTCTGGACCTGCTCGTCTCCCCGTCCGGCAGGCAGGCCGCGGCCCTGCTCCCCGACATCGACGAGGTGATCGTCTTCGACGCGCCCTGGACGGGCACCGACCCCTCACCGGTCTCGCCCCGCGCGGTCGAACACCTTGTCGCGCGACTGAGCTCAGCGGCATACGACGACGTGGTGATCTTCACGTCGTTCCACCAGAGCGCCCTGCCGATGGCCCTGCTCGCCCGCCTCGGGGGCGCCCGCCGCGTCAGCGCGACGAGCGAGGAATACCCCGGCTCGCTCCTCGACGTCCGGCACCGCCGTATGCCGCTCGGTGCGCCCGACCTCGGCGGCGCGGCGGGAGGTCACGAGGTCGAGGCGATGCTGGCGCTCGCCGACGCCGCGGGCTTCCCCCTGCCCGCTGACGACGACGCGCGCCTGCGCCTCGTGCCGCTGCCCGCGCCGACCCGCCCCGAGCTCCGGATCGGGCGGCCCTACGTCGTCCTCGCCCCGACCGCGTCGGTGCCCGCCCGCAGCCTGGGCGACCTCGCGAGCCGGCGCATCGCCGACCGGCTCGCCGCCGACGGCTGGACCGTGGTCGTGACGGGCGCACCGACCGGCCCGGCACCGTCCCGGCGGGTCGTCCCGCGCGGCGGCGTCGACCTCGTCGGGCAGACGACCCTCGCCGAGCTCGCCCAGGTCCTCGCCGGAGCGCACTGCGCCGTCACCGTCAACAGCGGCCCGGGCCACCTCGCGGCGGCGGTCGGCACCCCCGTCGTGAGCCTCTTCGCCCCGGTCGTCCCGCCGGAGCGGTGGGCTCCCTGGGGCGTGCCGAGCGAGGTGCTCGGCGACCGCCTCGCCGCCTGCCACGGCAGCCGCGCCCGGACCTGCCCGGTGCCCGGCCACCCGTGCCTGGACGGCATCGACCCCGCCGACGTCGCCGCCGCAGTGGCGCGACTCGTCGGCTCGCCCACGGCGGCCGCGACGGCCCTGGAGGTGGCGCGATGAGGGTCCTCGCCTGGCACGTGCACGGCTCGTGGATGACGTCCTTCGTCTCCGGCGGCCACGACTACCTCCTGCCGGTCACGCCCGGCCGCGACGTGGACGGACTCGGCCGCGCCGATACGTGGGACTGGCCGGTCAGCGCGCGTGAGGTCCCCGTTGCTGCCCTCGGCGAGGAGTCGGTCGACCTCGTCGTCCTGCAGCGGCCGCACGAGGCGGAGCTGCTCGAGCGGTGGACCGGCTGGCGGGTGGGCCACGACGTGCCCGCGGTCTACGTCGAGCACAACGCCCCGACCGAGCACGCGGTCCGGAGCCGGCACCCGGTCACGACCGACACGCGACTGGCCGGCATCCCGGTCGTCCACGTCACCCACTTCAACGCGATCGCCTGGGACTGCGGCGACGCGCGGACCCTTGTGGTCGAGCACGGCATCCCCGACCCGGGCCACCGCTACACCGGGGAGCGGGCGTCGATCGGGGTCGTGGTCAACGAGCCGGTGCGCCGCTGGCGGGTCGCGGGGACCGACCTCGTGCTCGACCTCGCCCGCGAGTTCTCGGTTGCCGTCCACGGTATGGGGCTGCCGGCACTCGAGGAGGTCGCAGCGGAACGTGGGGTGCGGCTCCTCGAGTGCGTCGACCTCGACCAGGCGGCGATGCACCAGCGGCTGGCGCAGCACCGGGTCTACTTCCACCCCTACCGCTGGACGAGCCTCGGCCTCTCGCTCCTCGAGGCGATGGCGCTCGGCATGCCCGTCCTCGCCCTGGCGACGACCGAGGCCCCACGCGCCGTGCCGGACTCGGCCGGCGTCCTCAGCTGCGACCTCGGCGAGCTCCGGGACGCAGCCCGGCGCTGGCTCGACGACCCGCTCGAGGCGCGGGAGAGGGGCCTCGCCGCCCGCGAGCACGCCCTGAAGCACTACTCACTCAAACGGTTCCTCGACGACTGGGACCACGTCTTCCGGGAGGTGACCTCATGAGGATCGCCATGATCTCCGAACACGCAAGTCCGCTGGCGGCACTGGGCGGCGTCGACGCGGGAGGGCAGAACGTCCATGTCGCGGCGCTCGCTCGAGGCCTCGCGCGCCGTGGCCACCGCGTCGAGGTCTTCACCCGGCGCCAGGACGACAGCTCCCCAGAGCGCGTCGAGCTCGCGCCCGGCGCCACCGTCGTCCACGTCCCGGCCGGCCCCCCGACGGAGCTGCCCAAGGACGAGCTGCTGCCCTACATGGAGGAGTTCGGCCGCTGGGTCCGCGAGGAGTGGAAGCGGGCCGAGGTGCCCGACGTCGTCCACGCGCACTTCTGGATGTCCGGCCTCGCGGCCCTCTCGGCCGGCCGGGCCTGTGGGGTGCCCGTGGTCCAGACCTTCCACGCGCTCGGCACCGTCAAGCGCCGCTTCCAGGGCGCCGACGACACGAGCCCCGCCGACCGGCTCCGGCTCGAGCGCGACCTCGCCCACGGCGTCGACCGGATCATCGCCACGTGCACCGACGAGGTCGCCGAGCTGCGGGCGATGGGCGTCTCGCCCGAGCGGGTGCGGATCATCCCGTGCGGGGTCGACACGGCACGCTTCCACCCCGTGCACGACCTGCCCCCCGACCGGGCCGCGGCGGACGCCGCGCCGGCATCCGGCACGGGCACCCCGCTGGCCTCGGATGCGGGCGGCGGCTTCGCATCCGGCACGGACGCCGGCCCCGACGACGAACCGGCGTCGGAGGTGCCCCGGCGCCGCCGCGCGCGGCTGCTCCTCGTCGGGCGCATGGTGCCGCGCAAGGGTTTCGACACCGCGATCCGTGCGCTGGCCCTGCTGCCGGACGCCGAGCTCGTCATCGCGGGCGGACCCACCCGCGCCGAGGTCGAGCACGACCCGGAGGCCGTCCGGCTCATGGCCATCGCCGAGGAGGTGGGCGTCGCCGACCGCGTCGTCTTCCTGGGCCAGGTCCCGCACGCGGAGATGCCCGGCGTCTACCGCTCCGTCGACATCGTCCTCGCGACACCCTGGTACGAGCCCTTCGGCATCACCCCGCTCGAAGCGGCCGCATCGGGTCGGCCGCTCGTCGGCAGCGCCGTCGGCGGCCTGCTCGACTCGGTCGCCGACGGCGTCACCGGCCGGCTCGTGCAGCCCCGCGACCCGAGGGCCCTCGCCGACGCGATCCGCGCGATCCTCGCCGACCCGGTGCTCGCGGCCCGCCTCGGCGCCGAGGCCCGGGTCCGCGCGCTCGAACGCTTCGACTGGGACATCGTCTCGGCCGCGACCGAGCAGGCCCTGACCGAGGTCGTCGAGGAGGCCCGCGCGGCGAACCCGCACCGACAGGCCGAGTGCGACGCCGCCCGGATCGCCCCGGCCTGGCTCGACCAGCACGAGCAGGAGTTCCGCGACGGTCTCGAGGGGCTGCGTGCCGACTGGCCGCTCATCCAGCAGTGGGGCGAGGAGCTCGCGACGTCGCTGCTCCGCGGCGGGCGGTGCCTGGCGGCAGGCAACGGCGGCAGCGCCGCCGAGGCCCAGCACCTGACCGGCGAGCTCGTCGGCCGCTTCCTGCGGGAGCGTCGGCCCTTCTCGGCTATCTCGCTGCACGCGGAGAGCTCGAGCTTCACCGCCATCCTCAACGACTATGGTCCCGACGAGGTCTTCGCCCGCCAGGTCGAGGGGCACGGGCGGCCCGGGGACATCCTCGTCCTGCTCTCGACGAGCGGGGCGAGCAGCAACGTCCTGCACGCCGCCAAGCGGGGCCACGAGCTCGGGCTGCAGGTCTGGGCTTTGACCGGTCCGGCGCCCAACCCGCTCGCGAGCATCGCCGACAGCGCCCTCGCCGTGCCGGCCGCCTCGACCGCAGCCGTCCAGGAGATCCACCTGCTCGCCGTCCACGCCCTGTGCGCCGCGTTCGACCAGGTGCTCGCGTCCCGCGGCCTGCTCACCGCCGCCGTGCCGGCCGGGAGCCTCGCATGACGCGCCGGGTCGTCGTCGTCGGCGACGTCGTGCTCGACCGCGAGGTCGACGGCACGGTGGAGCGGTTCTGCCCCGACGC
>DASSTN010000122.1:0-2595 GCA_035707905.1 Intrasporangium sp.
CCCGGACTGGCCGCCCGTCGAGCCGGCGCCCGAGGTCCCCGTGCCCTCGACTGCCGGGGTCGACCCGGAGCCGCCGTGCGAGACGTTGATCTTGCGTGGCTTGGCCTCCTCAGCGACCGGGATCGTCAGCGTGAGCACGCCGTCGCGGTACTCGGCGCTGATCTTGTCGAGGGCCAGGCCCCGGCCGAGGGTGAGCTGTCGGGCGTAGGTGCCGACCATCCGCTCCCGGGAGACCCAGGTGGCGTCCTCGGTGTGCTCGTCCTGGTGGCGCTCCGCGCGCACCGTGAGCGTCCGGTCGTCGACGTCGATGTCGATCGAGCTCGGATCGACGCCGGGCAGGTCCATCCGGACCGTGAACGTGTCGCCGGACCGGTAGAGGTCCATGGGCATCGCGGTTCCCCGGGCGCCCTCCGAGAACATCCGGTCGAAGCGCCGGAACGTCTCGAACGGGTCGTACATGTTGGACATCTCTCTCTCCTCCGGAGGTCGGGACCGGCGGCCCTGGGGTCGCCGGTCGGCTGTTGGTGGGCGAGGACGGCCGTCAGGAGCTCGCGGCTGAACACCGGACGACCGTCCTCGGCATCCTGTCTACCCACGACCCGGGCTGCTTCTCGGTGCCGCGGACAGGTGCGTCCCAGCCGGGACGCGTACCGTGGAGAAATGCCCGTCCTGGACAACCTCGTGCACGACATCCTTGGGTTGCCCGCGTGGCTCGTCTACCTCGTGGTGGGAGTGCTCGTCTTCCTCGAGGACGCGATCTTCGTCGGCTTCATCCTCCCCGGCGAGACGGTCGCCATCCTCGGCGGCGTGGCAGCGTCCATCGGCCACGTCGACTACCCGTTCATCCTCGCGATCGTCATCATCGGCGCCATCCTCGGTGACACGGTCGGCTTCGAGATCGGCAAGCACTTCGGCCCCCGCGTCATGGAGCTGCGACCCCTGCGCCGGCACCGCGCCCGGCTCGGCCGCGCCCAGGACCTGTTGGCCCGGCGCGGCGGAGCCGCCGTCTTCCTCGGCCGGTGGACCGCCTTCTTCAGGGCGGTCATGCCGGCCCTGGCCGGGATGTCCGGCATGCGCTACCGGACGTTCCTGGTCTGGAACGCCGCGGGCGGCATCGCCTGGGGCGCGACCGTCGTGACCATCGGCTACGTCGCCGGCAACTCCTACGCCCGGGTGGAGAAGTGGCTCGGCCGCGGCGTGGCAGCCGTCATCGCTCTCGTGATCATCGTCGGCCTCATCGTGTGGTCCGTGCGGCGCCGCCGGGGCGAGGCCCGCGAGGAGCGCGAGGAGCGCGGCGAGTCCGACTCGCAACGCACTGACCGCATGGCCCCCGAGGGCGACCTCAAGGACAGCTGACCGCCCGCCCGGCTGAGCGGCATACGGCTGCTCGTCGGTGAGCGGACGCTCGTGGGCTGTGCCACCCTTCCCGCATGGACGCCGTCAAGACGTATCGCTATCTCCGAATCGCGATGATCGGCATGGTCGTCCTCCTCAGTGCGGCGGTGCTCCACGAGTGGTGGGCGACCGGTTGGCGGTGCCTGCAGCCGTCGGTCAGCGCGTACTACTACACACCGGCCCGGGGGATCGTCGTCGGCGCGCTCGTGGCGGTCGGCGTCTGCCTCGTCGTCATCAAGGGCAACACCGACTGGGAGGACATCCTGCTCAACCTGGGCGGGGCGGCGGCGCCAATGATCGCCCTCGTGCCGACGCCCGAGACGGGCACCTGCCGCTCGGTGCCGATGGAGGTGAGCGACACCCCGGCCAACGTCGCGAACAACGTCTTCGCGCTCCTCGTCCTCGGGCTGGCCGGGATCCTCGTGACGATCGTAGTCGCGCGCCGGGCGCTGCAGCCGGGCCAGCAGCTCCGGCCGCCCGTGCGCTTCGGCGTCCTCGCCATGGTCGTGCTCTACGTGGCCGTCCTCATCACGTTCTTCGCGGCCCGGTCGCTCTTCCTCGAGCACGCGCATTACGCGGCCGCTCTCGTGCTCTTCGCCTCCATGGTGGCGGTCGTGACGATCAACGCGTGGGCGTACGGTCGGCTCACCGCTCAGGGCGCCGTCCCGGCACCCTCCGACTACGCCAACCGGTATGCCGCTGTCGCCGTCGTCATGGTTGCGACCCTCGTGCTCATGCTCGCCTGGCGAGTCCTCTTCGGCTGGGGGCACGCCGTGCTGTGGATCGAGGGGGTGCTCGTGGGGTGCTTCGCGGTGTTCTGGGCGCTGCAGACCCGCGAGCTGTGGGGCGAAGGGGTGCGGGCGCCGGTGCGCTGAGACGGTGCGCTGCACGGTGACCTGAAGGGTGCGCTGAAACGACCTGTCTCGAGGGTCTCCCGCCCAGAGGGTTGGAGTGCTGCACTGGTGTCATGACGGGTGGATGGGCCCAGGCCCGGGCGGGCACCGTGCGGTCGCTGGCCGTGCTGGTCCCGCTGGCCGTCGCCGCGATGCTCGGCCTGCTCCGGGGGGACCTCGCTGCGAGCGCCGCCGCGATCGTCCTCGTGATCCCGGTCGTGGCCGCAGCGGCGACCGGTGACCGATGGGCCGGGGTGCTGGCCGCGCTGGCCGGGGCGGTCGGCTTCGACTACTTCCTCACGGCGCC